>NZ_LT629785.1:3141324-3455456 GCF_900105995.1 Pseudomonas pohangensis | reverse complement strand
ATGTAGGCGACGCCGGCACCGATGTAGGGCCGAATCCTGCCATCTTGATTGAACTGGTAAGTGACACTGAGCATGGCCGGGGCAATCCTCGCTTCGAGCAGGGTGCCGGCGGCTTGCAGCGAACCGCGGCCTTCGGCTTTCAGGTTGGGTGGAACGCCAAGCAGAAAGCGCAGATCCACCGCCGGCGTGAGCGCGTAGCCAAGTTCGGCGACCAGCGTCTGGGTGTCGGGAATATCGATGGCGGCACCGGGGATCCTGCCTTGCGGGCCTTGCAGGTCGGCGCTGGAAGTGAAGCTGATGGTGCTCACGCCCAGTGTGGCAAACCACGGCGACTCGCTGGCCGCCGCCGCAGGACAGAGGCCCGGCAGCAGAATCAGCAGGGCATACAGCCATCCGCTGCTGTGCCGTACCGGGCGGGGCGGGGGGAGGGCGCGCATGGGTCGGTTCCATTGTGACTGCGGGAGTCCATGCAGTCTGGAAGGGTCTGGGCTGGCTGAATATCACAAGATAGTGCTATGTTTTTCAAATTGTGCTCATTGTGGAGCGATGCATGCCAGCGCCCAGCAGTCCGTGGCTCCAGCTGCGCCGGCAACTCGGTGTCATGCCGCTGGTGAGTGCTGCCATCAAGGGTGCAACACCGCTGTATGCCGAGCGTTATCTGATGCACAGCGCCCGTGAGTCCCTGACAGCGTTGCCAACCCTGCTGCTGTTGGTGCATCTGGGCGGTGCGTCGGTTACCGATGCACGTCAGGAAGGCTCGGGCGCGCAGTACATCCAGAGCCTTTCGTTGCTGGTGCCACCCGGGGTTTCGACTGACTGGGTGTTTGCCGGTGCGGTGCATGTCGCCGCCTTCCATTTCACCGGGGTCCGCCTGCCTGCCCTGCAGGATTTGCTGCACAAACTCGGTGCGGCAGGCCAGCCGTTTCCGTTCAGCGATCCCCTGGTCAGTGCCGCCGCCCGGCAACTGGTCGATGAGTTGCAGCATGGCAGCGCCGCCGACACGGCATTCGTCGAACGGCTGGCTGCGATCATGGTCGAGCAATTGCTGCGGGTGGCCAGCGGTGTGGCCGGTAGCCGGCTGAATCCTGCAGCGCTGCATCTGGGGCGCATGACCAGCGTGCTGCAATGGCTGCAGGAAAACCTGCATGGCCAGCTGACCACCCAGGTGCTGGCGGAGAAGGCCGGGGTCAGTACCTCGCACTTCCGCCGCCTGTTTGCCGACTCGCTGGGCATGACTCCGCACCGCTACGTGACGCAATTGCGCCTGCAGCGGGTGAGCGAGTTACTGACCGGGACCGATCTGCCAATAGCGCGGATTGCCAGCGAGTGCGGCTTTGATTCGCAGAGCCATATGACCACCAGCTTCAGCCGTGTGCACGGGCTGACCCCGGCGCGCTTTCGGCGTCAGGCGGCGCGCTTATCGGGTGCTGCTGCCGATTGACTCTGCGATCAGGCGTCAGCGTTTTTTGTCCTGATACATCAAGCGATCACCGTCTTCGAGCAAGTGCTCGATGGAAGCGTGTCTTTGTGCATCGTATTCGACCACGCCATGGCAGAACGACAGGTGGTAGGAAGCTGCTTCCGCGCCCTCCGTGGTGGCCTGCAGCGCTGATGCCTGCAGGGCCGCGGACAAACGTCCGGTCAGTTCATTGGCCCGGGTAATGTCGGTGTTGGTCAGCAATACGACAAACTCGTCACCGCCCAGGCGTGCGCACAGGTCGGATTCGCGGTAGTGCTCGCGCAGCTGTGCGGCGAAGAACCTGAGCGCCTGGTCGCCCTCGGCATGGCCAAAGCGGTCATTGATCTGCTTGAACTTGTTGAGGTCAAGGAATGCCAGCGATGCCGGGACTTTCTGCCTCTGGCACAGCTGCAGTGCATGTTGGGCCATGGTCATGAAGCCGCGACGGTTGGCGATGCCGGTGAGGTCGTCAATCGTGGCCATGTGGATAGCTAGCAGCTCACGCTCGACCATGGCCCCCAGATCGCGCAACAGCGCCATGTCTTCGGCGCTGAAGTCCCTGGGCGTCCGGTCAAGAATGCAGATGGTGCCGACATTGTGGTTGTGCCCGTCGGTGACCGAGCAGCCGGCATAGAAGCGGATATTGGGCGGGCCGGCGACCATCGGATTGTCGGCAAAGCGCCCATCGGCAAGGGTATCGGGAATCACCAGCACTTTTTCCTGGGCAATGGTGTGGCCGCAGAAGGTTATTTCACGCGGCACCTGTCCCGGGTTTTCATACTCGTCCGGGGCGCTGGCTGCCTTGAACCATTGGCGGTCGCGGTCAATCAGGGTGACCAGGGCAATGGGTGCATCAAACAGGCGCCGCGCCATGCGTGCCAGGCGGTCAAAGCGTTCTTCCGCCGGCGTGTCGAGGATGTCCAGTTGGCGCAGTGCCAGCAGGCGTGCTTCTTCGTTGGCGGGAAGGTCTGGCGCTTTCACTGGATTGCTCGCTTGAAGCTGAAGTTGCTGTGCTGAGCCGCAGTTAGCGGACTGTCACTTTGCAGTGCAGCATCAGCAGCGCATGGAATCAAGGCAATTTCTTGCAGCGCATCTCTGCTGCCTGGTAACCCCAGCGAATGCTGGCCTCGCCCTGATGCTCCCAGAACATCTCGTTTTGCCCTTCGTACTTTGCGCCGCTGGCGCTGGGGGAGGCATACATCAGTGACATGCGGTCGCCACGTTCGGCGACCAGGGTCGGCGGCTCGGTCGGGTAGAAAGTGACGATCACCTCGTTGAGCGGGTTGCCGTCGCAGCCGAAGCTGAACGGGCCTTTGCCCGGCAGCAGCTGGTAAAGCGCCTGCAGTTCGGCAATCCGCGAATGGTAGCTGAGCTTGACGCAGGCGGGGATGTCCGTGGCTTTCCAGCAGTCATTGCGGCCCTTGATCCAGCCGCGCTGTTCGGCCTTCAGCGTAGGCGGATGTGCGTTGACAGCTTTTTTCCTGGCCGCGGCATACACCTCAGCCAGCTGCCGATCCAGCGCCGAGAGTTCATCGCTCTGGCACACCAGCGCTTCGATGCTGGTGCTTGCCACCTTGCTGCAGTCGTAGGACGGGCTGTCGGCTAGAACGCTATTGGCCAGCAGCAGACTGGCGCTGCCGGTGAGGATGAAACTCAGGGTTGTACGCATGCAGCTTCTCCCGAAGTGCGCGGGGCGGTTGCGGCTCAGGCCAGTGGCCAGCCGAGGAACTGGGTGGCGATAAAGCCGAACAGCAGCATGCCGACGCCGCCGACTTCGGCAACGATCAGCAGCAACATGCCCCAGGTGGTGCTGAAGTTGCGTTCCCTGAACTGGTTGTCGGTCTGGTTGGCCAGACCCAGCTTGAAGTACTGGGCAATCGCGATGGCAAAGAACAGCAGCGGCGCGCAGCTACTGAGCAGCTGCACAGCGTCGGAGAACGGGCTGTATTTCAGCAGTTCGGCCATCACCAGTGCGGCAAAGCTGTACATCAGCGCAGCGCGGTGGGCGATGTCGATATACACCGGCGCGCAGTGCTCGGGGCTGCGCATGATGCCGCGGTACTTGAGGATGCCGCCGATCATGCCGACGAAGAGAAAGATGCCGGCAGCGGCGAGGGTGATCTTCAGGGCCAGATTCAAGCGGTTACTCCTTGGGCGGGCAGCGGCGGGTGGAGAGCCATGCTAACCCAGCTTCAGGAGTCCTTCACGCGCTCTACCTTGAGTTGCCAGCCGGCTTCGTCCGCCACCAGCTGGTAGTCGATCTGGCGGGTACCGCCGGTGGGCGCGCTATTGCTGTCGCCGGCACGGTAGAGCGGGAAGCGTCGCTGCAGCACGCCGTTGCCCAGACTCAGTTGATCGTGGCCCATGTAGCCCTTGATCAGGGCCGGATCATCGGCCAGCGGCGGCAGGTAAATTTCGCTGAGCGACTTGCTGCGGTTGGCCGTGTAGGCCACCAGCGAGGCATAGGAGCCGCTGCCAGCCGAGGTCACGAAGATATAGAGTTCCGGCGCACCGTCCTGGTTCAGGTCGGCTATGTCGGCACCTGTCACGCGGCCATCGATCTCGCGTTCGATCGGCGCATTGGCCACGCTCAACCCGGAGGGGTGGATTTGCAGCTGGTTGAGCGAGCCCTGATCGGTGCTATGGACCTTGAAGCTGATGCCGAGCAGATCGAGATTCCGCTCAAAGGCTGCTGGAGTTTCTGCCGCGGCGCCCAGACCAAGGTTGATATCGAGCTGATAGCTGGCTCTTTCCTTGCGCCGCGCCGCGCTGCGGATCAGGTAGGTGCGGATGCGGTATTGCCCGTCTGCCGGCAAGGTACCGGTAAAGCGGTTGCCGTCGCGCGAGCCGATGAACAGGGCTTCCTCGGAACCCGGCGGCAGCAGGTTGAAATAAGCGTCCGGATTGTCCGGCGCGAAGTCTACCGTGAGTGTCTGGCCGACCCGGGCATCCAGCAGATAGTTGACCATCTGGTAGCCCTTGAGCTTGTCCTGCACGGTGGTACTGGTGGCGCCCTGAGGAAACGTCAGTGCTTGCTCGCGTATCAGCGGGGCGGCAAGGGCTGGCGGGTGTTCCAGCAACAGACAGCAGAGAAACACGGCAAGTAGTTTGTACATGGGCTTGCTCCAGAGTCGTCCGTACCGATATATCAGCTGTACAGGTAGAAATTTCCAGTGCACCAGTGAACTGTCTTGTGCGCCTGCACTGGCCGGGCGCCATTGCCTATCCCCGCACCTTCGGATAATTGTGCTGCCGGCAGCCTTTGTGGCGGCTACCGGTTGAGTGCAACACTAGCCAGCAGTGGCCGGCCTGTCCATTGACGGCCGGGCGTCAGCCTTCGCCGAGAGTGGTGAAGGTCGCTGCGGCCGACCAGATGCGGTAGCGCACTTCGGCGCCCTCGGGCACATAGACCACCAGCGGCAGTCTGCTGTTGTAGCGCAGCAGAAAAGGCTGGCCGCCCAGGCTGATGAAGCGCTCGACCTTTGGCGCAGCCGGGTCGCTGGCCATCAGGGTGCCGGCCAGCGGCCCGAGCGCATTGACCACATAGCGGGTATAGCCCCAGCCCGGGACGCTCTGCGCCTCGATCCGGCCGCCGAGGAAGTAGCGATTGTGTGCATCGGTGGCCACCGTCTTGCCGACGACCAGCTCAACCTGCAAGGCGCTTTCGTCAGCCTGCCCGGGTAGTTGCAGGACATGCCGGGTCATGCCCGGCCCGGCGGGCGGAAAGGCCTGCAGGTTGGCGTCGGCCAGAGCGGCCTGTGGCGCTGTGCAGAGCAGGCACAGGGTGATCAGCCAGCGTTTCATGGGGTGGCCCTCCCGGCCCGGCAGCGGATGAAAAATTGTTGCAGTCAGTGTGCCGGGAAAGCCCGGAGCTGGCGACTGTTCGGTTATTCTTGCCGGGAGAGTTTCATGCATACGGCCAAGGCTGATTGGCCGGGCTGTGCCAGCGGGACTCCGCGGGGAAATACATGTCCATACAGTGGTTTCTGGAAGGTTACTTCGGCAATGACGGTACAGCCTTGCTGCGTATGCCGTTGAATATCTTTCCCGCCCGGGTCGGTCGCGACCCGGCACTGGCGCTGCCCATCGTGCGCCCGGATATCTCGCGGGTGCATGCCGAATTTTTCCAGCGCGACGGCGAGCTGTGGCTGCGCGACCTGGGCAGCACTAACGGTACCTTCGTCAATCTTTGCCAGCTGCACGGCGAGAGCGTCCTGCGCCATGGTGATGTGCTGCATTTCGCCAGCCATGAATTGCGCCTGCTGGAGGCGCCGTGCCGGGTGGACGACGAGTTGAGCACCACCCGGTTTGTGGCGCAGCCACAGGCCGGCAAGCTGCCGATCGGCTTGCACCAGCTGCAGCAACTGCTGGATGCCCGTCAGGTGCGCTGCCTGTTCCAGCCCATCGTCACCGCCAGGGGCCAGCTGTACGGTTACGAGCTGCTCGGGCGCGGTGGTCGCAGCGATTTGCCGTTCGGCCCGCTGGAGCTGTTCCATATCGCCGAAAGCCTGCCGGGCAAGGATGCCGAACTGTCGCTGCTGATGCGCGATGCCGGCGTGGCCGAGGCGCATGCCCAGTTGCAGGGCCGCGCCTGCCGGTTGTTCCTCAATACCCACCCGGCGGAGCTGAAACAGCCGGCGCAGCTGATGCGCGCGATGACTCGCCTGCGCGAGGCGTTTCCGCAGCAGCCGATGGTGCTGGAAATTCATCAGGATGCGCTGACCGATATTCCGCGGCTCAAGCAGCTGGCAGTGGAGCTGTGGGCGCTGGGAATAGAGATGGCCTACGACGATTTTGGCGCCGGCCAGACGCGCCTGCTCGAGCTGATCGAGGTGCCGGTGAAATACGTGAAATTCGACATGAGCCTGATCCAGGGCCTGCATCTGGCACCGGCCAGCCGCCGCAGCATGATCGCCAGTCTGCTGGCCATGACCCGCTCGATGGGCATCGCCTGCGTGGCCGAAGGTGTGGAGCTGCATCAGGAACTGCAGGTTTGCCGCGACATGGGTTTCGAGCTGATCCAGGGCTTCTATTTCAGTCCGCCGCGCCCGCGTCTGGATTACCCGGACGCTTGAGCCCCGCCTGGCCGCAATGCTGCGGCCAGGCGGGGCAAGGCCCTTGCAGGGCCTGTGCCCTGTCGATTCACTCAGTGGTGATAAGCGCTGCCCTCGACCGGCTGCAGTTGCGGCGTCACCGGGTGACTGGCGAAGAACTCGAGGCAGCGTTTGAAGTCTTCCAGCAGCAGGTCAATCAGGTCGCGGCTGACGCCGTGGCGTACCAGCACCCGCTGGATCACCAGATCTTCACGCTCGGCCGGCATCGAATAGGCCGGCACCTGCCAGCCGCGCACGCGCAGACGGTCGGCCAGGTCATACAGCGAGTACGGCAGCTCCACCCCTTCTTTGACCTTCCAGCTGACGCAGGGAATGCCACTAGCGTTGTCGCCGCCATAGATGATCTCGAACGGGCCGATCTTGACCAGCTCTCTGGCGAAATACTGCGCGCTGGCGTAGCAGGCGCCGTGAATCTTGCGGTAACCGTCGCGGCCGAGGCGGATGAAGTTGTAATACTGCGCCACCACCTGACCGCCGGGGCGCGAGAAATTCAGGGCAAAGGTCGGCATGTCACCGCCCAGGTAATTCACCTTGAACACCAGGTCCTCGGGCAGATCGCTGCTCTCGCGCCAGATGATCCAGCCGGCACCCAGCGGTGCCAAGCCGAACTTGTGGCCGGAGGCGTTGATCGATTTGACCCGTGGCAGACGGAAATCCCACTCCACCTCGGGCGCGCAGAAGGGCGCGAGAAAACCGCCGCTGGCGCCATCGACATGGATCGGAATATCCAGCCCGCTGTCCTGTTGCAACCGGTCCAGCGCATCACTGATGGCCTTGACCGGCTCGTACTGGCCGGTGAAGGTCACCCCCAGGGTCGGCACCACGCCGATGGTGTTTTCATCGCAGCGCTTGAGCACTTCTTCCGGCGAGAGAATCAGCCGGTCGCCCTGCATCGGCACTTCCCGCAGCTCGACATCCCAGTAGCGGGCAAACTTGTGCCAGCAGACCTGCACCGGGCCGCAGATCAGGTTCGGTCTGTCGCTGCTCTTGCCCTGCGCGCGGCGCTTCTCGCGCCATTTCCACTTCAGCGCCATGCCGCCGAGCATCGCCGCCTCGCTGGAGCCGGTGGTCGAACAGCCGGTGGTGTCGAGGGCCGCGGGCGAGTTCCACAGGTCGGCGAGCATGTGCACGCAGCGGCTTTCGATCTCGGCGGTCTGCGGGTATTCGTCCTTGTCGATCATGTTCTTGTCGATGCATTCATCCATCAGCCGATGCACTTCCGGCTCTTCCCAGGTCTGGCAGAAAGTCGCCAGATTCTGTCGCGCGTTGCCATCGAGCAGCAGCTCGTCATGCACCAGTTGGTAGGCCGCACGCGGTGCCAGTTCATCCGCGGGAAACACGTACCTGGGCACCGTCTGGCTCATGTCGGTGGAGGAGTAGAGCGCGTCGCTACTGTTGTGTTTATGGTGCTTTTTTGAATGCAGGGGCATGGGGTAGAGCTTCCTGTGCGGCGGTTGGACTGCCCGGACACCCTACTACTCACCCCGCAGGGCATCAACCGGATGCAGTTGCGCCGCCTTGTGCGCCGGCGCCAGGCCGGCGAGGATGCCGATCACTGCCGAGAGCAGCAACGAGCCGGCAATGAACGCCGGCTGCAAGGCCAGCGGCATTTTTGGCAGGGCCAGATGCAGGCCGCCGAGCAACATGCCGGTCAGCAGCAAACCCAGCGCGCCACCGGCCAGCGACAGCAGGGTGGCCTCGGCGAGGAACAGCCCCAGCACCTGCCGCGGGCTGGCGCCGATGGCGCGCAGCAGGCCGATCTCGGCGGTACGTTCGGCCACCGTGGTAGTCATGATGGTGAGGATGCCGACCGCGCCGACCAGCAGGGAAATGCCGCCCAGCGCACCGATGGCGATACTCAGGGTGCCGAGGATGCGATCGAGGCTGGCGAGCATGTCGTCCTGGGTGGTGATGGTGAAGTCTTCCGCGCCATGCCGTTCGTGCAGCAGGCTCTTGATCCGCCGGGCCAGGGCTGCGGAGCTGGTGCCGCTGTTGAACACCACATCGATTTCCATCAGCCCTTCGCGGTTGAACAGGCTTTCCGCCCAGTCGACCGGAATGTAGGCCACTTCATCCAGATCGAAGCCGAGCATCTGGCCTTTTTCTTCCATCACGCCGATCACCCGGAAGCGCGTATCGCCGATGCGGATCAGTTCGCCCAGCGGGCTGTCGCTGCCAAACAGTTCGCGCTGCAGCTTGGCGCCGAGCACTGCATAGGGCGGTGAGCGGCCATCGCGGGCCGGCGGCAGGAAGCTGCCCAGCGCCAGCTTGAAACGCCAGGCCTCGGCCAGCTGGTAGCCGCCGCCGATGACATCGCCGCGCCGCGTCAGTTGCCGGTACTTGATATCGGCATTGCCCTGGATCACCGGCACCACCGCCTCGATATGGCGTAACTGGCGCAGCGCTTCGGCATCGGCGCGGGTCAGCGGGCGCACGCTGCCAAGCAGGCCGCCCATGCCGCCGGTCTGGGTCTTGCCCGGATGCACCGCGACAATCCGCGTGCCGAACTGGGAAAAACTGTCCAGCACATAAGAACGCAAGCCCTCGCCAATCGCCGTGAGCAGGGTCACCGCGGCGATGCCGATGGCCACGCCGAGCAGCGTCAGCAGGCTGCGCAACGGCCGGCTGACGATGGCCGTGGAGGTCAGGTACAAGCCATCTCTCAGGCGCAGCATGGCTGACATTCCGCGGCGATATGTGGTCGGCAAAACGTAGGGTGGGCTTCAGCCCACCAATTCCAGGATGAATACTGTGGTGGGCTGAAGCCCACCCTGCGATAGTGCTTGCAGTTCATGTGCGGGCTCCGGCCGGGCGCAGGGCGGCCAGCGGCTCCATGGCGGCGGCGCGGCTGGCCGGCAGCCAGGCGAACAGCAGCGCGGTGGCCAGCGCCAGCAGCAGCGAAGTGATACGCGCCCACATCGGCGTATACAGCGGCAGCTCCCAGAGCCAGCGCCCCAGCCACAGCAGCAACTCGCCGAGCAGCAGGCCGCCGAGTGCACCGCTCACCGCGAGCAACGCCGCTTCGCCGAGAAACAGCAGGCGCACCTGCGCGGCGCTGGCGCCGATTGCCTTGAGCAGGCCGATCTCGGGCGTGCGCTGGCTGACCGCGATCCAGGTCACGTTCATGATCAGGATGCCGGCGACCAGCATGCTGATCGCGGCAATCCCGCCGACCGCCATGGTCAGGGCGCCGAGGATGTCGTTGAAGGTGCTGAGCATCGAGTCCTGGCTGATCACCGTGACGTCTTCCTTGCCTTCGTGACGCTCCTTGAGCAGGGCGAGGATCTGCCGCTTGCCGCTGTTGATCTGCGCCGGGCTGCGCACCTCGGCAAACACACGAAACAGCCCTTCACGGTTGAACAGCGCCTGGGCATTGGCCACCGGGATGATGATCGCTTCACTGAAGTCGGTACCCAGCGACTGGCCGCGCTCGGCGAGGATGCCGATCACGCGGAAGCGCCGGTTGCCGGCACGCAGCCATTCGCCCAGCGCCGGTTGCTGGCCGAACAGCTCGCGGCGCAGTTTCTGCCCGATCACGCAGACCGCCAGGGCCTCGTCCAGCGCCAGTGCGGGCAGCATCTGGCCCTGGCTGACGGCAAGCTGGCGGATGGCGAAAAAGTCGCGGCTGGTGCCGATGGTGAAGGCTTCGCGCGAGCGCCCGGCAACACTCAGTTCCATCTGCCCGGCCTGCAGCGGCGCCACCTTGCGCACCTGTGGCAGGCGGCCGATCGCGGCGGCGTCCTGCAGGGTCAGGTCGCGCGGTGCCAGACCGGTAATCGGCGGCATGCCGCCGGTGGTTTCCTTGCGGCCGGGCATGATGATCAGGGTGTTGCGCCCCAGCGCGGAAAATTCGCCGAGGACGAATTGCCGGGCGCCATCACCGAGACCGGTGAGCAGATTCACCGCGATCACGCCGATAGCCACCGCCAGCAACAGCATCAGACTGCGCGAACTGTGCCCGCGCAGCGCGCCGAGACACAGACGCAAGGCATCTGCGCTGCGCATCAGCTGCGCCTGCGCTGGCGTTGATCGGAGATGATCTTGCCGTCGCGCATCAGCAGCTGGCGCTGGGCGCGCTCGCCAAGAGCGGCATCGTGGGTCACCACCAGCAGGGTCAGGCCTTCCCGGTTCAGCTCTTCGAGCAGGCTGACCACCTCGGCGCCGGAGCGGCTGTCGAGGTTGCCGGTGGGTTCGTCAGCCAGCAGCAGCGCCGGCTGCATGACCATTGCGCGGGCGATCGCCACGCGCTGGCGCTGGCCGCCGGACAGCTCGGCCGGGCGGTGACTGACGCGGTCAGCCAGACCCAGCCGCTCCACCAGCCGGGCACTGCGCTGGCGGCGTTCAGCCGGTTCGATGCCGGCCAGCAGCATCGGCAGTTCGATATTTTCCAGCGCGCTGAGGCGTGGAATCAGGTGATAGGACTGGAATACGAAACCGATCCAGCGGCTGCGCAGTTCGGCGCGGCGCACCTCGCCGAGTGCGCTGGTGGCTTCATCCTTGAGCCAGTACTCGCCGGCGTCGGGCGCATCGAGCAGGCCGAGCATATTGAGCAGGGTGGATTTGCCCGAACCGGACGGCCCCATCACCGACAGGTATTCGCCGGCGGCCACGTCCAGATCCACCGCATCCAGGCCCATCACGCGCTGGTCGCCGAGCTGGAAGCAGCGCGTCACGCCACGCAGGCGAATCACTGCGGCGGCTCCGCCGCGGGTGTGGCGGGCTGCACGCGCACGCCGTCCTTCAGGCCGTCCTGATCCAGACTGCCGATGATGCGGTCGCCCGGTTGCAGGCCGCTGCTGACTTCCGTCCAGTGCCAGTTGCCCAGCCCGGGGGTAACCGGCACCTCGCGCAGCACGCCGGCGGCGGCGTCGTAGCGCAGCACACGGTTGCCGTCGAGCAGGCTTTCGGTGGGAATCCGCAGCACCTGCGGGTGCTGTTCCAGCAGTACTTCAACATCGGCGCTGTAACCGGTCAGCAGCGCCACATCGGCAGGTGGCTGGTCAAAGCGCGCCTCGATATCGACGGTGCGCGCCTGTTTTTCCAGATCGCGGACGAAGGGCGCGACACGCGTCACCGTGCCGGCAAAATGGCGGCCGCGCAGGGCATCCAGGCTGATGCGCACCGGCATGCCGACCTGCACGCGGGCGGCATCCACTTCGTCGATCGGCGCTTCCACATACAGGCAGCTGTCATCGATCAGATCGACCGCCGGCGGGGTGGGAATGCCCGGTGGCGAGGGCGTGACGAACTCGCCGAGTTCACCGTTGATCTCGGCGACGATGCCGGCAAACGGTGCATACAGGGTGGTCTGGTCGAGCAGGATGCGCTGCAGTTGCAGGCTGGCCTCGGCCTGGGCGATCTGCTGCGCGCTGGCGCTGCAGACCATGCGCGACAGGTTGGCGCGGGTCTGCGCCTGGTCGATGCGATCGGCGGCAACCAGTTTGCGTGACTCCAGTTTGGCCAGGCGTTCGTAGTCGCGCTGGTCGAGCAGGGCCTGCTGGCAACGCTGTGCCTGCAGACTGCGGGCACTGGCCAGGCTGGCTTCGGCTTCCAGCACACGGGCCTGCTGGTCGTCCTGGCGCAGGCGCATCAGCACGTCACCGGCGGCCACGCGCTGGCCTTCCCTGATCAGCAGTTCGCTGACCTGGCCACCACCCTTGAACGACAGGTGCGAGCGGCGGCAGGCCTTGAGGGTGCCGGCGCGGCTGTTGGCGATCAGGCTCTCGACCGGCCCGCTACCGACCTCGACCAGCGTCACCGGCAGCGCTTGCGGGCGCTTCCACCACCAGCCCGCTGCGACGAGGCAAATCAGGATCAGCAGGCCGATGAGGTACTTGCGCATGGGTTGCTCCGGTGAATATCGCTTTGACTTAACTGTAGGGTGGAAAACGCGCGCAGGTTGTTTCATCGCGAGGTTCAGCGAGAGCCGCGCATTGCGTCACGCCGGGCAGGCTGCGACCATCGACAGCCTCCTCCGGCCATGGACGAATACCATGCACAACCCTTCTGCAAGCCATGTCGAACGCATCGAGCTGGAACAGCTGGTCTGCTGGCGCGTGCGCACGCCGCAGGCCGAGTTGCTGGTAGCCGCACAAGGTGCCCAGCTTTTAAGTTATCGCCGGCATGGCGAGCCGCCATTGATCTGGCTCAGTGATCAGGCGCGTTACCTGCGCGGGCAGGGCGTGCGCGGCGGGGTGCCGGTGTGCTGGCCGTGGTTTGGCGATCTGCAACGCAACCCGCCGGCCGTGCAGGCGATGGTGCAGGGTGCGGCGCCGTTTCATGGTCTGGCGCGCACGCTGGACTGGCAGCTGCTGGATGTGCAGCAAGCCGGCGGGCAGGTCAGCCTGAGTCTGGGCCTTGAGTTGCCGGACGGTCTGCCGGGCTGGCCGCATGCCGCCAGCGTGCGGCTGGAGATCTGCCTGGGCGATGACCTGCAGCTGCGTCTGCGCACACACAACTCTGGCAGCACCCCGCTGGCCATCAGCCAGGCGCTGCACAGCTATTTCGCCGTCAGCGATGTTCGCCAGGTACGCGTACGCGGACTGGACGGCAGCGGCTATATAGAAACCCTGGAAGACTGGGCGCCGCGGGTACAGCAGGGCGACCTGCAGTTCAGCGGCGAAACCGACCGAATCTACCACGGCCTGCCGGCCACGTTGCTGCTGGAGGATCCGCAGTGGCAACGGCGTGTGGAGCTGGCAAGCAGCGGGTCGGCGTCGGCGATCCTGTGGAACCCGTGGATCGACAAGAGCCAGCGCCTGACCCAGTTTGACGCGGACGCCTGGCAGGGCATGCTGTGCATCGAGACGGCGAATGTACTGGATGATCACGTGCTGCTGCCGCCGGGGGCGGAGCATGTGCTGGGGTTGCGGGTGCGGAGTGAGGTGCTGACGGATTGGTAATCCCTGAAACTCCTTCCGTATTGTCCTACCGATTAGCGTGATTTGCTGACACATTGATTCCGCCCTGCTGGGCGTCTCACTTTTGCCAGTCGCCGCGGCAAAAGTAAGCAAAAACGCTTGCCCCTGCATCCGGGTCCTCGCTGCGCTCAGACTTCCCTCGCTTCGGTGCCGCTCCGCAGGCACGCCCCGATGGGCCATCCATGGCCCTTCGGGGCTTTCTCGGCGTCCTGCCTCGGCTTTGGCATCCTGCGTCGCTCTACCTCCTGCATCCATGCAGTCGTCGAAACCTGCTGCGCAACACCTGCACTCGGCCTCCTGAAGGGGCGTTTGGGTGCCCACCGCATCATCGGCGTTTCGGATCGTTCCCACGCAGGAGCATGGGAGCCATCGGAAAATGATCGCAACCCGCACGGACTGAAAGTCCCGTCAGGAGGGTGAGCGGAATCGGTGTGGAAGGGGTTGAGCGGCAGGGATGCCGCGAGAGCTGCGATGGGCCAGGGACGGCCCTTCGCAGCGTGCCCCTGGAGCGTCGATGGGGCGAACGCACCCGGAACGCAGCGAAGCGAAGTGATGGGCCGTATTTCGGGTGCCCTTCTTTTGCTTACTTTTCTTGGGCAAACAAGAAAAGTGAGGCGCCGTGCAAGGCGCAACCTGTCCTAATAAGCAGAGGAAAGCGCCAAGGTCCGGCACTCAAGCTAAATGCCAGCCAAAAAATCCGCAGCGGATTACCCATCCCTCAAAGATCCGCCTCTTCCACCAGTCGCACACTGCTGGCATCCATCGCATAGGCCGCATCGGCCAGATCATTGCTGACCTGCTCGATCTGCAGGTCGCCCTCGACCCATAACGGTGCATAGATATCGTCCAGCGCAATGCCCTCGGGGTAGCGCACCAGCAATATCTGGTTCGGCGGGGGTGGCGGCACGTGGATGCAGGCGCCGGGGTAGGGGACCAGGAAGAACAGCGTGCTGCGGCCGCGGCTGTCGCTTTCCAGCGGCACCGGATAACCGCCGATGCGGATGGTTTTGCCCTGCAGGGTGGCAACCGTCTTGCTCGAATACATCACAGCCGGCAGGTTTTTATCCTGTTGCTTGAGCCCGCCTTGGGCGGTGAAGCTGCCGTCGCCTTCGGGGCTGTCGTGGCTGATTTCCGGCATGGCTTCCAGTGCCTGCCGGTCAGCCAGCGGCAGCAGGTCGAGCCAGTCGGTTTCCGCCAGCTGGGCGTGGGCCAGCCAGGGCGTGAATAGCAGGCAGAGCAGCAGGTGGCGCATGACGTGGCTCCCGGAAAAGACGCAGCTCAGACCTGCCTGCGCCGCCGTGGTTCCGTAGCCCTTGATCTGTTGCAGCGGCTAGCGGAGCGGGCTCAGGCCTGCTGGTCGATCAGGGTTTCCAGCGCCATGATCTGCCGGTCGAGGACGTCGCGGGTGGCGCAGCGCAGGGTGGCATGACCGACCTTGCGGCCGACCTTGAAGGCCTTGCCGTAGTGGTGCAGGTGGCAATCCTCGATGGCGATCACCTTGCTCACCTCCGGCACGCTGCCGATGAAGTTGAGCATGGCGCTCTCGCCGACCTTGCGCGTGGCGCCCAGCGGCAAGCCGGCGATGGCGCGCAGGTGGTTCTCGAACTGGCTGCACTCGGCGCCCTCGATCGTCCAGTGCCCGGAGTTGTGTACGCGCGGGGCAATTTCGTTGGCCTTCAGGCCGCCATCGACTTCGAAGAATTCGAAGGCCAGCACGCCGACGTAGTCGAGTTTGTCGAGCACCCGTGCAGCATAGTCTTCGGCGAGTTTCTGCAGCGGATGGTCGCTGCTGGCGATCGACAGCCTGAGGATGCCGCTGTCATGGTTGTTGTGTACCAGCGGGTAGAAGCAGGTGGCGCCATCGCGGCCGCGTACGGCGATCAGCGAGACTTCGCCGGTGAACGGCACGAAGCCTTCCAGCAGGCAGGGCACGCTGCCCAGCTCGGCAAAGGCGCTGAGTACATCGGAGAGATTGCGCAGGACTTTCTGGCCCTTGCCGTCATAGCCCAGGGTGCGGGTTTTCAGCACCGCCGGCAGGCCGATGCTAGCCACTGCATGATCCAGATCGGCTTGCGACTGGATATCGGCGAAGGCCGGGGTGGGGATGTCGAGCTCCCGGAACATGGATTTCTCGAACCAGCGGTCACGGGCGATGCGCAGCGCATCGGCACCCGGATAGACCGGCACGAACTGCGAAAGGAAGGCCACGGTTTCGGCCGGTACGCTTTCGAATTCGAAGGTCACCAGATCCACTTCATCGGCCAGCTGGCGCAGGTGCTGCAGGTCGCCGTAGTCCGCCTGCAGGTGCTCGCCGAGGGCGGCGGCACAGGCATCCGGGGCCGGGTCGAGGAAGGCGAAGTGCATGCCCAGCGGTGTGCCCGCCAGGGCCAGCATGCGACCGAGCTGACCGCCACCAATCACGCCGATTTTCATGCTTCAGGCCTCGCGCGGATCAGGATTGTTCAGCACCGCATCGGTCTGTTCCTGGCGGAACTTCTGCAGTGCAGTGTGATATTCCGGCTGCTGCAGGCCGATGATGCTGGCGGCCAGCAGCGCGGCGTTGACCGCACCGGCCTTGCCGATGGCCAGGGTCGCCACCGGAATCCCGGCGGGCATCTGCACGATCGACAGCAGTGAATCGACCCCCGAGAGCACGGCCGACTGTACCGGCACACCGAGCACCGGCAGGTGGGTCTTGGCCGCGCACATGCCGGGCAGGTGGGCCGCGCCACCGGCACCGGCGATGATCACCTGGATACCGCGTCCGGCCGCTTCTTCAGCGTACTGGAACAGCAGGTCGGGCGTGCGGTGGGCGGAAACCACGCGGACTTCATGGGGGATGCCGAGTTTGTCGAGCATCTCCACGGTATGGCTGAGAGTGGACCAGTCCGACTTGGAGCCCATGATCACGCCAACCAGTGCATTCATCGTCTTGCCTCATGCAGGTGCGCCCTGTGGCGCGTCAGAAACCAACAAGCCACGCAGTTGGCGTGGCTTGGCATTTGCGTTTCAGACCGGCGAACGGCGCGGCCTGGGGCGGCGCATTATAGCGTAAAGATGGCATCGGGTGCCCAATGCAGCTACCGTCCATCAGGCGCTGGTGGCCCGGTTGGAAAATTTATCCCTGCTGGTCCGTATCTTGCGAGCGCTGAAGCGTTTCAACCCTGGTGAATTTCCGATGTTGCTGCATTCCAAACTGACCACCCTGCATGTGGTGAGCATGCTTCTCGAGCATTTTGCCGGCCATCCCCGGGCAACCCGCGCAGCGCTGTTGCATGGCAGTGGCATCAGTGAGGCCGAGTTGGGCAACCCGCAGGCACGCATTACGCGGCTGCAGGAGCAGCAGGTATGCCGCAATGCGTTGCCGTTGTGTGCCGAACTCGGCCTGGAACTGGGCCGTCACATGCATGTCTCGGCCTACGGCATGCTCGGTTATGCGGCCATTTCCAGCAGTACCTTTGGCCAGGCCTGGCGCCTGCTGTTGCAATACCCGGCGCTGCTGGGCACCTATTTCCAGCTTGAGCTGAGCGTCGAGGACGAGCTGGCCTGGCTGAGTGCCAGCGATTACAGCCTCAGGGACAGCCTGGAAGTGTTCAATCTGGAGATGTGCCTGGCCTCGCTCAAGCTGATTGGCGAGGACCTGCTGGGCCGGCCGCTGCCGCTCAGTGCGGCCCGGTTTCGCCACGCGCCGCCGGCCTATGTCGAACATTATGCCGGGAGCTTTGCCTGCGCCCTGCAGTTCGAAGCACCGCGCAATGGCTTTGCCTTCCCGGCCAGCCTGTTGTCACAGCGCCTGCCGCTGGCCGATCCGGTGACCAACGCCGAAATGCTCGAGCGTTGCCAGCGCCTGAATGCCGAGTTCAGCAATCGCCAGCAGTGGCTGCAGCGGGTGCGCGAACTGCTGCTGGTGAACCTCGCCGAGCCGCCCTCGCTGGTGCAGCTGGCAGCGCAGTTGCACTGCTCGTCGCGCACCCTGCGCCGCCATTTGCAGGCGCTGGGTACCAGCTATCAGGGCCTGCTCGACGACCTGCGCTTTGCCCGCGCCAAGCAGTTGCTCGGCGAGCAGGACTGGCCGGTGAGCCGGGTCGCCGAGGCGCTGGGCTTCAGCGAGACCGCCGGTTTCCGCCATGCTTTTCAGCGCTGGAGCGGCATGCCGCCGAGTCGCTACCGCGCCTAGGGCGAGGGGTGGCCAGTAAAAATTGGCCATTTCGATCCCCTATTGGCCGCAGGCAGTGTTTTCGCAACTGTGAAATTGGGTGAAGGTGACAGGCAAGCCATCTAGCGGAGCCTGATCCATGCTGACTTTCTATAGCGATGACCACCACCTGCATCACGGCAACAGCGAGCTGATCGACGGCAAGCTGCTGCCCTGTTTCGAGAAGCCGCAGCGTGCCGACTTTATCCTGCAGCGGGTCAGGGAGCGCGACATCGGTACGGTGCTGGCGCCAGAGGATTTTGGTCGCGGGCCGCTCGAGCGCATTCACACGCCGGCCTATCTGGATTTCTTCCAGGGTGCCTGGCAACGCTGGGTCGACGATGGCGGGCAGGGCGACCTGCTGCCGTTCACCTGGCCGGCGCGCACCCTGCGCTCCATCCTGCCGCGCGACCTGCATGGCCAGCTCGGCTATTACAGCTTCGACGGCGGCGCACCGATCACCGCCGGCACCTGGCAGGCTGCCTACAGTGCCGCGCAGGTTGCCCTCAGCGCCCAGCGGGCGATGGCCAATGGCGAGCACAGCGTGTTTGCCCTGTGTCGGCCGCCCGGCCATCACGCTGCTGCCGAAGTGATGGGTGGTTACTGTTACCTGAACAATGCGGCCATTGCGGCCCAGGCCTTTCTCGATCAGGGGCACAGCAAAGTCGCCATCCTCGATGTCGACTACCACCACGGCAACGGCACCCAGGATATTTTCTACCAGCGCAATGATGTGCTGTTCACCTCGATTCACGGCGATCCGGCGATCGAGTTCCCGTTCTTCCTCGGTTATGCCGACGAGCTCGGTGAGGGTGCCGGCGTCGGCTGCAACTTCAACTACCCGCTGCCGGCCGGCAGTGCCTGGGACGTCTGGGGTGCGGCGCTGGAGCAGGCCTGCCGGCGCATCAGTGATTACCGGGCCGAAGTGCTGGTGGTCTCGCTGGGCGTGGACACCTTCAAGGACGACCCGATTTCCCAGTTCAAACTCGACAGCGCCGATTACCTGAGCATGGGCCGGCGCATCGCTGCGCTGGGTCTGCCGACCCTGTTCGTCATGGAAGGCGGCTATGCCGTCGAGGCGATCGGCATCAACGCAGTGAATGTACTCGAAGGTTTCAGCGGGGCCTGAACGGTCGCGTAAACAACACGTCAACCACCAACGCAGAGAACCTGATAATGAAGAAAATTCAATGCCTGATTGGTGCCGCTCTGTGCGGCGCGACCCTGCTGGCCGGCACTGCCGGTGCCGAAACGCGCCAGTTGCGCGTGTACAACTGGGCGGACTACATGCTGCCCGAAGTACCCAAGACCTTTCAGGCCGACACCGGCATCCAGGTCACCTGGGATATTTTCGAGACCAATGAGGCGCTGGAAGCCAAGCTGTTGGCCGGCAACTCCGGTTATGACCTGGTGGTGCCGACCAATACCTTTCTCGAGAACGAGATCAAGGCCGGCGCGCTGCAGAAACTCGACAAGAGCCAGCTGCCGAACTGGAAGAACCTCGATCCGGGCCTGCTCAAACTGATGACCGCCAATGATCCGGGCAACCAGTATGCGGTGCCCTATATGTACGGCACCGTACTGATCGGCTTCAACCCGGCGCAGGTCAAGGCGGCGCTCGGTGATGATGCGCCGCTGGACAGCTGGGACCTGATCTTCAAGGAAGAGAACATCGCCAAACTGCAGAAGTGCGGCGTCGCCATGCTCGACTCGCCCGGCGAGATACTGCCGATTGCCCTCGACTATCTGGGTCTCGACCCCAACAGCAGCAATCCGCAGGACTATGAAAAAGCCAGCGCGCTGATGCTGAAGATCCGCCCGTACGTGCGTTACTTCAATTCGGCCAAGTACATGACCGACATCGCCAATGGCGATATCTGTGTGGCGATCGGTTATTCCGGCAGCTTCTACCAGTTTGCCAACCGCGCCAGGGAAGCCGGCAACGGGGTGGTGGTGGACTGGCGCCTGCCGAAGGAAGGTGCGCCGCTGTGGTTTGACTCGTTCGTCATTCCGGCAAGTTCGACCAACGTCAGCGAGGCGTCGGAATTCCTCAACTACCTGCTCGATCCTGCGGTGGTGGCACCGATCAGCGACTTCCTCGGCTATCCGAACCCCAACGAGGCGGCGATGAAACTGGTCAGCCCGCTGATTCGTGACAACCCCAACCTGACCCCGACCGCCGAAGCGCAGAAGACCCTGTATGTGTTGCAGCCGCTGCCGCAGAAGATCGAGCGGATCCGCACCCGGGCCTGGACCTCGATCAAGTCCGGTACCTGAGTTGTTGGCACCGGCTGTCCGCAACAGCCGGGCTGACGGGCCGGCTGGTTACTTCACCAGCTGGCCCGGTGCGTGCCCGGTAAACGCACGGAAGGCGCTGTAAAAGGTGCTGCTGGAGCGGAAACCGGCAGCCCGGGCGCGCTCGAGCATGCTGCTGGCCGGGTCACTGGCCAGCACATGGCGGATGCGGGCGCGGTTGAGATACTGGTAGAAGCTCAACCCGAGGCCCTGATTCAGCGCAAAGGAAATCTGGTTACGCGTGTAGCCGGTGGCTTGCGCCACGGCGGGCAGTGACAGGCCGGGTTCCAGATAAGGCTGCTGCTGTTCGAAGTAGCTCGCCAGATCCTTGAGCAGATAGCCCAGTGCCCGTGGGCTGAGGCCGATCTTTTTCGCCGCGGCCGGCTTGCGTGATGTCTGGCCGGGCTGCTGCAGGGGCAGCGCGTATTCGTTGATTTCGATGATCAGCCCGGCGCTGACCCGCACCGCATCGCAGGCCGACACGCTGAGCAGGGCATCGCCATTGGTTGCACGAATTACCTCGCGGTAGCGCAGGAAGGCCGTGTCGCCATCCACCCGTGGTCGATCCAGATATTCCAGAGTGTCCAGCGCCGAGCGCGCGAGGATGGCGCGGATGTGTTCGCGCAGCGCTGCGCCGCTATAGCGGTTGCCGCTGAAATGGTCGATGAAGACCATCTCGGGGTGATAGAGCGCTTCGATGCCGGCGATATCGCCGCGCGCCCAACAGGCGTTATGCCGCTCGACGACGGCCAGGGTAGTGGCGGACAGGGCAGCGCTGGACATGCGGCAGTTCCGTTGGCAATCAGGCCCCTGATACTAGCCGATGCGCCTGCCTCAGCGCACCGCGTCGGCCACCGCATCCTGAATGCTCTGGGCCTCCCTGGGCGGATTGGCCGCCACCTCGCGGATGGCTTCGGCAATCGCCGCACAGCTGTATTCGAACACCTCGGCCGACATGGTCAGCGCCGGCTGCAGACGGTAGTGCCACTTGCCGCGCTGGGCGATGCCGAGTACTCCGCGACGCAACACCGCATGGTGCACGGCGTACTGGAAGGCCGGTGCCGGCAGGTGGCTGGCTTTGCTCTGCACGAACTCGATGGCGGCCATGGCGCCGACCGCGCGCACATCGCCGACCTGCTCGATTTCGGCTTTCAGCGGGGTCATGCGCTCGAGGAAAATGCGTTCCAGCAGGCGCGCGTTTTCCAGCACGCCGCCGGCCTCGATCAGCTCGATTCCGGCCAGCGCGCCGGCACAGGCGGCCGGGGCAAAGCCGTAGGTGCTGCCCAGATGCAGGTCGGTGTTGCCCATCACCGCATCGGTGCCGAGGATTGCCGCGATCGGCTGCCCGCCAGCGGCAAACGCCTTGCCCAGCAGGATCAGGTCGGGGTCGATGTTCTGCCAGCGCTGCATGGCGAACATCTCGCCGCAACGACCCATGCAGGTCTGCACCTCGTCCAGGCAGAGCAGCCAGCCCCAGCGTTTGCACAGCGCGCCGAGGCGATCCCAGAACGCCTGCGAGGGAGCATGGATGCCGCCTTCGCCGAGCACCGGCTCGATCAGCACGCCAGCCACCTGACCGGGGTGCACCTGCTGGATCAGCAGATACTCCAGATAGTCGAGTACCTCGGTGTCATCGAACGGACCGGGACCCTTGCGGAAGGCCGAGCGGAAGCGGTTCGGGTAGGGCACCATGACCACCCCGGAGACAAACTGGGTACGCCCGGAGGAAACATTAGACAGGTCGCTGGAAGCGCCGGCGGTCATGTAGGTCGACTCGCCGTGGTACTGGCCGCCGAAGGTGATGATCAGCGGCCGCTTGCTCGCTTCACGCATGAACTTCACTGCGCCTTCCACGGCCAGGGTGCCGGACACCGAGTACTCGACGCGGGTGATCCGCCCGGGGGCGATGGCGGCGAGTTTTTCCACCAGCGGGTAGGCCGCGGTATTGCTCAGCCAGCCGCTGATCTGCATGCCGTGGGTTTGCCAGGCGGTGTCCATCGCCGCTTTCACCGTGGGTGGTGTCGGCCCATAGGGCGAGGCACCCCAGGCAGACATATGGTCGGCAAAGGTATTGTTGTCGGCATCGACGATCAGGTAACCGCGGCGGCTGGTTTCCACCAGCGGGTAGATGCTGTGGTCGGCGTTGCTGCTGGTCAGATGCGGCGTGTAGCGCGCGAACAGGGCGCTGCTGGCCGGCCCCGGGAGTTGCGTGTGGACCTGCGGCAGTTCCTGGTCATGGGCGGACATGGCGATTTCCTCGTATTGAACCTTCGGCAAAGTTTGCCACGCAGACTGGCCCGGTGGTTTTCGCGCGGACCCGCGCGAACAGTGTTTGGCCGGTTTGCGCCTCAGACCGACGGATTCTGCCCCAGACCGGCTTCCAGCTTGCGCCATAACAGGCGCACGCCGGCCTTGCGCTGCAGGGCGCTGCGGTACAGACGGATTTCCAGCGGCAGCTGCCAGTGTTCGCCGCCACACACCACCAGCTCGCCACGTTCCAGTTCGGCGGCGACTGACAGGCGCGGTACCCAGGCTACGCCGAGGCCCTGCAGGGCCATGCTTTTCAGGCTGTCGGCCATGGCGGTTTCGTAGACTGTGGTGGCGCGCAGGGCACGTTGACGCAGCAGTTGATTGACCGGGCGACCGAGGGAGGCGCCGGCACTGTAGGCCAGCAACGGCACCTGCTGTCCGGTTTCCAGATTATGCAGCGGCTGGCCGTCGCTATCCACCGCACACACCGGCAGCATCTCGGTCGTACCCAGATGCAGCGAGGGGAAGATTTCCGGTGGCAGTTGCAGGACGGCATCCGGATCGTAGTAGGCGAGGATCAGGTCGCAGCTGCCTTCGCGCAGTGCATGCACGGCCTCGCCGACATTACTCGCCACCAGCCGGGTATTCAGCGGCAGGCCCTGCTCGCGCAACTGGGCAATCCAGGCCGGAAAGAAGCCCAGGCTCAGCGAATGGGCGGCGGCGAACTGCAGCACTTCACCCTGCTGGCCCTCGATGTTGTGCAGGTGGCGCACCACTTCGCCCAGTTGTTCGCTCAAGCTGCGCGCGGTGATCAGGAACAGCTGGCCGGCCTCGGTCAGCTCGACCGGGGTGCGCGCACGATTGACCAGGGTCAGCCCGAGCATGTCTTCCAGGCTGCGGATGCGCCGGCTGAAGGCCGGCTGGGTGACGAAGCGTTTCTCCGCGGCGCGGGAAAAGCTGCACGTGCTGGCCAGGGCAATGAAGTCCTCCAGCCATTTGGTTTCCAGATTCATCCAGGCTCCGGTTCCTGTCGGTTGCGGCTGCCCGGCAGCGGCACGGACAGCAGAAAGGCAATACAGCATGCGTGTGCGAAATAACCTACGCTCACCGCCGTCAGCGAGTCACAACTGCATTATGCCGTTCGTGCATACCATAGCCTCGAACGGCATTGGCCGGCAAATGGCTATGGCCCCTATTATCTTTGGCATCGCGGCTAGACCCGTATTGTCCAGAGAGTAACCGTATCATGTCTCCCGTTGCATCAAAGCGTATTGAAAAAGACCTGCTTGGCACGCTGGAAGTCGATGCAGCGGCGTATTACGGCATCCAGACCCTGCGCGCCGTGCAGAATTTCAAGCTGTCCGGCGTGACCTTGTCGCACTTCCCGCGCCTGGTGATCGGTCTGGCCATGGTCAAGCAGGCCGCGGCCGATGCCAACCGCGCCCTCGGCCACCTGTCTGCGGCCAAGCACACGGCGATCAGTACCGCCTGTGCGCGGATCATCCAGGGCGAGTTCCACGAGCAGTTCGTCGTTGACATGATCCAGGGCGGCGCCGGTACCTCGACCAACATGAATGCCAACGAGGTGATTGCCAATATCGCCCTGGAGGCGATGGGCCACGAGAAGGGCGAGTACCAGTACCTGCACCCGAACAATGACGTGAACATGGCGCAGTCGACCAACGATGCCTACCCGACCGCGATCCGTGTCGGCCTGCTGCTCGGTCATGAAGCGCTGCTGAACAGCCTCGACCAGCTGATCCGCGCGCTCGCCGGCAAGGGCCTGGAGTTCGGGCATGTGCTGAAGATGGGCCGCACCCAGTTGCAGGATGCCGTGCCGATGACCCTCGGTCAGGAGTTCCGTGCCTTCGCCACCACCCTTGGCGAAGACCTGCAGCACCTCAAGCGTCTGGCGCCGTTGCTGCTGACCGAAGTCAACCTCGGCGGCACCGCCATCGGCACCGGCATCAACGCCGATCCGGCCTACCAGAAACTGGCGGTCGAGCGTCTGGCGATCATCAGCGGCCATCCGCTGGTGCCGGCTGCCGACCTGATCGAGGCGACCTCGGACATGGGCGCCTTCGTACTGTTTTCCGGCATGCTCAAGCGCACGGCGGTCAAGCTGTCGAAAATCTGCAACGACCTGCGCCTGCTCTCCAGCGGCCCGCGTACCGGCATCAACGAAATCAACCTGCCGGCGCGCCAGCCAGGCAGCTCGATCATGCCGGGCAAGGTCAATCCGGTGATCCCGGAGGCGGTCAATCAGGTGGCGTTCGAGGTGATCGGCAACGATCTGGCGCTGACCCTGGCGGCCGAAGCCGGACAACTGCAGCTCAACGTGATGGAACCGCTGATCGCCTACAAGATCCTCGATTCGATCCGTCTGCTCAGCCGCGCCATGGACATGCTGCGCGAACATTGCATCGACGGCATCACTGCCAACGAGGCGCATTGCCGGGCGCTGGTCGAGCAGTCGATCGGGCTGGTCACCGCGCTGAATCCGTACATCGGTTACGAGAACGCCACGCGCATCGCCAAGCTGGCGCTGGATTCCGGCCGCGGCGTGCTCGAACTGGTGCGCGAGGAGGGCTTGCTGGATGACGCCAGCCTGGCCGACATCCTGCGCCCCGAGCACATGATCGCGCCCCGGCTGGTGCCGCTGACAGCCTGAACTTCATGGAGCTCTGCAGTGCGAGGAATGCGCTACAGGGTCAGGCCGCCACTGGCTTTGTGCTGTTCGCGCAGACGGCTGTCGAGCAGCTTGAGATTGGCTTTGCCGGTTTCCAGTTCGGCCAGCAGCGCCGGGCTGAGCAGCAGGCGAATCTGGGCTTCCAGTTGCTGGCTGAGCAGGTGCAGCTGGCGCTGGTGGGCGCCGCTCTGTTCCTGCAGTTCCTGCCATTCGCTGTCCTGCGGCAGGCCATAGCCGCTGTGCAGCAGCTGCGAGGGGCGGCTGAGGAAACCGCTTTCGCTCAGCAAGGCCTGCAAGGTCTGGCTGGCCTGGCTCCAGTCGCTCTGGTTGCTGGCGTCCTGTTGATTCAGGTAGGTGTTCTTCAGTTCTTCCTGGGCCAGTAGTGCCTGCCGGCGCAGGGCGGCCTGCTCGAGTAGCAACAGGGCGGCATTGCTGCGCAGGTCGGCATCGGCAAACCATGCGCGGCGCTGCGCGGCCGGCAGGTCCAGCCATTCTTCAACTTCACTCTGGGGGATCGGCATGCGCTGGCGCAATACCTCGAACATGGCCTGATAGCGTTCGCGAAACGAGTCGAAGCGATAGCCCAGGCGCAGGGCTTCCTCGCGGTTGTCCAGCACACTCGCATCGGCCACGCCGCGGGCTGCCAGCAGCGTCTGCAGACCGTTGGGCAGGATGGTGTCGAGGCTTTGCAGTTGCGGGTGCCGGGTGCCGCTGCGCAGCAGCTTGAGGGTTTCCACCGCGCAATTGTTGGTGAAAAAGTAGTAACCGCCGTCATAGCTCCAGTGCAGCTGTGCAGTCTGCTCCAGCAGTTGTTCGATCTGCTCGCGGTTCAGGCGCAAGGGTATCGAGTTGAGGCTGCGCAGCTCGACCTTGGTGTACTCGGTGATGACCTGATCCAGCGGCAGCACGAACAGCCGCGAGGGGTAATTGCCGGTCAGGCCATCCCAGCTGGACAGCTGCACATCGCCGACAAAGGCACGGTACGAAAGCACCAGATGCCGGTCCAGATCCAGCCGGCAATCCGGCCCGCGCGGCCGCCCGGGAGCGCAGATGACCAGCCGCAACATGCCGTGGCCCCAGCGGCTCATCCACTGCTGGTTGGCGTCGGCGAACAGGTAATCGACCTCGTAGACCTGCTGCGGATCGATGGTGCGCAGCGGCTGGCTTTGAAAGTCGCTGCCGGCATTCATGTAGGCCAGTTCAGGCCGGCATGGCGTCTGGTTGGCGGGAGCCCAGTCGAAGTGGTTGCGGAAATAGCGTTGCAGGGCCGGGCGTCGGCAGGCATAGGCGGGATCGAGCAGGAAGTATTCGATGTTCACCGCGACGAATTCGCGCGGATTGCTCAGTTCGTAGGTATCCGGACTGCGGTCGACCTGATCGTTTTGCTGATCGCGGGCGCCGCGTTGTCCGGCGCGCTCCTGCCAGCCGGCCAGATCCAGCAGCTGCGGGTCATCGGACAGGCTGAAGCGCCGTTGCGTCTGGCTGCGGCATTCTTCCGCCAGGCCTACCGGGCCACGACTGGCCTGTTGCTGGCGGCAACGCTGCTGCAGCAGTCGTTGTGCGGGGGATTGCACGCGGGCGCGATCGTACAGGTGGGTCAGTTCATGCAGCACGGTGGCCAGCAACTCGCGGCGCTGGCTGCCATGCTGGCGCTGGCCTGGCTGGTTGTCCGAACCATCCACCAGTGCCGGCAACAGCGCGGCATTCAGTTCCAGCTGGTCACGCGCGGGTTTGGCCCGGCCATAGGCATCCAGCGGCAGGTCGGTTTGCCAGCGCACGCTGACCGTGCGGTCCAGACGCTGGATGAAGCTCGGTGGCAGCGCCGCCATGGCCTGCTCCAGCAGTTGCTGGCTGGCAGCAATCTCGGCGCTGTCGAGCCCGGCGGTTTGCAGCTCAAGACGCAGGGCGCCCTGGGCCATGGCGCTGGCCAGCAGGCAGAAAGCAGTCAGGGCCAGGCGCAGCATCAGTGGAGTTGTCGTTTCAGCGCGCGAGAATGGCTTGGGCCAGCGCTGCGTCGGAAGCTTCGCGGGTAGCCGGCAACTCTTCGCGTAGGTTGCGCAGGGCGGCCTCGAACTGTGCCGTGCGAATGGCACCATCGCTGGCGATGAAGCTGGCGGCGTCATCGCGGGCAGCCAGTACCAGTTTCGAGTCGCGAATCGAGGTAGTGGTATCGGAGGTGAAATTCAGCGAGCGATCGGTGGCGCGCAGCAGCATATTGCTGGTGCCTTCCAGCGTCTGTGCGTGAACGTTGCTGCAGGCCAGCAACAGGAGGAACAGCGAGAGAACAGGGCGCATGACGGGCTCCGGCAGTCAGTTACTAGGGGTTAGGCGGGTGGCCTGATAGCGCCATTGTAACCCTGGCGGGGGCGTGTGACAGCTGGCTGGCACACCGCAAGGCGCAGCCGTTGCGGCTGCGCCCGGTATTGCTCAGTAGGCCAGAATGGCCTCGGCCAGTTGCATGTCGCTGGCCTGCAGCTGCGGTTGCTTGCTGCGGATCAGATTGACTGCGGCTTCCAGGTGCGCGCCACGAATCTGTCCTTGACTGGCAACGTAACTGGCCGCGTCATCCTTGGCCGCACGTACGATTTTTTCGTCATCATCCTTGGTCGAGGAGGAGGTTGCATCGGACGTGGAGCCGGTGGCATCCGAAAGCCAGTCGGTGGTGACGACAAAGCTGGTAGCCCCGGCCTGAGCAGACGACAGGGCTAGCAATGTGGCGGCGGCAAGTAGACGAAGTTTCATGAGTGTCAGTACCTCGGAGATGAGTATGGGTCCTAGATTAACCGATCAGGGACCCGCGGGCGAGCATGCTGTAGCCCCGTTACTTATTCTTGCTGGCTGCTTTTCCAGCCTGTCCGCTGCTGCCGGTTTTGGCTTTTGCCGCAGCTTTTGCCAGCGGTTTGCGTTCCACCTTTTTCAGCGGCGGGCGGTTTGCCGGTGGCTGCAGCGGCGCTTTTCTGGCTGCCGGCTTGGCTGCCGGTTTTGCAGCCGGGGCCTTGACCGGTGTTTTGGCCGCCGGCGCACTGCCTGCCGTCTTCGCCGCAGTCTTGGCAACGGCCGGCCTGCTTGGGGGTTTTGCAGCCGACACTTTGCTGCTTCTGGCCGCTGCTCCGGGTTTGGCTGCGCCTTTGTCCGGTGCAGCGGCTGTCATTTTCTTGGTGGCCAGCAGCAGCTCTTCAAAGCTCTCGCGGTAGCACTGCGCGAACACTGCAGGGTCGGGCATCATCTGCCGGCATACCGTGACACAGACCCACAATGTGCCGTTGTAGCTGAAACCGGTGATGTTCAGGCCGAGGTTATCCATCGGGATCGATACCGGCAGGAACAGCACCATCTGTGCGCCGGCCAGATATAGAGGCACATCCGGGCCGCGGACATTGGAAATGGTCAGGTTGACCAGCGGCAACAGGCCCTTGGTGATGAGCATCTTGCCGGCTACTGCGGGCAGCAGGTTGATCAGCTTGCCCGGCAGGTCCTTGCCCACGCTGGAGGTGGCTTGCTTGGTCTTGCTGCTGCCACGGCGTACCTTGTTCAGGCGCTCGATCGGGTCGGCAATATCGGTGCAGATCGGCATGGCCGACATGCCGACCTGGTTGCCCACGTCCGCATCCTTTTTCGCGCCACGGGTAGTCATCGGTACCATGGCATTCAGGCTGGCAGCCGGCAGCTCGTGCTTGTCGCCAAGGTACTTGCGCAACGCGCCGCCGGTGACGGCCATGAACACATCGTTGACCGTGGCACCCGGCACCTTGCTGCGGATTTCCTGAATTTCACGCATCGGCAGCCCCAGCGCCTCGACCACCCGGTGGGCGGAAACCGGCATGTCAAAACGGGTGACCGGCGCCTTGCCGGGTACCGCTTTCGGTTCGTCGGCGGATTTTGGCTGAGGCTCCTCACCCATGCGCTGCAGGTAATTCCTGCCAAAATTCAGCCCCAGCTTGCCGATATCCAGCAGCAATCTGGAGGTGTCGCCGACCATGCTGGCGCGGTGACCTACGGTGCGGGCCAGCAACTCGATGGTCGAAGGCTCGCGATCGGCAATGATGGCCGACTTGTCCTGCGTCGAATCATCCACGCTGGACAGGCTGTGAATCGCCTTCATCAGTTCGGCGCCGGCTTCGCCGTCGATGGCCGAGTGGTGCATCTTGATATAGAAGGCGAAGCTGCCGGGCGGAATACCGGAAATGTTGTCCAGCCCCTCGATCACATAACACTCCCAGGCCGGCATGCTCATATCCAGCGGACGGGCATGCAGGCGCGCGACCTGGATGCACAGCTGGCGCCAGTCACCCGGCTTGGGCAGGGCGATATGGCGGATGTGGTACTCGACGTCGATTTCGGGCGTATCTATCCAGTAGGGGCGATCGATACCCAGCGGCAGGTTGACCAGGCGCCGGCGGAAAACCTTGGACTTGTTCAGGCGCTTCTCGAAGAACTCCAGCACACCCTTGAAACGCACCTTGCCACCTGGTGCGGTAGACGGATCGTATATGCCGAGACCGCCAACATGCATGTGCTGGTTGTTGTCCTCAAGGGCGAGGAAGAGGTTGTCCATTCCGGAAAGTTGTCTCATGGCTGAATATCCTGACTATTTATTATTCTGGCTTTTCCAGTTTGTGATGAATATGGTGCATGCTCTCGGGTTCTGCAACCCTTACAAACTACTGATGCAGATGAGCAAGCGCGCCTTCAATTGTTTTTCTAGATAGCACTGCATACACTCCATATTTTTCAATAAATACAGCAAGGTTCAGGCATGTTTCGGCGTATTAAGCGCTTACTAGTAAATGTTCTGCGGAGTCAATCCAGCCAAGTGCCAAGAACTCCAGATGTTACTTCAGGCGATCACCTCGGGCTGGCGGGCCTCGATGATGCAACCCTTATAGGGCTCAAAGATCTTCACCTGAGTGGTTGGACTCAGCCGGGTGGACAGCTGGTTAAAGGGTTTCCCGTGACCTCTGAGGACACTTTGCTGGATATCGGCTGTGGAGCTGGTGGTCACGCCACATTTTGTGCCCGGCAAGGGGCAGCAATCATTTTGGCTGATGTTGATGGAGCCAAGCTGGAGATAGCTCGCCAGCAATTGGAAGCTATACCAGCGCGCAGTGTGCAAATACTGGTTACTGATGCAAATCCCATCCCACTCCCAAGTGCTAGTGTGAGTAAGGTGGTCGCGATGGAGGTGCTAGAGCATGTTGATGATCCGGCTAAGTTCATGGCGGAACTGGTGCGTGTGGCGCAGCCTGGAGCATTGTTTTTGCTAACAGTACCGGATGAGCGAAGCGAGGAAGTACAACGGCACATAGCACCAAGCGTATATTTTGAAAAGCCCAACCATATTCGAGTGTTCAAGCGAGGTGAGCTTGAGAGCTTGGCCAGTGATTCCGGACTACAAATCGTTGATCGTTTCAGTTACGGCTTTTACCACGCAGTCTGGTGGTCATTTTATTGGGCTTGTGAGAATCAGCCGTTGTCACCGCCTTGGCATCCCCTTCTTGAAAATTGGTCAAAAACTTGGCACGAATTGCTTGAGCAACCTTCCGGGTTACGGATTAAATCAGCTCTTGATGAAGTAATGCCTAAGAGCCAAGTCGTTATTGCACTCAAGCCCTGAAATACCAACCAATACTCCTTCTTTGGTTTTAATGTGATTATTTTAGTCAGTTCCAAGATCAACCAGTCCGTAATCAATGACTTTTTGGGCAAGCCCGATTTTGACTATTACTTATTATTGAAGGCATTTATTCCTGTATTGAGGCGCATCGGGGATGTGCTAGAGGTAAACGCTAATGAGGTGGATGGACTCTACCAACTATACCTCGCTAAAGGGTTGCAAGTTGTTTTCATTTCGGCAACGCCGCCTCAGGAGATGCCTGTAGGCTTGGAGTGCCCAACAATTTGTTTGTTCTCTTGGGGTTTCGATAACCTGCCTGATAGCAGTTGGGGTCACGATCTCCAAAACGATTGGCGTTATGTTTTTAATCGAATACAGGGAGTTATTTGTACAAGTTTGCAGGCATATAGGTCGGTTCATGCAACTTCCCCAAGCTTGCCGCTTGTCAACGTGCAACCTCCGGTCTGGAGTCAGTTTGGTAATTTGTGTCCTGAATTGGGTCGGGAGCCAAACTTGGAGCCTAGATATTTTTCCTTTGCGGGCGGATTAATCGATAGTTGCGTGTTAAATCCTGATCCAAATGGATTGGGGCCAGCATTTGAAGCTGAGTTGGAAGGTGTTGCAGTGCCCTCTGAATTATCTCGGCGTGTCAGTCGGGCTCTTGGTTCTCGCTTTGCTTACGCTAAAAGTCTCACACAAGATGCTTGGCGTAAATGGGTCTCAGCAGTTCATACTCGATCGCCTGAACCATGTGATAGCTTGCTTGGTGTTATTAAGTTGGATACACCCATAAATCTTCAGCTAACAGGTGTTGTTTATACTGCAGTATTAAGCCCTGAAAATCCTCATAATAACTGGTCAGAAATTATCTCTGCCTTTGCATGGGCATTCAGGGATTGTGCAGAAGCTACGCTTGTGATTAAGGTGACTAGCATACAGTTGAAGTTTTATCACTCCAAACTACTTACATTACTAAGTCGACTAGCACCATTCAAATGCAGAATAGTCGTGCTTCATGGCTTAATGGAACTCGATTGGTATTTGGAGCTCTTGCAGGCAAGCACTTACCACGTTAATGCATCTTCAACGGAAGGACTTTGCTTGCCTTTGCTTGAATTCATGGCTGCAGGGTGTCCTGCTCTAGCACCTAATCACAGTGCAATGGCAGATATCATTGATGAACAGTTAGGCTTTGTGCTCGCCGGCACCAAGGAGCCAGCACCTTGGCCTCACAGACCTTATGGAGCTTACTTCACTTATCGACATCGCCTTAACTGGCAATCGCTGGTTGAGGCGTACCGCGCTAGTTTTGACTTTGTGACAAAGCGGTCTTCCGATTATCAGTGTATGTCTGCAGCAGCATCTCAGCGTATAAAATTACTCGGCGATGAAGAATTTATTGAGCGTGACTTGCGCATGCATCTGAATCGAGTACTTGCAGACTCTCAGGTGCAGAGGACCGAACAATGAAGATCTTGGTTTACTCTCGTTTCAATGAGAGCACAATTCTTCAGGGTCTAGGACGACCAGACTACAGCTATTATTTTGTTCTAAAAGATTTTCTTCCAGTACTTCGGGACCTGGGTGAGGTTGTAGTAATTGATCGAGTTGAAGACATTAAGCAGCATTATCATCCCAAATTCAGCGCAGGTGAGGAGTGTTTTTTCCTTTCATTTACCCCTCCAAATAAATGCTTAACTGATTTGCCATGTGTCACGGTGCCTGTATTTGCTTGGGAATTCAGCAGCATCCCAAATGAGAGTCTCTCTTCAGATGATCGCCAGAATTGGTTATTGATGCTAAGCCGTTTCGGTGTGGCCATCACCCATTCAATGCAAGTGGTAAAAGCGGTCAAGCGTGAGTTGGGAAGTGAGTTCCCGATAATTAGCGTACCGTCACCAGTTTGGGACAAGTACTCAAAAATACGATTACGAAAAAGGAAGCCTTTAGTTGGAGGTTTTTTAAATATCAGTTCTGGAATAGTTGTTGATACCTTTGACCCTCGGCTTGTGCCCTATATTTCGGGCGACGAATCGATTGGATTGGCATTTCAGCGCTTGCGTGAAATAAAGATCCGACAGGTCCAAGAGTCGGGTGCAGCCGCATTGGCAGATCGTTTAATTGGTGAATCACGGGTTGCTCTTTCTTGGCGTCATGGCCGTAGGTGGTGGCGATCCATGCGTAAGCTATATAGTGCTAGGCATCCGTTGGAATGGGCTCCTAAATCAAATGAGCAGCCAGAATTACCATTGTGGCTATTGGGGAGTAGCGAGTTACGTTTGGAGGGTGTTGTATTTACAACCTTGTTTAATCCTCATGATGGCCGTAAGAATTGGTCTGATATGCTTACTGCATTTTGTAGTGCATTTGAGGATGAGCCAAATGCTACCTTAGTATTTAAGCTTGGACACAGTGAGAATTACCAGTCTGCAATTGACGATATGCTTATCTGGTTGGCGCGTATGCCAAGTTTTAAATGTCGAGTGGTGCTGTTGCAGGGTTACCTCGAAGGAGACTCTTTTGAGCAGCTCATTGAGGCGAGTACATATGTAATCAATGCTGCTTATGGCGAAGGACAGTGTCTTCCGCTAATGGAGTTTTTGTCATGTGGCGTACCTGCAATCGCACCACGTCATTCAGCAATGGCGGACTATATCGATCACGAAGTGGCATTTGTGGTGAAAAGCTGGGAAGAAGCCTGTGCATGGCCGCACGATCAACGACAGGCTTATCGTACGCTGCGGCATCAGATCGACTGGGAATCACTTAAAAGCTGCTTTCTGGATGCTTATTCATGCGTAATAAACGACCCTGAGCGCTATCAAGTGATGTCTGTAACTGCAGTCAAGCGCATGCAGGCTCATTGCTCCCGCGAGGTTGCTCGTGAACGGCTCGCTGAGTTTTTAAATATGGTTAAGGGGAGGTTTGCACAATGACACCCGCTCAGCTCTTTCGCCGCCTATCCGGCTTGGATAGTGATTCACGGTCTACCGAGGAGCTCTGGCGAGAGATATCGAGCGCAGAAGGCTTTGTTGATTCGCGAAACTGCGGCCTAGTCGATGCGGTACAAAGTGGATGGTATCTCAACGATAGCGGCGAACTTTTCCGTGGGTTTCCGGTTACTGCAGAGGATAGTGTGCTGGATGTTGGCTGCGGCGCTGGCGGGGCCTCGCTATTCTGCGCGCGTCGTGGCGCGCGGATAGTGTTTATCGATGCCGTGGCGGAGAAAGTCGAGTCGCTGCGTGCGCGGTTAGCCGAAACCCCGGCGCGCGAGCCGCAAGGGCATGTCTGCTCCAGCCTGCCGTTGCCGGTTGCCAGTGCCAGCATAAGTCGGGTCATCGCCATGGAAGTGTTAGAGCATGTGCCGGATCCGGCAGCCTTGTTGGCTGAGTTGCAGCGCGTCGGCCAGCCCGGCGCGCTTTATCTGCTGGCGGTGCCGGACGAACAATCCGAGCTTATGCAGCAAGGGCTGGCGCCTGAGTACTACTTTCGCGAACCAAACCATATTCACATCTTTGGTCGCGAAGCCTTCGCACGAATGGTCACCGATTCCGGTCTAGAGATTGTGCAGCGCGATGCCTACGGTTTCTTCTGGACTATCTGGATGTTGCTCTACTGGACTCAGGCGCGGGCGTCAGGGGATGAGCTCGCTGGCGAAGCCTACGACGTGGTGCAGCCGCCATATCCGCCGCTACTCAATGATTGGGCGTCCCTCTGGCAGCGCTTTATCAGCCTGCCCGACGCCGCACCGGTAAAGCGCGCACTCGACCAGCTGCTGCCGAAAAGCCAGATCATCATTGCGCGCAAGTCTTTGGAGTCCATAACCCGATGAGCCGTCGAATAGATGATATTGAGGTTCTGCGGGCTTTCGCAGTGCTGGGCGTGGTTGTCTACCATGGCTTGCACATTTTATACGTATGGAGTACGCCCACCCTAGAGTGGCTGCGCGCATCTTTTATGGGGGGCGCCGGTGTCGATCTATTTCTGGCCATTTCGGGCTTCGTAATTGCCCGAGAACTGGTGCCTCGCTTGCTTGCTGCCACCAATATTACACAGGCCTGGCGGATGACTCTCGCCTTCTGGACACGTCGTGCCTGGCGGCTACTGCCATCAGCTTGGTTGTGGCTGGCTTTAATATTGTTGGCATCTCTGTTGCTTAACCAAACAGGTGTCTTTGAGTCTTTTGAGGTTAATCTGGAAGCTACTTTAGCGGGTGTATTTCAGTATGCAAATGTTCGTTTTGCATATACGTTTATGCAAAACCCTTATGGAGCGAGCTTTGTCTACTGGTCGCTATCGCTAGAAGAGCAGTTCTATCTGTTGTTGCCGCTGCTGGTGCTAGTCAGTCGACGCTTTCTGTCCATAGTGCTTATCGGGCTGATTTTGTATCAATGGTTCACAGATCGCACTTTAATGATGGTTGTTTTCCGCACCGACGCACTTGCTCTTGGTGTGCTGCTGGCAATATGGAGCCATAGTTTCAATTATAATCGCTTTAGACCTCAAATTTTCTCGCGTCACCGCTGGCTGGGGATAATGACGCTGCTCGTACTTTGCCTGCTGATGGGGTTAGTTGGCTCGCAGGCGCTTCTGCTCTCGGAGTACCGCTTCAGCATTCATGCTGCGCTGGGGGGCGCGCTCGTCTGGCTGGCATCCTACAATTTTGACTTATTTGCATTTTCGACGACGCTAAAAAGGCTACTACTTTGGATAGGCTCGCGCTCATATGCGATCTATTTGTCGCATGTACCTGTATTTTTTTTTACAAGAGAGATTTATTACAGAGTCAGTCCAAGCAAGCAAGAATTTGGCCCTGAATATTTTTGGCAATTTACTCTTGTGTCGGCACTCCTGATAGTTCTCTTGAGCGATCTTAATTATCGTTTTATTGAAAGTCCTTTGCGTAAAAAAGGCTTAATAATAGCTTCGAATATTTTGAGAAAAAAATCATGAGCGGCAATGTTCAGACGGGAATAAACATTGGTCATTCATGTCTACGTGGCGCTGTAATACGTTGTATGAATGCTATATCTCCACTGACGCTCCTCATTGTATTGGTCACATGGTTTTGGTGGCCATCACTCTGGCAAGGTGAGGTGATTATTCATGCGGATTCGGCTCATCATGGCTGGACCCTGCTATCGGTTTTGCATAACTGGATCCTAGGCGAGGCTGATTTGCTTTGGGACTCAGGTATCTACGGTGGACACCCTGTATTTGCTGAAAGTCAGGGAGGTTATTTAAACCCAACGAATCTGCTCAGTGCACTGTTATTCAAACCAGAACATGGGGTTGGAGTGCTCCACTGGCTTAACATGCTTGTTGCCGGAGTAGGCTTGTATGTTCTTTGCAGGCAATTGGACATTGACCGGTGGGCGGCCGCCTTTGGCGCTACCGTTTGCACTTTTTCTACGATCTGGATAAGTATCCAATACAACATCAGTGTTTCGGGAACCCTTGCCTGGCTGCCCTGGTTGCTTGTTGCGTGCGAGTTCTGGTTGCGACAACCAGGAGTTGCCCGGGCTTTGTGGATTCCGCTCCCCGCTACGTTAATGCTGTTTTCTGGATACCCGCACTTGGTTCATGGAGCCGCAATATACTTACTCGTATATGGATCATCACTGCTGATAACAAAAGGCGGTCGGTTAATGGTGTTGCCACATGTTTGGAAAATAATTTCAGGCATGGCTTTGGCTCTAATTCTGACTGTTCTGTTATCTGCTGTGCAGCTGATGCCAATACTGGAGCTGATTCAGTACTCGCACCGTAGAGATGGTGTAGCTCTGCCTTTCGGTGGGGCGACCCCCGTATCATCTTATATTCGAGGTTTTTTATTTTGGGCTTGGCCGATAAAGCCTATTCAGGAAATGGGCAGTCTGGGAATTTTAGCAGCAGCAATTTTTTCCGTGATTGGACTTTTGGCGAAGCCTTCGCCGCGTATATTGGCACATGCTTGTGCAGCCTTTGCTTTGATAAACCTGGGGGTGGAATTTGCTTCTCCCATATTTAGATTTGTCTATAATAATAATTTAGTGCCAGGCCTGCATAATTATAGAATTATGCATCCGTTCTTATTGGTGGCCGTGGTTGGCGTTTCTGTGGTTTCGGCGCGCGGATTGAGCGTGATCACTGATTGCGTGAAATCGCAAAGACTCCAATATTTCATTATGTCTAAAGTAAGTATTCTTGCTATTGGGATTGTGATATTAATTGCCGGTTTATATGTATGGATGGGCGAAAATTCAGATACATATAGATCAGATTGCTTGCTTGTTATAGTGATGTCTATCTCAAGTTATTTGTTGATTCTTTTGACAAAAGAAAAATTTATTGCGCCAGCCAGTTTCCTCACTCTAATTGTATATGTGCTAATTACGCGTGATGAAGTGTTCAGGTTTTTTCCGGCGGAGAAGCTAAATCCCTCGGAAGAAGTTAATTTAATATTAAGTGATCTAGACCAAGTCAATTACAGGTCGATGATAAATAATCCATATGCGCCTGGATTTGTATTTATGGCAGCCAACTCCGCTGAATTGGAGGCAGGCTATCGATATATGATTAATAATTTGATTCCTCATCCGGCGGCGCTGTGGGGAATAAAATCCATAGACGGATCTATGGGGTTGGCTTTAAGTAGAAGACGGATTCTTGATCCTGTATTTCAAAATGAATTGGAGGGCAAGAGTAATGTACCTCCAGGCGCTAGAGCGATTGATGTGCTTGGTATTCGATATGTTTCAATGCTGGGTCAGGCAAGTGCCCCCGGTTTACACGGGGTTACTGAAAATATATATAAGAATGACTATGCCTTGCCGTTGATTCGTTCTTATCAAAGCGCTGTAGTAGCTGATTCGACTGAGGAGGCGGTTGGCCTGCTATCGGCAGGTAAGGCCGGCGATAAACTTATTGTCGAGACTGAGGCTGCATTTTCGGACTCCACCAGTCGCTGCGGGGAGATATCACGCGCCAACCTCAAAGTAATTGAAAATAGATCCGAATATTATAAAGTCGAAATTAAATCTGAATGCGCCGGTTGGTTATTTATTGCGGATGCTTTCTACCCTGGCTGGCAGGCAAAAGTTAATGGAGTTTCGGTTGAATTGTACCCTGCGCAGGTACTGGGTAAGGCACTAAAATATCCTCCGGGCGATAGCGTCGTGGAGGTTTTATATCGCCCCAACTCGTTTAGAATCGGGCTGTTTGTCAGTACCGGGGGATTGATATTGTGGTGTGGGCTATTTTCATTACGCTTGCGCCGAAATAAACCTCGCGTTGCACTCGGCCGATGAAATCGCCGTAAATAAATATTAATTTCAATAATCGGCCCCATGGATAAAGCAGCAGTGAACACTAGGAATTATGGCATTGATCGATTGAGAACTGTTGCCATTTTCTCGATTATAACGCTACATTGCTTCCCGTTCTTTCACGCCAATATTCCGTATGCGGAGTTAATTTCTTCTGCAATAAATCAGGCCGCCCGATTTGCTGTGCCATGCTTTTTTGTTCTGTCTGGTTACTTGTATTCCCGAGTGTTGAACACTCCAAATCCAGTGGTTGGAATGGCTCGATTTTGTGCAAAATTGCTTGCTTTGTATTTTTTATACTCGGTTATTTATCTGCTCCCATACAATATTTGGCTAAATACTGTTGAGTCTCCGAGTGGTACAATGGACTCATCCAGATTTTGGTTTTATATATGGACGCAAAATTATGAAAATTTTCTTTTTGGCGGCTATAAGTATCACCTTTGGTTTTTGCCGGCGCTGGCAATCGCTGCATTTATTTGTACCACGGTTGCGTGGATCGAGCGCTTGGTCGGACAGAGAATGGGGATCTTTCAGATTTCAGTTGGCTGCGCTCTATTTATAGCTGGCGTTATTGGTGGTGCCTACAAAAACTCTATTATAGGCTTCGACTTTGAATTCTATACAAGGAATGGCCCGTTTTTCTCAACGCTATTCTTTGCCTCCGGCATATACATATCAACTTTACGTGGCGATTCAAATGTCTTTAGGATTTCGCTGTGGTTGATTGCTTTCGGTGCTACTTCGCATTTTCTTGAGGTGTATTTCCTCACATCCAGCAAGACCATTACCTCTCTACCTGATTATGTGTTCGGAACATATTTTTTTGGTGTAGGCGCTGCGCTCCTTGCGATTCGTTCTGGTACGGATCGTGACTCAGATTTATTGAGTAGACTGGGCGCTTATGGCTTAGGCATATACGCCCTGCACCCTTTTATTATTGATATGCTAACGCCCGCATTTCGGGCAGGGTCTCAGGTTGTCGCATGGCAGGTAATAGCCCCTTTTGTTGTATTTTCGTTAACTGCGATTCTTGTTGTAACTCTTGCCAGGTCAAGATTTTTACGCCCTATTTTGAAATAGATTTGAATGCTAAAAAATAATCGGCGGTAATTATATGAAAGCTCATCGTATTGCAGTTGTCATACCGTCCTACAAGGTTCGAAAGCACATTGTTGATGTCGTTTCTAAAATCGGACCTGAATGCGAAAAGATCTATGTTATAGACGATGCTTGCCCTGAAAAAACGGGCGATTTCGTAGCCGCTAACTTAATCGATCAGCGCATTGTCGTTCTATATAATGATAAAAATCTCGGGGTCGGCGGCGCCGTGGTGCGCGGTTATGTTGCGGCGCTTGAGGACGGAATCGACATCATAGTAAAGCTCGATGGTGACGGGCAGATGGACCCCAGCTTGATACCAGATTTCGTCGCACCATTGATCGCGGGCGAGGCTGATTATACTAAGGGAAATCGTTTTTTTGATCTTGAAAGTATTGGCAGAATGCCGGCCATTCGAATAGTTGGCAACGCTGTACTTTCCTTTATGACTAAGCTTTCATCAGGGTACTGGGACTTGTTTGATCCCACCAACGGCTATACGGCAATTCATCGTGATGCGCTCAAACACCTTCCTTTAGATAAGATCAGTAAGCGATATTTTTTCGAGTCGGATATGCTCTTTCGGCTTAATACCATCCGCGCCGTAGTTCTTGATATACCAATGCACGCTAATTATGGTGATGAGATCAGTAACCTGAAAGTCTCTCGTGTAGTGGGAGAGTTCTTTTTTAAAAATTTTCGCAATTTCGGCAAGCGTGTTTTTTATAATTATTACCTGCGCGACATGTCTATTGCGTCATTTGAACTGCCTATCGGCATGGTCATGGTTATATTCGGTGTTGCGTATGGTTGCTATCACTGGCTCGATGCTCTCCATAATGGAAGCGCCACCCCAGCCGGTACCGTTATGCTTGCTTCGCTACCGATTTTAGTTGGATTGCAATTCGTGCTTGCGTTTATCTCTTACGATATTTCGTCGATTCCTCGTCGACTTATACATCGCGCGCGAATCCGGAATTGAAATATTTATGTTCGATTCGATCCCACAGAATAACGAATAGGATATTGGCTCGTGACGACCACTCAAATTCTCCTGATATTGGCCTCGGTTATCGCGCTATCGCTTGGTCAAGTTTTGTTCAAAATTGCTGCTGGAAGTTCAGGTATCCAGATTTTCGGATATTCTATCGGTATGATTTCACCCGCACTGATTTTCGCGTTGATTGTTTACGGCGGCGCAACCATTATGTGGCTTTTTGTATTGCAAGACGTGCCGTTGAAAGTTGCGTATCCCTTTGCGGGCATGGCGTTTTTCCTGGTTCCGGTGATGTCTCATTTTTTTCTCGGTGAAAAGATTAGTTTAAATAACATTGTTGGTGCGGCTGTTATTTGTGCAGGCGTCTGGATATCAGTGAGCGATTTCTAAATGATTAATATGATGAGGTGTAGAGTATGCTCGGATCATATGAAGCACGGCTCTAGGGAGTGGCACTACTCTTGCGCAAGCTGTGGCTACGAGTTTGCTGACTTGAGGCCCGCCATTAACGTGGACGACGCGCATTGTCAGTTAAATGAACTCTCTCGCGCCAACGGCCTAAGACTGTTGCGCGAGCGCAATTTTAAAAGACTCGTTCGTTCGCTCACGCTACTGCGACCCACCGCAGGTGGGCGCCTGTTAGATGTAGGGTCGGCGCATGGTTGGTTTCTGGATATTGCGAGTTCACACTTTTCCGTATTGGGAATCGAGCCGGACAGACGCATTTACGATGTCGCAAACGGCCAGGGTAAACCGGTTCGCTTTGGTTTTTTTCCGAGCGCACTTGGAGAAAAAGAAATTTTTGATGTTATTGTGTTTAATGACGTTATTGAGCACATTATAGATGTTGAAAGCGCATTGCGCGCGTGTAGTCGACACCTGTCGCCAGGTGGTTTGCTTTTACTCAATTTGCCCAGTAGTAGTGGGGTAATATATCGCTTTTCAAAAGCATGTTGTCGTGTAGGTATAAATTCTTTATTCGAGAGAATGTGGCAAAAGGGCTTGCCTTCCCCTCATGTCCACTACTTTAATGCTAGGAATTTAAGCCGGCTGGCGAATAAATTTTATTTTAAAAAAATTACGAGTGGAACACTTTCGACATTTAGCTTGCGCGGCCTCTATTCTCGTGTTTCTCAAGCAGGATCGCATGGCTTACTTGCTCGGCTTGTGGTATGTTTTTTTGCATCGTTATCTCTGCCACTTCTACGATTTGCGCCAGCTGACATTATTTATGTCATTTATCGTAAAGAATAGAGTCTAACCTGTGCCTACTGGAATATTCCTATGCCATTCATTTCATATGCCCAGAATTTCGAAGATGTGATCCTTTGGCGCGTTTTCAAATTGTTTGGACCGGGACGCTATATTGATGTTGGCGCTAATCATCCCACCCATGACTCGGTGACCAAGTCACTGTATGAGCGCGGTTGGCGCGGAATCAATATTGAACCCGTTGAGCACTACTATCAGGCACTTTGTGCCGAGCGCCCGGAAGATGTGACGCTCTGTGTAGCAGTAGGCGAGGCGCAGGGCGAACTAACATTTTATGAAGATCGTAATACCGGCCTGTCCACCCTCAGCGAAGAAATGCGCGATATTCAGCAAGCGGCCGGTATTCAATTTACTCCTCGCACGGTAAGGGTTAGCCGACTTGATGCCATATGCGAACAATACCTGCCGCCGTCCGAGCCATTTCATTTTCTCAAGATAGATGTCGAAGGCTTTGAAGAGCAGGTCCTGCGCGGGATGGACTTTGCTCGATTCAGGCCGTGGCTGGTGATGCTTGAGTCACCGTTTATCAAAAGGCCCGCGTGGGAGTCTCTGATCCTTGAGGCGGGCTATCAATATGCCTATTGCGATGGCATTAACTGGTACTACTTGGCTCAGGAACATCCTGAGTTGATTCCATGTTTCAGCATTCCGCCCAATATTCTGGATGAATTCCAGCTTTGCCACGGCCATCCACTCAGTTACCCGATAGAAGCGGATCAACAGCTTAAGATGGCACTGGCAGACGCCATGCGTCGGGCCGATGAGGCAGAAGCACAATTGGCCACGATGCATTCGAGTCGAAGCTGGAAATTGCTTCATGCGCTGGCCGGGATCAAGCGTCGCTTGTTTCGTTGAAGCGCTTGGTTCAGTCATTTACTCATAGTCAGGAATCTAGATTTTGCGCATTTCCAACCGTAAGCGTGTACTGGTGACCGGCGGCGCTGGCTTTCTCGGCTCGCACCTGTGTGAGCGTCTGCTGACAGAGGGCTGTGATGTGCTGTGCGTAGACAATTTCTATAGCGGCACCAAGGACAATATCGCGCACCTGCTGGGCAACCCGCATTTCGAGATGCTGCGCCACGATGTCACCTTCCCGCTCTATGTGGAGGTCGATGAGATCTACAACCTGGCCTGCCCGGCTTCCCCGGTGCATTACCAGCGCGATCCGGTGCAGACCACCAAGACCAGCGTGCATGGCGCGATCAATATGCTTGGTCTGGCCAAGCGCACGGGTGCCAAGATTCTGCAGGCCTCCACCAGCGAGGTGTACGGTGATCCGCAGGTACATCCGCAAACCGAGGACTACTGGGGGCATGTCAACACGACCGGTATCCGTTCCTGTTATGACGAAGGCAAGCGTTGCGCTGAAACCCTGTTCTTCGACTACCACCGTCAGCACGCGCTGCAGATCAAGGTGGTGCGCATCTTCAATACCTATGGCCCGCGCATGCACCCCAACGATGGTCGGGTGGTGAGCAACTTTATCGTCCAAGCCCTGCGCGGCGAGGACATCACCATTTATGGTGATGGCGCCCAGACGCGCAGCTTCTGTTATGTCGATGACCTGATCGAAGGCTTCGTGCGCATGATGGCCAGTCCGGCGGAAGTGACTGGACCGATCAACATGGGTAACCCGGTGGAGTTCACCATCCGTGAGCTGGCTGAAAAGGTGTTGCGCATGGTCGGTGGTACTTCACAGCTGGTGCTCAAGCCGCTGCCGCAGGATGATCCGCGTCAGCGCCAGCCGGATATCACGCTGGCGCGCACAACGCTGGACTGGGCTCCGCAAGTGCAGCTGGAGGCCGGACTATCCAGAACCATCGACTATTTCCGTCGTCTGGTGCAGGCATGAGTTTCGCTGATCACCCGCTGATTGTGGTCACCCCGGTTTACGAGGACGTCGAGGCCAGTAGCCGCCTGTTTATGGAGCTGGCCGTGCAGTTTGCCGGCAGGATCTTCGTGGTGGCGGTGGACGACGGCTCGGTGAAGACCTCGCTTGATATCGACAGTCTGCAGCGGGCTGGGTTGGAGGGTGTAATCCTGCAGCTGCGACGTAATGTCGGGCATCAGCGCGCCATCGCCATCGGACTGGGATATGTATCCGAGCGTATTGAGTCGCATCAGCGAGTGGTTGTGATGGATTCGGACGGTGAGGATCTACCCGCGACTATTCCTGATCTTCTCCAAGGGCTGGAACAAGAACAAGTCGACGTGGTGGTTGCCCAGCGCAAAAGCCGCATTGAAACGCTGAAGTTCAAACTGTTCTATGCCATCTACAAGCGCTTCTTCAGTCTGATGACCGGTCGCGCGATCAGCTTCGGTAACTTCATGGGACTGAAGGCGAATGCTGTCAGGCGTCTGGTGGCCATGCAGGAGTTACCCATTCATGTCGCCGGCACGGTGCTGGCCTCTAAACTGCGCACCACTGCGCGGCTGATCGATCGTGGCCCTCGCTATGCAGGCCAGTCGAAGATGAATTTTGTCGGCCTGGTGCTGCACGGATTTAAGGGGCTGATGGTGTTTGCTGAGGACGTACTGGTCAGGGTCGGTATCCTCTGCGGATTGATCGCCAGCTTTTCCATGGTGGGGATTACAGCGGCCATCATCCTGAAGCTGGTCGGTTTCTCGACCCCGGGCTGGTTTTCTGTTGCGCTGGGGATCCTGGTACTCATGCTTTTGCAGACGGGAGCTCTTGCTCTTATGACGCTTATGCTAACGGGTGTTGTGCGCGGCGGTACGGTGAGCAATGCGATTGCATACCATGATTTCGTCGAGCGCGTCATTGAAACCCGGGGACAGACTTCTCGCCCATGAAGGCCCCTTACATGGAGGTGCTGCGCTACGGAATCAATGGCATAGTCGCCACCGCCGTGCATTTCGCGGTACTCGCCTTCAATCTGCAGGTCTTGCATTTTTCCTCGGCCGGGTTGGCTAACCTGACGGCGGCTGTATTTGGTATCAGCGCTTCATTCGTCGGCAGCCGGTATTTTGTATTTCCGCGTACCGGGGAGCCGATTTTTGCAGAGGCGCTGCGCTTCAGTGGCCTGTATGGTGCCATCGCGTTGCTGCACGGCGCGGTGCTGTTGGTGTGGAGCGATTATTTCGGTCTCGATTACCGCGTGGGTTTTCTGCTGGCTACTGTCCTGCAGGTCTCTCTGAGTTATCTGGGTAACAAATTTCTGGTGTTCAAAATATGAAAGTGCTCAAGTCCGGCTTAGCCAGTCTGCTGTTCCTCGTCCTGCTGCTCGGTGTTTACTGGTTTCATGTACGGTATCTGCGGGTTGATGTGGTTTTTTACGCAGCTATTGCCGATGTGTTTATTGCGGCGATACTCGCAGCGTTGATTCTTTTCGGCATTCGTTACTTTGCGCTCTTTACGGGTTTTGAAAAGACTCTGTTGGTGGTGATCTGGTTGCTGGCGGGCTATGCACTGGCCATTTCGGTGCCTACGGTGATTGACCGTTCGTTGTCGTTCTACATTCTGGAAAAGCTTCAGCAGCGCGGCGGCGGAATCCGTCATGAGCGCTTTGAAGAAGTGTTCACCAAGGAGTACGTCAAGGAGCACCGTCTGGTTGATGTGCGACTTACGGAGCAACTCGAATCTGGAACCATTGCGATCGAGAATGGATGCGTGAAGCTCACGGAAAAGGGTGGGGCGATTGCAAGTTTCGGGCGTTACTTTAGAGCCAATTGGCTGCCCAAAAAGCGACTGTTGATGGGGTTTTATTCGGATGATTTGACCGATCCGTTCCGCAAAAGCGCGGAGTCGATGGACTATAAGTGCCGGTAGCCCTTTATATGAAAAGTCGATCGTATTTGTTGTGTGTTGTTGCGTTATTCGTTTGTGCTTTTGTCGCAGTTCCGCTCAGGCAGCTGCACGGGCTGGCGCTGATGCCTGGAGACATTGCTGATGCGCGCCTTAACAATTACTTCCTGGAAAATATTTATCAGTTTTTTTTCGGTGAATCCGAGTCGCTCTGGCAACTTGGGTTCTTTTCCCCCTTCCCTTATGTGCTGGGCTTTTCGGATAACCTGTTCGGCTCGGCGCCTGTATATCTCTTGGCCCGTCTTTTTGTAGCGGAGCCTGACACTGCCTTTCAGCTTTGGTTCTTGTTTGGTTATGTGGCGAACTTTGCTGCTGCCTATTATGCATTGCGCCTTCTGGGGGGGAGCCCGCTGGCTTCCTCGGTGGGGGCATTGATTTTTGCTTTCGCTTTGCCAACGACTGCCCATGCAGGCCATGCCCAGCTGCACTACCGCTTTGGCGTGCCGCTTGCCATGGCGTTCTTCACTCTTTTTCTGGAGCAGAAGAAATATCGCCTGTTGGTCATTTCAGGCGCCTGGTTGGTATGGCAGTTTTACGCCGGCATCTATATGGGATTCTTTACGCTATTGCTGCTCGCTGCCACAGTTTGCATGCATTTCGTCTTCAGCCGGTGCAGTTTGAAGCAACCTTTTGTGCAACCAATCCGAGAGCTGAACGCGCAGTGGCAGATTCAGGTCCGGCAGGACAAGTGGCGAATTCTGCTTTATCTAACTGGTCAGCTGATTGCGCTGGTGGTGCTGTTTTATCCGTATATCCAAGTATCCAGGCTCTACGGGGCAGTACGCTCATGGGGAGAGATAGCATCGATGCTGCCCCGGCCGCAAAGCTATTTTCTCGCCGATTTGTCTGATTTCTGGTCTTGGCCAACAGCAGGCCTCTTTGCCGATATTCCAATGCGCCATGAGCATCAGATGTTCATGGGAGCAATGCCAATGCTGTTGGCTGCAATGGGTTTTCTCGTGGGCGCGCGAAGCAGCAACGCTCATACATTCATGGTAATAGCCGGGGTTCTGTTTGGGCTTATTGCCTTGACCCTGAATGTTGGTGGGTTCAGTTTCTGGTATGTACTGCACCAGTTGCCGCTGGCTTCTGCAATCCGTGTAATGACACGTCTGGATCAGGTATTGCTCTTTCCCGTGGCCTACATGGTGGTATTGGCTATCGATTACCTCCGAGACAAGTGGCGCTGGGGTGGTCGGCTGGTCATGCTGGTCATCTTGCCGCTGGTGTTTCTCGAATGTGCTGCGACCTCCATGTATGTTAGCCATAAAAGCGAATGGCGTGATCGTTTATCGCTGATTGAGGCGACTGTGCCTCAGGAAGTTAATCCGGATGCCATCCTGTTTTTTGCTCAGCGTCAGGGGCCTTATTTCGCGGACGAGTTAGATGCGATGTGGGTTTCACTGCGGCATGGTGCCAAGACATTGAATGGTTACTCCGGTTTTGTACCTCCAGGTTATACCTTGGAATACGGGAAGGATTGTGCTGAGCTGCCAAGACGGCTGGCTTTATTCATGTCCTTCGTTGAAAAAAGCGACGATGAGAATGCGTACCTTGATTTCATGAGTAAGGTTGTTCCGATTGGTTTTGAAGGCTGCGATCCCGCGTGGGTAACCCAGATTCCAGGCAGTTTCTCTTTGCTGGGGCGGAGATACACCCAAGAGGAAATTCGTAAGCTGGATTATCGTTTCGGTAGCATAGCTAGGGTTGAGGGCCAGACCATTGTCTACTTAAGCATCCATAACACTGGAGATTTGACTATTGCTGCTGGATCCCGTGTTAACACGCCGATGCGTATTTCTTGGCGATTCCTGGATTCCACGGGCCTGCCTGCTTCTGGCTGGGATACCCGCATGGATTTACCATTCGATATCCCAGCCAAGGGCGAGTTGGCGGTTCGCCTGCCAATTGATTCAGCCATGGAAATCAAGGGCGGAAGTTTGCAGGTTTCCTTGGTGCAGGAAGGCGTTTTTTGGGCGCACGATATTGGCGTTCAGCCACTAACGATTCCATGGCAATAGGCCGCAAAAAATAAGAAAGTGGGTACGGATATGAAGATTGCGGTCGCAGGTCTTGGTTATGTTGGCCTGTCCAATGGTGTATTACTGGCTCAGCAGCACGAAGTAGTGGCTCTGGATATCTCGGCAAAGCGGGTGGAGCAGCTTAATCAGCGGATATCACCGATCCAGGATTCCGAACTGGAGGATTACCTGCGTCATCACGCCCTCAATCTGCGTGCAACCCTTGATCCTCAGGATGCCTTCGGTGGCGCAGAGTATGTGATTGTCGCTACGCCTACGGATTACGATTCGCAGACTGACGAGTTTGACACGAGCAGCGTGGAGGCGGTGATCAAGCAGGTGTTAGCCATCAACCCCCGGGCGGTGATCGTTATCAAGTCGACCGTGCCGGTTGGCTTCACGGAAGGAGCGCGGCAGCGTCTGGGCTGCGACAATTTAATATTCTCCCCGGAGTTCCTGCGAGAGGGTCGTGCCTTGCATGACAACCTGTATCCGTCACGCATTGTCGTTGGTGAGCGATCGGAGTGGGCCAGGGTCTTTGCCGAGTTGTTGTGTGATGCGGCGATCAAGAAGGGCATTCCGGTTCTGCTGACTGACTCGACTGAGGCGGAAGCGATCAAGCTGTTTGCCAACACCTATCTGGCCATGCGCGTTTCATTTTTCAATGAGCTGGACAGCTATGCCCTTAGTCATGGTCTCGACAGCCGTCAGATCATCGAGGGTGTCGGTCTGGATCCGCGGATTGGCAGCCACTACAACAATCCTTCTTTTGGCTACGGCGGTTACTGCCTGCCCAAGGACACCAAGCAGCTGCTGGCCAACTACCGTGACGTTCCACAGAACCTCATCCGCGCCATTGTTGATTCAAATCGCACGCGCAAGGATTTCATTGCCGAGGATATTCTGCGCCGCAGCCCCGCCGTGGTCGGTATCTACCGGCTGATCATGAAGAGTGGTTCGGACAACTTTCGCGCATCGAGCGTCCAGGGTGTGATGAAGCGGTTAAAGGCTAAGGGTGTGGAGGTAGTCATTCATGAGCCGGCGCTCGCAGAGTCTGAGTTCTTCAAGTCACCGGTCATTCAAGATCTGGCTACATTCAAACGCATCTGTGATGTCATAATCAGCAACCGGATGACTGACGACCTGCAGGATGTGGCCGGCAAGGTCTATACGCGGGACATCTTCGGCGAAAATTAATCCCCCCAATCATGAACTGCCCGTCTGCGGGTGTTTCGGTATATGAGGCCGCATGCGCAAGTCGGGAATAATCAATAGTCTGTCGCTAGCCTGGATGCTGGCAAAGCGTGATCTGCTAAACCGCTATGCGGGATCCTATGCCGGTGTGTTCTGGACCATTGGCGTGCCGCTGCTTTATGCGCTGATCAATGTGGTGGTGTTTTCTACCCTGATGAGCGGACGTATGGGGGCGCGTTATGGCGACATACCTTTTGCGTTGTTCTATTTCATTCCGTTTTCGTTGTGGATTCTTTTTTCCGAGGTGGTCGGGCGCAGCACCGGCATTCTGCGAGAATACCGTTATCTGGTCAGCAAGATTGCCTTTCCGTTCTGGGTGCTGCCGCTGATTCCTCTTGCCTCGGCATTACTGAGTCAGGCGATCATTCTGCTGTTGGCGTTTGGCCTGATGCTTCATTACGGCATCAGCATAGGCGACACTGCGGCCATCTATCTTCTGGTGTGGATGGCTTGTCTGCTGCTGACGCTGGGTGTCGCTTATGCTGTCGCAGCGTTGTCCGTGTATATCCCTGATCTCGGGCAGGTCGTTCCGGTGGTTGTGAACATTCTGTTCTGGCTGACTCCGATCCTCTATCCGGCAACCTTGGTCGAAGAGCATGGTGCGCTTTGGGTGCGCAAATTGATCATGGACTGGAATCCATTTTTCTACCTCACCGAGATTTCCCGTCATGCCGTCTTCGCTACGGCCGAGGTGGACTGGTTGGCGCTGGCGCTTCTGTTGGCGCTGGGTGCAACGATTCTGGTGGCCGGATTTGTTCTGTTTCGCCGACTGAAATCCGGTTTTGCCGATGTACTCTGAACTGGACCTTCAGCCATGAACTCAACGCCCGTATCGGAAGCCATTATCGAGGTCTGCGAGGTTTCCAAAATCTACCGCAGCTATACGCGCCCCAGTCAGCGGATGCTTGAGTTGCTCTCACCCGGCCGCAAACAGTACTTCCGGGAGACCCGTGCGCTGGATGGCGTGACACTCAGCCTGATGCCGGGCAGCCGGTTGGGGATCGTCGGGGAGAACGGCAGCGGCAAGAGTACCTTGCTCAAGGTGCTGTGCGGGGTTCTGACGCCCAGTGGCGGCAGCGTCAGTGTGCGCGGCCGGATTTCTGCTCTGCTCGAACTCGGAGCCGGTTTCAACCCGGAGTTGTCGGGGCGTGAGAATATCCGCCAGTTCTGCATGTTGCATGGCATGCAACATGACGAGATCGCCGAGGCATTGCCCGAAATCATACATTTCAGCGAGCTGCAGGATGCCATCGAACATCCGGTTAAAACCTACAGCAGCGGCATGGCCGTGAGGCTCGGGTTTTCTTGTGCTGTATATGTGAAACCGGAAATCTTGATTGTCGACGAAGCCCTGAGCGTGGGCGATGCGTATTTCCAGAACAAGTGTCTGCATAAGATTAAATCGCTGCTGGATGGGGGGACGACCTTTCTTTATGTCACCCATTCAGCCGACGGCATTCGTTCGCTATGCGACCAGGGGCTGTGGTTGGAAAACGGAAAAGTCAGGCTGCAGGGCAGTTCGCGGGAAGTAGGCGCGGCTTACCAGTCTGAAGTATTCCGACGTATGGCCAGTGCCGGTTTGCAGAAAAACGTCACGGTCGCGCGAGCGCCATCCGCCGAGAAAGCGACCAAGTCGGACAGGCATCAGGCTTTTGCCGATCGGGTAGAGTCTCTTCGCACCGGCAGTGGTGAAGTGCGTATTCAGGAAATTGTCTTACTGGACGAGCAGGGAGCGGAGACGGACCATGTCCCATTCGCCAGCCAGCTTTGTGTCAGGGTGTTTTATCAGGCGTTGCAGGAGGCCGTGAGTGGGCTGACTGTGACGCTGGGCATCACTGATGACAGCGGCCGCCAGCTGATGCATTTCAACGCCGCTGCCGAAGGCATCTTCATTCCTGCTGATGGCTCACATGTGCTGCGTGTCATGGAGTTCACTTTTAATTGCCCGCTGTGTCCCGGCGAGTATGGGCTTATCGCCGGTATTGGTAGCTTTGTGGAGAATCCTGTGAATCGGGGGCAGTTACTTATTGGAGAAATAACCGATTACTGCGCAGGTGGAGCACGATTTTCCATTTCCTACCCTGAAGATGGCCAGAATGTTTGGGGGGTCGTACATGCTCCCTGTTCTGTTTCACAGTACTCCTTGGACTGACGCCATGATCTCCAAGTGGTCACCAAGTTTTGTTTCTCAGGATCATTCTTGGCTTCCGTATTTCCCTGGAAAAGTAAGTTGCATTTGTTCCCGAGCTTCCTTGAAAAGGGTGTTGTTATGAACGTCAAAACCCTGCTAGTCACCGGCCTCGGCGGTTTTGTCGGTTGCCATTTGCGTGCCGCGTTACCTGCTATGACCGGCTGGAAACTGATCCCGGAACAGGCTTACGACCTGCTGGATCCCGCTTCACTTGATGCATGGCTCCAGCAGTGCGTGCCCGAGGCGGTGATTCACCTGGCCGGACAGACCTTTGTCCCGGAAGCCTTTAAGGATCCTGCACATACTTTGCAGGTCAATGTGCTGGGTACGCTAAATCTACTGCAGGCACTGAAGCGTGCCGGATTTAGCGGCACCTTTCTGTATGTCAGTTCGGGTGATGTGTATGGTCAGGTCGGCGAGTGTGATCTGCCAATCAATGAGCAATTGCTCCCGAAGCCACGCAACCCTTACGCGGTCAGTAAAGTTGCGGCTGAGTTGCTCTGTCTGCAATGGAGCTATAAGGAGTGCTGGCGCATCATGGTGGCGCGTCCTTTCAATCATGTCGGGCCCGGTCAAAGGGAAGACTTTGTTATACCGGGCGTTGCCAGGCAGTTGGCGCGAATTCGCAAAGGCCTGCAGGCGCCTCGCATCGACATTGGCGACGTTGATGTTACTCGTGATTTTCTCGACGTTCGCGACGTAATCAATGCCTATTTTTCTTTGCTCGAACACGGTCACAATAGTGAGATTTACAACGTTTGCTCGGGGCAGGAGCAGCGGATTAGTACCCTAATCGAGCAGATGGCAACCATCGCCGGCCTGAATGTCGATCTTCATCAGGATCAAACTCGCCTGCGGCCCAGCGAGCAGCGGCGAGTAATGGGCAACTCGCTGAAACTAAGAGAACAGACCGGGTGGACGCCTGGCATTTCAATCACAGAGACCCTACAGAGCGTGCTTTCTGACTGGGAACCAAGAGTAGAAAGAGAATGACAAGAACTGCTTTGATCACAGGTATTACGGGCCAGGACGGCGCATATCTAGCCAAACTGCTGCTTGAAAAGGGCTATGAAGTGCATGGTCTGGTCGCGCGTCGCAGCTCGGATACGCGTTGGCGTCTGCGCGAGCTGGGCATTGAGGGCCAGATTCGGTATCAGGAAGGTGACTTGGCAGATGCCTGTTCGATCCAGCGCGCCGTGATCAAGAGCAAGCCCCAGGAAATTTATAACCTGGGTGCTCAAAGTTTCGTAGGCAGTTCATGGGACCAGCCGGTCACTACCGGCATCGTGGGTGGCCTGGGCGTGACTCATGTGCTTGAGGCGATCCGTCAGTTTTGCCCTGACAGCCGTTTCTATCAGGCGTCTACCAGTGAGATGTTTGGGCTTATCCAGGCCGAACGGCAGGACGAGAACACGCCGTTCTATCCCCGCAGCCCCTACGGGGTGGCCAAGCTCTACGGCCATTGGATAACGGTTAACTATCGCGAAAGCTTCGGCTTGCATGCCTCCAGCGGCATTCTGTTCAATCACGAATCGCCGCTGCGCGGTCTTGAGTTCGTCACCCGTAAGGTGACCGACGCTGTAGCGCGTATCAAGCTGGGCAAACAGCACGAATTGCGCATGGGTAATATCGACGCCAAACGCGATTGGGGCTTTGCGGGTGATTACGTCGAGGCCATGTGGCTGATGTTGCAGCAGGACCGGGCCGATGATTATGTGATAGCCACGGGTGTTACCACCACAGTGCGGGATATGTGCCGACTAGCTTTCTCATGCGTTGGTCTGAACTACGAGGATCATGTGGTCATTGATCCGCAGTTTTTCCGCCCGGCCGAGGTTGACGTGCTGTTGGGCAATCCAGACAAAGCTGCTCGTCAACTTGGCTGGAAACCAAGCACCAGCCTGGATCAACTTATCGGCATGATGGTGGATGCTGATTTGTTCCGTGTTGGTCGGGAGTAAAGCCGTGCTCATTGTCCCTGTGATCATGTCCGGTGGTGCCGGCACGCGCCTCTGGCCGGTATCTCGCGAGGGTCATCCCAAGCCATTCATGCGTCTTCCCGATGGTGACTCGTTGCTGGGCAAGGCCTATGCGCGTGCCGCTGCGCTGACTCCGGAGGGTGGCGAGATCGTCACGGTGACCAACCGTGAGCACTACTTCACCAGCAAAGATCACTTCTTTGAAAGTCGTCTTCCCCGTCATCAGGCGCGTTTCGTTCTTGAGCCAGAAGGGCGCAACACCGCACCGGCGATTGCAGTGGCAGCCCAGGCACTGGGTGCTAGGTACGGTGATGAAGTCGTGATGGTGGTGATGGCGGCGGATCACCTGATACAGGATGTAGAGGGTTTCCGGCGTTCAGCTGTTCATGCAGCCCAGTTGGCGCGAATAGGCTATTTGGTCACATTCGGCATCCCTCCCTGCGCGCCGGAAACAGGTTTCGGTTATATCGAGTCCGGTGAGGTGCTTGACGAGGCGGGCGGCTGCCGGGTTCTGCGCTTCGTTGAGAAGCCGGACCTGCATACGGCCCGCGAGTATCTGCAAAGCGGCCGATTCCTCTGGAACTCGGGAATGTTTTGCTTCACCGCCGGCACTCTGTTACGCGAATTGGCTCAGCATGCACCGGAGATAGCTGATCTCTCGGCCCGGTGTATTGCTGCCAGTCCCGCGCACGAAAGCGCCGGCGTGTTGCTTCAGGAACTGCACAGCCAGAGTTTTGTCGCCCTGCCGGACATTTCTATTGACTATGCGCTGATGGAACGCTCAAACCAGGTCGTGATGGTACCTGCAGCCTTTGATTGGAGCGATATCGGCTCGTGGGGAGCGCTGTCGCAGCTGGTGCCGGCCGATGAGGAGGGTAATCGTGTTCAGGGCGATGCAATCCTTATAGACACACACAACACCTTCGTTATGGGTGAGGGGCGTCTGATAGCGACGGTGGGCGTTGACGACCTTATTGTCATCGATACGGCTGATGCCGTACTGGTGGCTCGTGTCGACCGCGCTCAAGAGGTGCGTCAGGTAGCCAAGTTGCTTAAAGAGCAGAATCACGAAGCCTATCGCCTGCACCGCACCGTGGCCCGCCCTTGGGGGACTTATACGGTTCTGGAGGAGGGGGTGCGTTTCAAGATCAAGCGCATCGTGGTCAATCCGGGTGCTGCATTGTCACTGCAGATGCATCACCACCGCAGCGAGCACTGGATAGTTGTTCAGGGCGTGGCCAAGGTCACCAATGGAGAGACCGAATGCCTGATCGATACAAATGAGTCCACTTTCATTCCTGCTGGCCATCGACACCGCCTTGAGAACCCCGGAGTACTTGATCTGGTGATGATCGAGGTGCAGAGCGGCGAGTACGTGGGCGAGGATGACATCGTGCGCTTCGATGACAAGTACGGGCGGGTGCAATGATCGTTGCCTGGGCGATTCAGGTTGGCAGTCGCTGTCAAGTAACGTACCTTCCGGCACCCGAAAAAGATGAAGGTGTCGAATGCGTTTTCTGATCGAATGCACCTACGTTTATGAGCATCCCGAGGTCAACTCAGGCATCCAGCGGGTGGTGCGCAGCATCATCAAGCAGCTTGGTACAATAACGCCGCTGGTCGAATGCATACCGGTGATGATGCGTGCCGGAAAGCTTTATCGGGTTAACAGTCTGGCGCCACTGAAAGTAGGTCGGGATGCTACCGTGCGGCAGTACCTGATTATTACGCTTGATCATCTGCGTAATCGCTATTTCTTCTGGCACTCACGCCTGGAGCGGCTGTGGCCATTTAGCCGTTCGCTGCTCCTGCGCCGCCTGTTGTTTATCCTGGCAAAACTGGGCAGTCTGTCGATCACGCTGCCATTGCGTTTGGTGCTATGGCTGAATCGTCGCGCCAAACCTGCGCTCGATCGGGCCGAACCATTGGAGGCCGTGAGCGGTGACCAGTTGATTCTGCTGGACTCCTCCTGGCATGCGGACTTTTTCCCGACGGCGGAAAAGCTCAAGGCCAAAGGTGTCGGGATCATTTCGGTCATCTACGACCTTATCCCGCTGACTCACCCGCAGTTCTGCGATGCAGGTCTGGTGACCGTATTCGACAAGTGGTTCGACTGGATAGCCCTTACGGCGGATGGTTTCATGGCTATTTCCGAGACCATCAGCGAGCAAGTGGCCGCCGAGATGACCAAGCGGCTCGGACCGGTCGAGGCCGCCAAGCGCTGGCATGGGCATTTTCATCTGGGCTCGGAACTTGATCAGGTTGGTCGAGGCCGGCATGGCAGTGCCGAGCTGCAGGAGCTGTTTCGTTCATGCGATCCGGTTTACCTGATGGTCAGTACCATCGAGCCGAGAAAGAATCATGCTTACCTGCTGGATGCCTTTGAGCTTCTGTGGGCGCAAGGCAGCAATGCTCGTCTGTGCATCATTGGCAAGATCGGCTGGAAATGTGATGACTTGGTTTCGCGGATTCGCAAGCATCCCGAGTGGAACCGCCGGCTGTTCATGTTCAACCGGGTCAACGATTCGGGTCTCGAGTTTGCCTATACCAAGGCGCGGGCACTGGTTTTTCCCTCCTACGTGGAGGGTTTCGGTCTGCCGCTGGTAGAGGCGATGCAGCGAGGATTGCCCGTATTTGCCAGCGACATTCCGGTTTTTCGCGAAATCGGCGGTGATTTTGTCAGCTACTTCGATTTGCAGGCCCCGGCGAGTCTTGCCAATCAGATAGCTGAGTTCTCTATTACAGGCCAGTTTCCAGCCGCCCGGCCTATTGAGGATTGGTGTTGGATCGGATGGCGTGACGCGAGCCTCCAGTTGGTTGAAAGAACTCTTGAGGGGATCGCACCACAAGTTCCTGCCCATCCGGCAACGGAACTTGCAGATGCGCATCGCATTTAATGCCGGCATCCTGCGAGCACCACGTACTGGCATCGGCCAGTACGTTGCTGAACTGGCAAACGCGTTGCGTGCAGACAGTGAGCTCTGTCTTGAGCTGTTTGATGGCTGGGGATGGCAGCAGCAGTTACCGTCTTCTGCCATGCCAGGCTACTCGCGATTGAGTAGTCTGGTTAAACGGGTGCTGCCTGACGCCTACACCTTGCGCCGCCGTTTGCAGCAAAAGCGCTTCAACGAGGGTGTCCGGCGCCTTAACCCCGCGCTTTATCATGACCCGAGCTTGTGGCCATTCGAGTTCGACGGGCCAATGGTCATGACTATGCATGATCTGACCCATGTGCATTTTCCTGAAACTCAGCCCAAGGATCGCCTCGTCGAGATTGAGCGGCATGCTGCGCATAGTGTCGAGCGGGCCCAACGCATCCTGGTGGATTCGGACTTTATCGGTGCCGAGGTTTGTCGATTTTACGGGGTAGCGGCCGATCGGGTGACGGTGGCGCCGTTGGGCTGTGCTGCGCGCTTTCACCCCCGAAGCGTGGAGCAGTTGACTGCGCCGCTGCAGGCCCTGGGTTTGTATCCGGGCGAGTACTTGTTGTGTGTGGGTACAGTGGAGCCGCGCAAGAACCTGCAACTGGCCCTGCGCGCTTTTGAGCAGTTACCGGCGGCTGTGCGCTCACGCTATCCGCTAGTGATTGTTGGCATGCCGGGTTGGCGCACTGAGCAATTGGCGGCGCCGCTGCAACGAGCCATCGTCAGCGGGCAAGTGCGACTACTCGGCTATCAGAGTGATCTTGCCGTTGCCGAACTGCTGGCTGGCGCGCGCTTGCTGGTGTTCCCGTCGCTGTATGAAGGCTTTGGTTTGCCCGTTCTGGAAGCCATGGCCAGTGGCACGCCAGTGCTGCTGACGCGCAGTTCGGCATTGCCGGAAGTAGCCGGTGAGGCGGGCACATATATCGATGCGCAGAATGAACAGGTCTGTGCTGCGGCCATGCTGCGGCTGATTGATGATCAAGCGTATTGGCAACAACAACGGGATGCCGGTCTGCTGCGCGCCCAAGCATTTTCCTGGCAGCGCTGCGCGCAGATCACTGCGCGCGTATACCGACAAGTTGTGGAGTCCTGATGCGCGTTTTGCACTTTTTCAAAACCTATCTGCCAGAATCGGTGGGTGGCATCGAGCAGGTGATTTATCAACTCTGCCAGAGCGGGATTGCCCACGGCATTCAGGGCGAGGTACTAACCCTCAGCGCCAACCCACAGCCTCGAGAAGTTATGGTCGCCGATCACAAAGTGCATCAAGCCAAGCTGGACATTCAGCTGGCCTCCACCGGCTTCTCTTACAGCGTGATTAAACGCTTCCGCGAGTTGGCGGCAGAGGCCGATGTGATTAACTACCACTTTCCCTGGCCGTTTATGGATGTGGTGCATTTCACTGCGCGCATTAACAAGCCTACGGTGGTGACCTATCACTCGGATATCGTGCGGCAGAAACACTTGCTGCACCTGTATAGTCCGCTGATGCACCGGTTTCTGAGTCAGGTTGACCGCATTGTCGCGGCCTCACCTAACTATCTGGCCACAAGTGAGGTCCTCAAGCATTACCGCAACAAGACGGTGGTGGTCCCGTATGGTTTGGATAAGAGCAGCTATCCGGTTCCGACGAATGACTGTGTCGAGAGTTGGCGTCAGCGCTTCGGCGAGCGCTTCTTTCTGTTTGTCGGCGTGATGCGCTACTACAAGGGCCTGCACATTCTGCTTGAGGCTGCACAGGGCACGGATTACCCAGTTGTCATAGTCGGCGCTGGCCCGCTGGAGCAGGAGCTGCGTGACCAAGCCGTCACGCTAGGCTTAACCAATGTGCACTTTCTCGGTCGATTGGGTGAGGAAGACAAGGTCGCCTTGTTGCAGCTCTGCAGCGCAATCGTATTCCCTTCGCATCTACGCTCCGAGGCTTTCGGTATTTCTTTATTAGAGGGGGCCATGTACGGCAAACCGATGATTTCCAGCGAAATCGGCACCGGCACCAGCTATATCAATATCCACGGCGAAACCGGCTTAGTAGTGCCGCCGAGCAACGCCGCAGCTTTCCGTGAAGCCATGCGCACACTATGGAACAACCCAGAGCAGGCACAAGAAATGGGGCGCAAAGCTGGACAGCGTTATGAGCAGCTATTCACCTCTGAACAGATGGGCCGGCAGATGGCGCAGCTCTACCGCGAGCTGTTAGAGCATAAAAAATAACGAGCATAAAAAACCCGGCCTAGGCCGGGTTTTTTATGCTGCTAACGTGTTCGATTACTCGACCGCCTTGACCATATCCTCGATGACTTTCTTGGCATCGCCAAACACCATCATGGTCTTGTCCAGATAAAACAGTTCGTTGTCCAGGCCGGCGTAGCCGCTGGCCATCGAGCGCTTGTTGACGATCACCGTTTTGGCCTTGTAGGCCTCGAGGATCGGCATGCCGGCGATCGGCGACTTCGGATCGTTCTTCGCCGCCGGGTTGACCACGTCGTTGGCACCGAGCACCAGCACCACGTCGGCCTGACCGAACTCGGAGTTGATGTCTTCCATCTCGAACACCTGCTCGTAGGGCACTTCGGCTTCGGCCAGCAGTACGTTCATGTGGCCGGGCATACGGCCGGCCACCGGGTGGATGGCGTACTTGACGGTGACGCCACGGTGGGTCAGTTTCTCGGCCAGCTCCATCAGCGCGTGCTGCGCACGGGCCACGGCCAGGCCGTAACCCGGCACGATGATCACGGTGTCGGCGTTGGTCAGCAGGAAGGCCGCATCATCACTGGAGCCGGACTTCACCGGACGGGCTTCCTTGTCGCCGGCCGGGCCGGCAGCTTCGCTGGTGCCACCGAAGCCGCCGAGGATGACGTTGAAGAACGAGCGGTTCATCGCCTTGCACATGATGTAGGAGAGAATCGCGCCGCTGGAACCGACCAGGGAACCGGCGATGATCAGCATCGAGTTGTTCAGCGAGAAGCCGATACCGGCCGCCGCCCAGCCCGAGTAGCTGTTGAGCATCGACACCACCACCGGCATATCGGCGCCGCCGATCGGGATGATGATCAGAACGCCGATAACGAACGCCAGTGCCAGCAGCAGCAGGAATGCGCTCAGGCTGCCGCTGAAAGTGAAGTGCAGACCCAGCGCGAGGATTGCCAGGCCCACGCCCAGGTTGACCCAGTGCTGGCCCTTGAACTGCACCGGCGCGCCCTGGAACAGGCGGAACTTGTACTTGCCGGAGAGCTTGCCGAAGGCGATCACCGAACCGGAGAAGGTGATCGCACCAATGGCTGCGCCGAGGAACAACTCCAGGCGGTTGCCGCTGGGGATCGGATCGCCCAGCGCGGCAACGATGCCCAGCGACTGCGGTTCCAGCACGGCGGCGATGGCAATAAACACCGCCGCCAGGCCGATCATGCTGTGCATGAAGGCCACCAGCTCGGGCATCTTGGTCATTTCCACGCGTCTGGCCATGATCGCGCCGGCGCTGCCGCCGACCAGCAGGCCGAACAGTACATAACCCAGACCGGCAGCGGCACTGCCGCCTTCGTTGAGTTGCGCCGCTAGCTTGAACACCAGGAACACCGTGGTGACCACGGCCAGACCCATGCCGAGCATGCCGAACAGGTTGCCCTGGCGCGACGAGGTCGGGTGCGACAGGCCTTTCAGTGCCTGAATGAAGCAGACTGAAGCGATCAGATAGAGCAGGGTAATCAGGTTCATGCTCATCTTATTTGCCCTCTGCCTTGGCTTTTGGGGCCTTCTTCTTGAACATTTCCAGCATGCGCCGGGTAACCAGGAAACCACCGAACACATTCACTGCCGCCAGTGCCACGGCCAGAGTGCCCATCAGCTTGCCCATGGGGGTTACGGTCAGGGCGGCAGCCAGCATGGCGCCGACGATGACGATGGCGGAAATCGCGTTGGTTACCGCCATCAGCGGGGTGTGCAGCGCGGGGGTGACGTTCCACACCACGTGGTAGCCGATATAAATCGCCAGCACGAAGATGATCAGGTTGTAGACGCCGTGGGAAATCAGCATGTCTTCCATTTTCTAACTCCTTGGATTCAGCCTCGGGCTTAGCCGTTGCTGCGTACGACCTGGCCGTCGCGGCACATCAGGCACGCGGCGACGATGTCGTCTTCGAGGTTGAGGTGCAGGTGGCCGTCCTTGTCGATGACCAGCTTGAGGAAATCCAGCAGGTTGCGCGCATACAGGGCGGAAGCGTCCGCCGGCACCAGGGTCGCCAGATTGCTGTGGCCGACAATGGTCACGCCATGCTTGACCACCACCTGATCCACTTCGGTCAGCGGGCAGTTGCCACCCTGGGACGCCGCGATGTCGATGATTACCGAGCCGGGTTTCATTTCTTCGACGGTGGCGGCGTGCAGCAGGGTCGGCGCCTTGCGGCCGGGAATCAACGCGGTGGTGATGACGATATCGGCCAGTTTGGCGCGTTCGTGCACGGCGCCGGCCTGACGCTGCATCCACGAAGCCGGCATCGGCCGCGCGTAACCACCGACACCTTCGGCGCACTCGCGTTCTTCGTCGGTTTCCAGCGGCACATCGACGAACTTGGCGCCGAGCGACTCGATCTGTTCCTTCACCGCCGGGCGTACGTCGGAGGCTTCAATCACCGCGCCCAGCCGCTTGGCCGTGGCGATGGCCTGCAAACCCGCCACGCCGGCACCCAGTATAAGTACGCGGGCGGCCTTGACCGTACCGGCAGCGGTCATCAGCATCGGCATGAAACGCGGGTAATGGTGCGCGCCGAGCAGCACTGCCTTGTAGCCGGCGATGTTGGCTTGCGACGACAGCACGTCGAGACTCTGCGCGCGCGAGGTGCGCGGTGCGGCTTCGAGGGCGAAGGCGGTAATGCCGCGTTCGGCCATTTTGGCGATGGTCGCGTTGTCGAACGGGTTGAGCATACCCACCAGTACCGCGCCGGGCTTCATCAGCGCCAGTTCGGCATCGTTGGGCGCCAGTACTTTCAGTATCAGGTCGGCACCCAGGGCCGTGGCGGCATCACCGATGTCCGCACCCGCCACTTCAAAGACATGATCCGGCAGGCTGGCCTGAATGCCGGCACCACTCTGGACGGTGATCTGATGGCCATGGGCAATCAGTTTTTTCAGGGTTTCCGGAGTAGCAGCTACCCGGGTTTCACCAGCATGGGTTTCGAGAGGGACACCGATGTGCACAGCAAGTCTCCTGCGTGTGATCTTTCTAGGGTTGGCCGGATCGCTACGTTGGCAATCCGGGTGGCTGATCAGCACATAGCACCGCGTGACCCGGGCTTGCCGGGCCCGGGGGCGCGGCATTTTGCTGATCCGGAATGCACAGCGCAAGGGTTATGGAATTTAAAAATTGCATAACCAAAAGTTATAGCCCTATGCGGCTCAGGCATGCTGTCTGCAGGGTGCGCAATTACTGGTCCGGCCCTGTAAATATATGGCCTGAAGCGGCAAAGCTGACTATCCGGCAAAGTTGCCGTCGGTCGAATTTGTTGTTTCCGGAACTGTAGACCAGCTGGGCAGTTAAATCCTGCGCAACGCTAGCCATGGCTGGCTTGGCGCCGATTTACCGGACTGTAGTTTGCCGGTGAGCCTGCTGCATGAAGACAGTCCGTTGAGCGCGCAGGCTAGGGGTGGTTTTCCAGTTGGTAGGCATGGGCTGCCTGACGCAACCAGTCACGAAAGCAGCGCAGCGCGGCGGATTCAACGGTGCGTTCGGGGATGATCAGGTAGTAACCCTTGTCGGTCGGCACCGTATGCGGGCTGGCGATTTTCAGGCGGCCATCGCTCAGTTCACGTTCGATCAGGAAAGGCGGAATCAGCGCCACGCCCATAGCGTGACTGGCGGCTTGCGCGAGCATGGAAAACAGCTCGTAGCGCGGGCCGTTGAGATCCTGTGGCATATTCAGGCCCTGCTTGTTGAACCACTGGCGCCAGGCATAGGGCCGGGTGCTTTGCTGCAACAGCGGCAGACGAGCTATTTCCGCAGCAGAAAGAGTCTGCCGGGCACCCAGCAGCAGCGGGCTGCACACCGGCAAGGAGTTTTCCGGCATCAGAAAATGCGCTTCGGTGCCCGACCATTCGCCGTCGCCAAAATGGATTGCTGCATCGAAGCTGGTATCGGCAAACAGAAACGGCCGGGTGCGGCTGGACAGGTTGACGGTGATCTGCGGTTGCAGGCGCTGGAATTCGGCCAGCCGCGGCAGCAGCCACTGGGTGCCGAAGGACGGCACCACCGCCAGCTCGATATTTTGCGCGCCCTGCTGGCTCATCACCGCCAGGGTATCGCGCTCGACCGCATCCAGCTGGGCGGCGACGCGCCGCGCATAGGCCAGGCCGGCTTCGGTGAGCTTGACGCCGCGGCGTGTGCGGCGAAACAGCTGGATGCCGAGAAAGCTTTCCAGCCCGGCAATCTGCCGGCAGATGGCGCTCTGGGTCAGCGCCAGCTCCTCGGCGGCCTTGGTGAAACTCTCGTGACGGGCGGCGGCTTCAAAGCTGACCAGTGCAGCCGTGCTGGGAATTTTGCGACGCATACTGAATCCAGTTATGCGCATGCGGCACAGGCGTGCGCAAAAAATTAAGTTAAAACACTCTTCGGAGTGAGAAATTAGCACAACAGCGTGCAAATTTCTCGTTTGCCCTACCGCCTGCGCCTGACTAGAGTTAATCCACGCTAATTGCCGGGACGCCAGCTGTGCTGGTTAGACCCGGTTCGATGACTGTTGCGAAATCACTGTTTGAGGAATCCATCATGGCCGGCAAGGTAAGTTTCCACTGGGAAGATCCACTGTTGCTCGATCAGCAGCTGACTGACGAAGAGCGCATGATTCGCGACAGCGCCCGCCAGTTTGCCGCCGACAAGCTGGCCCCACGGGTACTCGAAGCATTCCGCAACGAGTACACCGATCCGGCGATTTTCCGCGAAATGGGTGCTACCGGATTGCTCGGCGCGATCATCCCCGAGCAGTACGGCGGCAGTGGCCTGAACTATGTCAGTTACGGCCTGATTGCCCGCGAAGTCGAGCGTATCGACTCCGGCTATCGCTCGATGATGAGCGTGCAGACTTCGCTGGTGATGGTGCCGATCAACGAATTCGGCTCTGAAGCGACCAAACAGAAATACCTGCCGAAACTGGCTTCGGGTGAGTTCATCGGCTGTTTCGGCTTGACCGAGCCGGACCACGGGTCCGACCCCGGTTCGATGGTGACGCGGGCGAAAAAGGTCGATGGCGGCTATCGCCTGAGCGGCGCCAAGATGTGGATTACCAACAGCCCGTTTGCCGACGTGTTCGTGGTCTGGGCCAAGGACGATGCCGGCGAAATCCGCGGCTTCGTGCTGGAAAAGGGTTGGGAAGGTCTGAGTGCACCGGCGATCAAGGGCAAGGTTGGCCTGCGCGCCTCGCTGACCGGCGAGATCGTCATGGACAACGTGTTTTGCCCGGAAGAAAACGCTTTCCCCGATGTGCGCGGCCTGAAAGGTCCGTTTACCTGCCTGAATTCGGCGCGTTACGGCATCAGCTGGGGCGCCCTGGGTGCCGCTGAAGCCTGCTGGCACACGGCGCGGCAGTACACCCTGGATCGCAAGCAGTTCGGCCGCCCGCTGGCGCAAACCCAGCTGATCCAGAAGAAGCTGGCGGATATGCAGACCGACATCACCCTGGCTCTGCAAGGCTGTCTGCGTCTGGGGCGGATGAAAGACGAAGGCACCGCGGCAGTGGAAATCACCTCGATGATGAAGCGCAACAGCTGCGGCAAGGCGCTGGACATTGCCCGTATGGCCCGCGACATGCTGGGCGGCAATGGCATCAGCGACGAATTTGGCGTGGCCCGGCATCTGGTCAATCTGGAGGTGGTCAACACCTACGAAGGCACCCATGATGTGCATGCGCTGATTCTGGGTCGTGCCCAGACCGGTCTGCAGGCGTTTTTCTGAGTAACCCTTACCGATAGATTTTAAGGGTGGGCTGCAGCCCACCGTTGTTGCAAAGACTGCCTGGTGGCCTGAAGCCCACCCTACGCCTTGAGGTCCGGTTGCATGCATCCCCATTTGTCCACCGCCGACGAGGCACTGGCCTGGCTTGAGGCCAACGGCATTCGCCGGGTCGAGCTGGTGTTTGCCGACCTGACCAGCGTGGCGCGCGGCAAGATCCTCGGCACCGCCAGTTTCCTCGAAACTGCGGGGGCGAAAATGCCCTCGCTGTTGCTTGGTCTGACAGTTACCGGCGGTGAGCCAGAGGCAGTGTTCGACCGAATCTTTCCGCAGACCTTTCCGGACATGGCACTGCGCCCGGACTGGAGCACGCTGGTGCGTGATCCGCTGGCGAAGGTGCCAACCGCCAGCATCCTGTGTGATATCGAAGCGCGCTTCACCGCAGCCGATGGTCAGCGGCAGGTGAATGTCGCCGAACTGGCGCCACGCCAGCTGCTCAAGCAGATGCTCAATCGACTGGCGGCTGCCGGCTACCGTGCCCGCGTGGCGCCGGAGCTGGAGTTCTTTCTGGTGCACGAGCAGCGCAACGCCGATGGCAGCCTGCAAGTGGCGCATGGCATGTCCGCCAGAGTGCCGCATGTGGAAAGCTCCCATGACGTCTCCTCTGCGGAAACCGCCGCAAGCTTTGCGCCGTTTTTCGATGACCTGTGGGATGCCTGCGAGGTACAGGGCATTCCGATTACCGGCTATGGCCACGAAGCGGCAACCGGTCAATATGAAGTCAATTTCGGCCCCGGCGAACCGCTGGCGCAAGCCGATGCGGTGTTCCGCTTCAAGCGTCTGGCCCGTGAGCTGGCGCGCCGCCATGGTTGCCGGGCGACCTTCATGGCCAAGCCCTATCTGCAGGAGCCCGGCACCGGCATGCACTGGCATATCAGCCTGAGCGATGTCGGGGGTAATAATCCGTTTACCGACAGCGACGGCTCGGCGCATCCGCGCTTGCGGCATTTCGTCGGTGGCTGGCAGGCTTCAGCACGGGCGTCGATCGCCATCCTTGCCCCTTATGTGCATTCCTATGTGCGCCTGCAGCGCCCGGACGCAGCGCCGGCCAGCGCCGAGTGGGGTTACGACAACCGCACTGTGGCTTTCCGCATTCCGCACTCCGATCCGGCCAACCGCCGGCTGGAACACCGCCTGCCGGGTGGCGATGCCAATCCCTACCTGAGTCTGGCGCTGATGATCGGTGCCGGCCTCAGTGGCATGCAGCAACGCCTCGAACCCGGCCCGGAGACCAGTGACCGGCCGGCGGTGTCTGCCGCCGGTGCCTTGCCGCTGAATCTGGCACAGGCACTGGACGAGTGGGAGCGCTGCCCGATCATGCTGGAAACCTTCGGCGCACCTTTTGTCGAGCTGTATACGCTGATCAAACGCCATGAACTGGACGAGCAGGAAGCTGATCCTGACTTCGCCTTGAAGCATCTGCTGGATCGCAGTTAATCCCGCAGCGGCCTGTGTGCCGTTGCCTTGCCGCACTCTGGAGACGACATGACTACCACCCCGAAGAATCCGCAAACCCTCGCCTGGCAGGCCATGAGCCGCGACCACCACCTGGCGCCGTTCAGCGACTTCCAGCAAGTCATTGACGTTGGCCCGCGCATTATCGTCAAGGGCCAGGGTGTCTACGTCTGGGACAGCGAAGGCAACAAGATTCTCGACGGCATGGCCGGCCTCTGGTGTGCCGCGATCGGCTACGGCCGCGAAGAGCTGGCCGATGCTGCCAGCAAGCAGATGAAAGAGCTGCCGTTCTACAACACCTTCTTCATGACTGCCCATCCGCCGGTGCTGGAGCTGGCCAAGGCCATCGCCGCAATCGCCCCCGAAGGCATGAACCACGTGTTCTTCACCGGCTCCGGTTCCGAAGGCAATGACACCATGCTGCGCATGGTCCGCCATTACTGGGCCTCCAGGGGACAGCCACAGAAGCAGATCATCATCAGCCGCATCAACGGCTATCACGGCTCCACCGTGGCCGGCTCCAGCCTTGGCGGCATGAGCTACATGCACGAGCAGGGCGGGGTGGTGCCGGGCATCGTGCATATCCCGCAGCCCTACTGGTTCGGCGAGGGTGGCGACATGAGCGCGGATGAATTCGGCGTATGGGCCGCCGAGCAGCTGGAAAAGAAGATTCTCGAGGTCGGCGAGGAGAACGTCGCGGCCTTTATCGCCGAGCCGATCCAGGGCGCCGGCGGGGTGATAGTGCCGCCGGAAACCTACTGGCCGAAAATCCGCGAGATCCTCGCCAAATACGACATCCTGTTTGTTGCCGATGAAGTGATCTGCGGTTTTGGTCGTACCGGTGAGTGGTTCGGCAGCGACTACTACGGCCTCAAGCCGGACCTGATGACCATCGCCAAGGGCCTGACCTCCGGTTACATCCCGATGGGCGGGCTGATTGTCAGCGACAAGGTGACCGAGGTGCTCAAGGCGGCAGGTGACTTCAACCATGGCTTCACTTATTCCGGGCATCCGGTGGCAGCCGCCGTGGCGCTGGAAAATATCCGCATCCTGCGCGAAGAGAAGATCGTCGAACAGGTGCGTGAGGAAACCGGTCCCTATCTGCAGCAGCGTTTGCGTGAACTGCTCGATCACCCGCTGGTTGGCGAAGTGCGCGGGGTTGGCATGCTCGGCGCCATCGAACTGGTGCGCGACAAGAAAACCCGCGCCCGTTACGAAGGCAAGGGCGTCGGCATGCTGTGCCGTGGTCACTGCTTCAACAACGGGCTGGTGATGCGTGCGGTCGGCGACACCATGATCATCGCCCCGCCGCTGGTGATCAGCAAAGCCGAGATCGACGAGCTGGTGACCAAGGCGCGCCTGTGTCTGGATCTGACTCTGAAAGATCTGCAGGCGTAAACAAACCGTAGGGTGGGCTTCAGCCCACCAAGGTTCTATTGGCTACGGTGGGCGGAAGCCCGCCCTGCGTCTGCCCGCCCTATCTGATGCGTTCTTTTTATGGAGCTGCTGCCATGTCCGGCGCCCTTGCCAATATCCGTGTGCTTGACCTATCCCGCGTGCTGGCCGGCCCCTGGGCCGGGCAGGTGCTGGCCGATCTTGGCGCCGAAGTGATCAAGGTCGAGCGCCCCGGCGTGGGTGACGATACCCGCCATTGGGGGCCGCCTTACCTGAAGGATGCGCAGGGCAACGACACCGGCGAGGCGGCTTACTTCCTTGGCGCCAACCGCAACAAGCAGTCGCTGACCATCGATTTCACCCAGGCCGAAGGCCAGCGCATCGTGCGTGAACTGGTGGCGCAATGTGATGTACTGGTGGAGAACTTCAAGGTCGGCGGGCTGGCTGCGTATGGGCTGGATTATGCCTCGCTGCAAGCCATCAATCCGCGGCTGATCTACTGCTCGATAACCGGTTTCGGCCAGGACGGGCCTTACGCCAAGCGCGCCGGTTACGACTTCATGGTGCAGGGCCTCGGCGGCCTGATGAGCCTGACCGGGCGCAGCGAGGAGGAAGGGGGCGGCGGTCCGATGAAGGTCGGCGTGGCCCTCACCGATATTCTCACCGGGTTGTACGCCACCATCGGCATTCTCGCCGCGCTCAATCACCGCGAGCAGACGGGTGTTGGCCAGCATGTTGATCTGGCGCTGCTGGATGTGCAGGTGGCCTGTCTGGCCAACCAGGCGATGAATTACCTGACCACCGGCGTGCCGCCCAAACGCCTCGGTAATGCCCACCCGAATATCGTGCCTTACCAGGATTTCCCCAGCGCCGATGGCGATTTCATTCTGGCCGTGGGCAACGACAGCCAGTTCCGCAAGTTCTGCGAGGTGGCCGGCTGTGCCGAGCTGGGCAGCGATCCGCGCTTTGCCAGCAACAAGGCACGGGTGGCCAATCGCGAGGTGCTGATACCGCTGCTGCGCCAGGTCACGGTGTTCAAGAGCACGGCGCTGTGGATCGAACTGCTGGAGCAGGCCGGCGTACCCTGCGGGCCGATCAACAATCTGCAGCAGGTATTTGAAGACCCGCAGGTCAAGGCCCGCGGTCTGCGCCTTGATCTGCCCCATGCGCTGGGTTGCCTGGCACCACAGGTGGCCAGCCCGATCCGCCTGTCCGTCACACCGGTGGAGTACCGCCAGGCACCGCCACTACTGGGCCAGCATACCGAGCAGGTGTTGCAGTCACTGCTGGGCATGAGCGCGGAGCAGATCAGCCAGCTGCGCAGCGCCGGGGTGCTTTGAACGCGTAAGCCTTGGTGTTGCTGATGGTTTCCATGCTCCAGCGCGGAAACCTCAAGGGTGCTGGGTAGGGCTATGACGGATTGGAAATTTCTGATCGTTCCCACGCTCCAGCGTGGGAACGACTCCCGGGCTGCTCTGCGGCCCACAGGCGCGGAGCGCCTGACGCTGCGTTCCCACGCAGGAGCGAGGGAACGATCAGTACTGCGGATATCCAGTCAGGAAAAACGCGCAGCTCAGCGCCCGGCAAGCAGCGCCTTGCCACGCGCTACCGCCGCGCGCACCTGATTCGGTGCGGTGCCGCCGATATGGTCGCGGGCATTCACCGAGCCTTCCAGAGTCAGCACGGCGAATACATCATCAGTAATCTGCTCACTGAACTGGCGCAGTTCGTCCAGGCTCATTTCGGCCAGGTCCTTGCCGGTTTCCACGCCGTGTCTGACGGCATGGCCGACGATCTCGTGGCAGTCGCGGAACGGCAGGCCCTTGCCGACCAGGTAGTCGGCCAGATCGGTGGCGGTGGAGAAACCGCGCAATGCCGCTTCGCGCATGCTCTCGCGGCGGGGCTTGATCGCCGGCACCATGTCGGCAAAGGCACGCAGCGAGTCGCGCAAAGTGTCGGCGGCGTCGAACAGCGGTTCCTTGTCTTCCTGGTTGTCCTTGTTGTAGGCCAGCGGCTGGCCTTTCATCAGGGTCAGCAGGCCCAGCAGGGCACCGAATACCCGGCCGGATTTGCCGCGGACCAGTTCCGGCACATCGGGATTCTTCTTCTGCGGCATGATCGAGGAACCGGTGCAGAAGCGATCCGGCAGGTCGATGAACTGGAACTGCGCTGAAGTCCACAGCACCAGCTCTTCGGAAAAACGCGACAGGTGCATCATCGCCAGACTGGCCGCCGCACAGAACTCGATGGCGAAATCGCGATCGGAAACGCCGTCCAGCGAGTTGCCGCCAACGGCGTCGAAACCGAGCAGTTCACAGGTGATGCTGCGATCGATCGGGTAAGTGGTGCCGGCCAGGGCGGCAGAGCCCAGTGGCATGCGGTTGACCCGCTTGCGGCAGTCGACCAGACGCTCGTAATCGCGCGAGAGCATTTCGAACCAGGCCAGCAGATGGTGGCCGAAGGTCACCGGCTGTGCGGTCTGCAGGTGGGTGAAACCGGGCATGATGGTGTCCGCCTCGGCCTCGGCCAGACCGAGCAGGCCCTGTTGCAGGCGGGTCAGTTCAGCGAGGATCAGGTCGATCTCGTCACGCAGCCACAGGCGGATGTCGGTAGCCACCTGATCGTTGCGCGAACGCCCGGTGTGCATCTTCTTGCCGGTGACGCCGATGCGCTCGGTGAGCACCGCTTCGATGTTCATGTGTACGTCTTCCAGATCGACGCGCCAGTTGAACTGGCCGGCTTCGATCTCGCCCTGGATCTGCCGCAGACCGGCCTCGATGGCGTCGCGCTCGGCGCTGGTCAGCACGCCGACCTTGGCCAGCATACTGGCGTGGGCGATCGAGCCCATGATGTCGTGGCGGTACAGGCGCTTGTCGAAATCCACCGAAGCGGTGAAGCGGGCAACAAAGGCATCGACGGGTTCGCTGAAGCGGCCGCCCCAGGACTGGTTGGTCTTATCTTGGCTCATGGCTGACTCGTGGCTGAGGTGAGAATGGGGCAGGCGCGATGCCCGCGGAACGGATAAAGTGGACCAATAATAACAGGCACGGAGCCGCCTTCGCGCGGCTTGCTGCAATCGCGGAAGCGGGGATCGCCAAGCAAATGAACAAAAACTGGTTCAAGCCGCAAGCCTTGCCGGCGGTCGAGGATGATTTCTTCCTGCCCGAGCTGTGCGAGTCGGAGGCCCTGTTCAGTCTGATCCTGCTGGCCGAGTTGCTGGTGCTGGTGCTGGTACTGGCCGAACCGATCATGCAGGGCTTCGACTGGGTGCGCCTGGCGCTGACCTCGCTGTTTGTGCAGTGGATCGTGCTGCTGTCGGCGGCTGTGCTCTGTCGTCTGCGTCCGCTGCTGGCACGCATGCCGGTGAGTCTGGCTTCGACCACCTGTTGTTGTGTGGTGCTCGCCCTGACGCTGGGCTGCTCGGCGGTTGCCGACTATTTCAATCTGGGCGGGGCGATGCAGCGCAACGGCGAGGCGAACTTCTATCTGCGCCATGCACTGATTGCACTGATCATGTCGGCGTTGCTGTTGCGTTATTTCTATCTGCAGAGCCAGTGGCGGCGGCAGCAGCAGGCGGAGCTGAAGGCACGCATCGAATCGTTGCAGGCGCGTATTCGTCCGCACTTCCTGTTCAACAGCCTGAACAGTATTGCCAGCCTGGTCGCCGTCGATCCGTACAAGGCCGAGCAGGCGGTGCTGGACCTTTCCGACCTGTTCCGTGCCAGCCTGGCCAAGCCCGGTGTGCTGGTGCCCTGGTGCGAGGAGCTGGAACTGGCCAGGCGCTACCTGTCGATCGAAAAATACCGGCTGGGTGAGCGCTTGCAGCTCGAATGGCAGGTCGATACGCTGCCGGCGCAGCTGCCGATTCCCCAGCTGACCTTGCAACCCTTGCTGGAAAATGCCTTGATCCATGGTATTCAGCCGCGCATAGACGGTGGTCTGGTGCGCGTTGAGGGTTCTTACCGCGAGGGCATTTTCGAACTGTGTGTGAGCAACCCCTTTGATCCGGCCGCCGATGCCAGGCCCTCGCGCGGCACCCGTCAGGCGCTGGGCAATATCGAGGCGCGTCTGGCGGCGATTTTCGGTCCGCAGGCAAGATTAATTGTCGAACGTCGTGACGGTCGCCATTTCGCTTGTCTACGCTATCCTTGTGCGAGTCTGCCGCAGGAAGCATGAGCAATATGAATGTCCTGATTGTCGATGACGAACCGCTGGCCCGTGAACGTCTGGCCCGCCTGCTCGGCCAGATTCCCGGTTGCCGGGCACTGGAGCCGGCTGCCGGTAATGGCGAAGAAGCATTGCAGCTGATCGACAGTCTGAAGCCGGACGTGGTTCTGCTGGATATCCGCATGCCGGGCATGGACGGCCTGCAAGTGGCGGCCAAACTGTGTGAGCGCGATGCGCCGCCGGCGGTGATCTTCTGTACCGCCCATGACGAGTTCGCGCTGGAGGCATTTCAGGTCAGCGCCGTCGGTTATCTGGTCAAGCCGGTGCGCCTGGAGGCCCTGGCCGAAGCGTTGAAGAACGCCGAACGGCCTAACCGCGTACAACTGGCAGCCCTGACCCGTCCGGTGGAGGACGAAGTGGGCGGTCCGCGCAGCCATATCAGTGCGCGCACGCGCAAGGGTATCGAGCTGATCCCGCTGGAGCAGGTGATCTACTTCATTGCCGACCACAAGTACGTCACCCTGCGCCATCCGCAAGGCGAGGTATTGCTGGATGAGCCGTTGAAAGCCCTGGAAGACGAGTTCGGCGAGCGTTTCGTGCGTATTCACCGCAATGCCCTGGTGGCGCGCGAGCGGATCGAACGTCTGCAACGTACTGCGCTGGGCCATTTCCAGTTATACCTGCGTGACCTCAACGGCGAGCCGCTGACAGTCAGCCGCCGCCATGTGGCCGGGGTGCGCAAGCTGATGAACCAGCTTTAGCCGACTCAGGTCACGGCAGGCAAGCGGGCCGATTTGCTGCTTTTGTCCTGTTATCATGGTGGCTGTTCATTGTTCGAGAGCCGCCATGCCCCCGCGTCCCATCCGCATCGCAACCCGCAAAAGTGCCCTCGCCCTGTGGCAGGCTGAATACGTCAAGGCTGCCCTGGAACAGGCCCATCCGGGCATTCAGGTCAGCCTGGTGCCGATGGTCAGTCGCGGCGACAAGCTGCTCGACGCACCGCTGGCCAAAATCGGCGGCAAGGGCCTGTTCGTCAAGGAGCTGGAAACCGCCCTGCTGGAGCACGAGGCGGACATCGCCGTGCATTCGATGAAGGATGTGCCGATGGACTTTCCCGAGGGTCTTGGCCTGTTCTGTATCTGCGAGCGCGAAGATCCGCGTGATGCCTTCGTCTCGAACCGCTTCGCCAGTCTTGACCAGCTGCCGCCCGGCAGCGTGGTCGGCACCTCCAGCCTGCGCCGCCAGGCCCAGCTGCTGGCGCGCCGGCCCGACCTGAAAATCAACTTCCTGCGCGGCAACGTCAACACCCGTCTGGCCAAGCTGGACGCCGGCGAGTATGACGCGATCATTCTGGCCGCAGCCGGGCTGATCCGCCTGGGCTTTGCCGAACGCATCCGCTCCTCGCTGAGTACCGAAGACAGCCTGCCGGCCGGTGGTCAGGGGGCGGTCGGTATCGAATGCCGCAGCGCCGATAGTGACATCCATGCCTTGCTGGCACCGCTGCATCATGCCCAGACGGCTGTGCGGGTCAGTGCCGAGCGCGCCCTGAACAAACATCTTAACGGCGGCTGTCAGGTGCCGATTGCCTGCTATGCGGTACTTGAGGGCGAGCAGTTGTGGTTGCGCGGACTGGTCGGCCAGCCCGATGGCGGGCGTTTGCTGCGTGCTGAACAGCGCGCGCCGGCGACAGCCGCAGAAAGTCTAGGCGTGCAGGTTGCCGAACAGTTGTTGCAGCAGGGCGCGGCAGAAATTCTGCGGGCGGTGTATGGCGAGACCGGCCAGCCGTGAGTGACTGGCGCCTGCTGCTGACGCGCCCGCAAGTGGAGTCGCAAGCCCTTGCCGCACAGCTTGCAGCGCGCGGCATTTTCTCCAGCAGCCTGCCGCTGCTGGAGACTCAGCCGCTGCCGGAAACACCCGGGCAGCGTGCGCGGATGCTCGAGCTGGATCACTACACGGCCGTCATCGTGGTCAGCAAGCCAGCGGCCCGCCTGGGGCTGCAGCGTCTGGAGCATTACTGGCCGCAGCCTCCGGCACATCTGCAATGGTTCAGTGTGGGCGCGGCTACCGGCCAGTTGCTGGCCGATCATGGTTTGCCGGTGTGCTGGCCGCAGGCCGCAGATGACAGCGAAGCCCTGCTGCAGATGCCGCAGTTGCACAGGGCTTTGCAGGTGCCGCAGCCGCGCGTGCTGATTCTCAAGGGTGAGGGTGGCCGCGAGTTGATTGCCATGCACTTGCGCGCACAAGGCGTCACGGTTGACTATCTTTCACTGTACCGGCGTGTGTTGCCGGAGTACCCGGCGGGTCTGTTGCGGGCCCGGATAGACGAGCAGCAACTCAATGGTCTGCTGGTCAGCAGTGGCCAGGGGCTGGAGCATCTGATCCGGCTGGCCGCTGATGATTGGGCGTATGTGGCAAGTTTGCCACTGTTTGTACCCAGCCCCAGGGTGGCGGCGCTGGCCAGGGCTGCCGGGGTACGGCATGTTGTCGATTGTCGTGGCGCGAGTGCCGCGGCCCTGCTGGAAGCGCTGCAGGCTGAACCTGCACCGGCGCACTGAAGCGATAAGGATATGAACGTGAGTGAAGCTGATCTGCCTGTCGAACCAACTGTAGAGCCCCGTCGCGAGCCCCCGGTCGCGCCTGCCAAACCGCAGCGCGCCGGCAATGGACTGGCCTTGCTGGCCTTGCTGCTGGCGCTTCTCGCCGCCGGTGCCGCGGGCTGGGGGATCTGGCAGCAACGGCAACAAGCCGCCGCCTCGACTGTGCAAACGCAGCTGGACCAGCTTCGCCAGCAGCTCGGTGAGCGTGCTGCCGCGAGCAAAGCATTGCAGAGCAAATTTGCCGATTTTGCCCCCGCAGCAGAATTGTCAGCCCAGCAGCAACTGCTGGCCCAGTTGCAGGGTGAGCAGCAGGCTCTCAGTCGCCGCGTCTCCCGCGTACTCGGTGGTACCCGTCAGGGCTGGCGGCTGGCGGAAGCCGAACACCTGCTGCGTCTGGCCAGTCTGCGTCTGGCAGCCCTGCAGGACATCAACAGTGCGCTGGTGCTGGTAGAGGGGGCCAGTGAGATTCTGCGCGAGCAGGATGATCCGGACGCCTTTGCCACCCGTCAGCAGATTGCCACGTTGTTGCAGGCCCTGCGCAGCGTTGATCAACCGGACCGCAGTGGCCTGTTTCTGCAGCTGGGTGCCTTGCGCGAGCAGACCCCCGGCCTACAGCCGCTGACCCCGGTGTTTGCCCTGCAGGGCGAGGTTCAGGACAACTCCGCCGCCGAGGGCGATGGCAGCAGCCGACTGGCCCAGTGGCGGGAGCAGTTGTCGCGCTATTTCCGTATCCAGCTGAATGCCGACCAGGATGTACGGCCGTTGCTGGCCGGGATGCAACTGGATCAGGTGCGTCTGGCGCTGAATCTGGCGCTGGAGCAGGCGCAATGGGCAGCTCTGAATGCTGATAGCCAGGTCTATACGATGGCGCTCGGGCAGGCCCGCTCAATTTTGCAGGGCGCATTCCAGCAGGACAACGCACAGAGCCGCGCCATGCTGGCGAGCATCGAACAACTGGCCACGCAGCCGGTGTCGGTCAGCGTGCCGGACATGCAGCCAGCCTTGGCCGCGCTGCAGGCCTACATACTCCGGCGGCAGCAGGTCGAAGAGCAGCCTGTTGCCCCGGCTGCAGGTAAGCAGCCATGAGTCGGCTGGCGTTATTGATATTGCTGGTGGTGGCTGCCGCCGCCGCGCTGGGCATGGCGATCGCGCAGAGTGCCGGTTACGTGCTGGTGGCTTATCAGGGCTTCCGTTTTGAAGCCAGTCTGTGGGCGACGCTGGCGCTGCTGGTGGCCATCTGGGCCTTGTTCTACGGTTTGCGCTTTCTGTTCGGGCTGTTGCTGGGTTCGCTCGGGCTGGTCAATCCGTGGTCGGGGCGCAATCGCAGCCGCCGGGCCCGGATCTCCGCCGAGCAGGGCTTTGTGGATTTGCAGGAAGGCCGCTGGGCACGGGCGCAAAAGCATTTGCAACGGGCTGCAGAAGACGCCGAGCAGCCCCTGATGTATTACCTTGGCGCGGCGCGGGCGGCCCAGCAGCTGGGGCAATCCGCGGAAGCCGATGGATTGCTCGAGCGGGCCTTGACCAGCCAGCCCAAGGCCGAGCTGGCAGTGGCGCTGGCGCATGCCGAACTGCAAACGGCGCGCGGCGATCAGGCGGCAGCGCTGGAAACCCTGCAGGTCATGCACAAGCGTTATCCGGGTAATCCACAGGTATTGCGCGAGCTGGTGCAGCAGTATCGCAGCAGCGCCGATCATTCGGCACTGCTGGCCCTGCTGCCGCAGCTGCACAAGAGCAAGGCGCTGGCAGCGGAGGAATTGGCTGTGCTGGAAGTGCAGACCTGGCAGGGACGTCTGCAGGCAGCCGCAACACAAGGCACGAATGCGCTGCAGGCAGTCACGGAGGCCTGGCAACAGATGTCCTCGGGTTTGCGCCGCCAGCCGGAACTGTTGCTGGGCTACTGCGAAGCCTTGCACCGTCTGGGTGCGGATGATCAAGCGGAAAGTCTGCTGCGCAAGGCGCTCAAGCAGGGTTATGACGCCCGTCTGGTCAGACTCTATGGCCAGCTGCGCAGCAAGGACAGCGCCAAGCAGTTGCAACTGGCCGAGGGCTGGCTGCAACAGCAGCCGAAAGATCCGCTGTTGCTGCTCAGCCTTGGCCGGCTGTGCCTGAGTTGCGAACTGTGGGGCAAGGCCCGGGACTACTTCGAGGCCAGCCTGTTGTTGCAGCCGGATGCGGAAAACTGTGCCGAACTGGCGCGCCTGCTTGCCCGCATCGGCGATATCGGGCGCAGCAACCAGTTGTTGCAGCAAGGCCTGGAACTGATGGGCCAGGCCTTGCCGGAGCTGCCACAGCCTGTGGAGGGCAGCCGCAGCGGCTGATATATTCAAACTGCATTCGGGCTTGTGATCGGCGCCCGATCCTGCAAGCATCTGCTGCGTTTTTTTACCCTGACAAGCGGCTGTTGTTTGTCGAGGGTCTGGGTTTTCGGAGTCGGCATGTCATTTTTAACTTCCCGCGGCCTGTTTTTGCTGGCGTTCATCGGCTGTCTGCTGATCATGGCCGGCGCACTGTATCTGGAGCATGTGGTCGGTCTCGAGCCATGCCCGTTGTGCATCGTGCAGCGGATCTGCGTAATGCTGTTCGGTCTGGTCTGCCTGCTGGCCGCCGTGCATGGTCCCGGCATGCTTGGCCAGCGCATTTACGCGGTGCTGCTGCTGCTGATTGTGGCGGCTGGCGGTGGCACCGCGGCTCGCCAGGTCTGGCTGCAATCGATGCCGGCTGACCAGCTGCCGGCCTGTATTCCGCCGCTGGATTACCTGATGGACTCGCTGCCGTTTCAGGACGTGGTCAAGGTGGTGCTGCACGGCAGCGCCGATTGCGCCGAGGTCAGCTGGTCATTGTTTACCCTGAGCATTGCCGAATGGAGCCTGCTGGCTTTTCTCGGCATGCTGGTATTCGCATTGTTGCAATTGCTGCGACGCAGCTGACGTCTGCGGCAGGTGTGCCGGAAGCGATTAAACAGCTGTATGAATTTTCCACTGACAGTGGCTTGTCTGCATCAGAGGGGCGGCATACCCTGTTGGCTCGTGTTGTCAGCGGCGCTTGCGTTGCCAGCACCTTCCCGCGCGACTTCGTATTAGGCATCTTGACCTGGAAGTTCGCCGATAAAATCAAGACCACAAGGGAAGCGAAGCATCATGTTAGAGAGCTGCCAGAACGCCCAGGAACGCTGGGGCGGGTTGCACCAGGTGATTGATCGCTGGCTGCAGGAGCGCCATCAACTGGTGCTTCTCTTCGGCAAGCTGACTGCAGAACAGCATGCGCCTGCCGCCAACGCCAATGACCTCAAGGGGTTCTGTCAATTGCTGGTCGACTACGTGTCGGCGGGTCATTTCGAGATCTACCAGCAGTTGCTGCAGGAAGCCCGCAGCTTCGACGATCAGCGCGGCCTGGAGCTGGCGCGCCGGATCTACCCGCGCATCGAGGCGATCACCCAGGTTGCCTTGTCGTTCAATGACCACTGCGACAATGGCGATTGCCGTGAAAGCAAATCACTGCATGCGGAGCTCGAGCAGCTGGGTGAATTGCTGCAGGAGCGTTTCGAGCTGGAAGACTGCATGATCGAAGTGCTGCATAACGCCCACCAGCAAGAAGCACTGCCCCAGGCCTGAAAGGCGGATGTATCTGGCGTCTGTGACGTCAGGTTGTATTCAGCGGTTCTGTGCCTGTGTCTAGTTCCTTTTTCTGTCTGCACCCGGTCAGGGTGACGGGCTTTCGGCTGGAAGGATGTCTGGCAATTTTGACGCCTGAACTGGTCGAGAGACTTGCTCCGGCAGTGGCCGGATCTATGGGCATATGACAATTGCGTGAAATTGCCGGTTGAATAGCCGTAAAAACGCCGAGGGCTTCTGGCCGCCGCTGCATTACAGGGCTAAGATGGGACCATACCCACACGCCTGGAGGCGAGCCATGTCGTCAAAGAAGAAGTCACTGCCTACCCCGTTGCACTTGCTGCAGGAGCTTTCAGGAGGCCTTGTGGCGCACTTGGAAAATGCCTGCGCAAAAGCCATGGCAGAAGCTGAAAGTATCCTCGCCAAGCTGGAAAAAGAGCGTAACAAGGCGCAGGAAAAGCTGCACAAGAATCGTATCAAGATGCAGGAAGCTGCCACTGCCGGTAAATCCAAGGCGCAGGCCAAGGCGCGTAAAAGCATTGCCGAGCTGGAAGACCTGCTCGATGCGCTGATGGATCGTCAGACCCAGACCCTGCAGTACATTTCCGACCTCAAGCGTGACGCCCAGGAAAGCATGAATCTGGCTGAAGGCGTGAACAAGGTGCGCGAAGCAGTCAGCTCCGCACTCAATATGCGCAATGCCAAACCGGCTGCAACCAAGGCCGCAGCGCCCAAGGCGGCTGCCGCCAAGCCTGCCGCAGCGGCAAAACCTGCAGCTAAGGCTCCGGCGCGCCGGCGCGCCCCTGCCAAACCTGCGGCTGCTGCCAAGCCAGCCGCCAAACCCGCTGCTCCCAAGCCGGCGGCCAAGCCTGCGGCCAAACCGGCAGCACGCAAACCCGCCGCGAGAAAGCCTGCCGCTGCCAAACCTGCCGCAGCTGCTCCTGCCAAGCCGGCGAGTTAAACCGCCGCGGCTGCGCTGCGCAGGGTATCCAGCGCAGCGCGGTTGTCTCTGCCAGCGGCTCCTGCCAGCGTGATCAGCCAGGAGCCTGCTTTACTTGCCGGCCAGCTCTGGCTGCATTGTTCCAGTCGCGTCAGCAAAGCCTTCTCGGCCTGCAATTCCAGGATTTTGACCTGCTCGCGCAACAACCGCAGTTGCTCATCCTGTTGCGCCTTGGTGCGCCAACTCTGGCGCATCTGTCTTAGCGGTTTTACCACTGCATCCTGCCACGGCCCGGCAATGCTCTGGAGCGCTTTGCTGCGTGTCCCGCTGCAGGCGACCTGGCGCTGCTCAAGCCAGAGCGCGGTCAGCAACAGGCAGACATCTGCCCCGCTGGCCTGCAGTTGCAGGCAGGCTTCCTCTGCGCCCGGGCAGGCATAGACGCGTTTGGCGAAGTTCCATAAATCGGCAGGCATGTCTTGCTCCGCAGGTTGTGGCAGCGAAAGCTGATAAACTCCGCGGCCGCAAGAGCAGCGGTGCTCAACCTGCTGCACCATTAGCTATTTTTCGTTCGGCACTTTGCGCCGGCCGACTGCCCTGGACAGGATCAGATGATTCGACTGCAAAATCTTACCCTGCAGCGCGGCCCGCAGCGTTTGCTCGATGGTGCCGAGCTTACCCTGCATCCGGGCCAGAAAGCGGGACTGATTGGCGCCAACGGTGCCGGCAAATCGAGCCTGTTTGCCCTGCTGCGTGGGGAGCTGGGTGCCGACGGCGGTGACTGCCTGCTGCCACCGGACTGGCGCATTGCCCATATGCGTCAGGAGATCGAGACCCTCGAACGCCAGGCGGTGGATTATGTGCTCGATGGTGACCAGCATCTGCGCAGCGTGCAACAGCAGCTGGGCGTTGCCGAGGCGGCCCATGATGGTCACGCCATTGCCCGCCTGCATCTGGAACTGGATAACGCCAACGGTTACAGCGCGGATGCGCGGGCGCGCAAATTGCTTGCCGGTCTGGGCTTCAGTAACGCGCAGATGGATCAGCCGGTAGCTGACTTTTCCGGTGGCTGGCGCATGCGCCTGAATCTGGCGCAGGCCCTGATGTGTCCGTCCGACCTGTTGCTGCTCGACGAACCGACCAACCACCTCGATCTGGATGCCATCCTCTGGCTGGAAAGCTGGCTGAAGGAGTATCCCGGTACATTGATACTGATTTCCCATGACCGTGACTTTCTGGATGCCGTAGTGGATCACATCGTGCATCTGGAGCAGCAGAAACTGGTGCTCTACCGCGGCGGTTATTCAACCTTCGAGCGCACCCGCGCCGAGCGCCTGGCGCAGCAGCAGCAAGCCTTCGAGAAACAGCAGGCACAGCGCGCGCACATGGAAAAGTACATTGCCCGCTTCAAGGCCCAGGCGACCAAGGCGCGCCAGGCGCAAAGCCGCATCAAGGCGCTGGAGCGTCTGGAAGAGCTGGCCCCGGCGCATGTCGACTCGCCGTTTGATTTCTGCTTCCGCGAATCACAGAAAATCTCCAGTCCGCTGCTGGACCTGGCTGAAGGCAGGCTGGGCTATGGCGACAAGACGGTACTGCAACAGGTCAAGCTGCAACTGGTGCCCGGTGCACGTATCGGCCTGCTGGGCCCGAATGGCGCGGGTAAATCAACCCTGATCAAGACCCTTTCCGGCGACTTGCAGCCACTGGGCGGCCGCCTGCAGCGCGGTGAAAATCTGTCCATTGGCTACTTTGCCCAGCACCAGCTGGACTCGCTGGACAATAAAGCCAGCCCGCTGCTGCACCTGCAGCGGATTGCCCCGAGCGAGCGCGAGCAGACGCTGCGGGATTTTCTCGGTGGTTTTGACTTCCGCGGTGGCCGTTGTGACGAAGCGGTAGTCAATTTTTCCGGTGGCGAAAAGGCCCGCCTGGCGCTGGCACTGATTGCCTGGCAGCGCCCCAATCTGCTGCTGCTCGACGAACCGACCAACCATCTGGATCTGGAAATGCGCCTGGCGCTGACCATGGCCCTGCAGGAGTTTTCCGGCGCAGTGCTGGTGGTCTCCCACGACCGGCATTTGCTGAAAAGCACCACCGACGAGTTTCTGCTGGTGGCCGATGGCCGCGTGCAGACCTTCGACGGCGACCTGGATGACTACAGCCGCTGGCTGGTGGATTACCGTGCGCGGCAGATCCCCGCCGGCACCAGCGAGCCGGGTGCAGACAAGACTGACCGGCGCGCACAGCGCCAGGCGGCAGCGGCGTTGCGCCAGCAACTGGCACCCCATCGGCGGGAAGCGGAGAAGCTGGAAAAAGCCCTGGGACAACTGCATGAGCAACTGGCCGGTGTCGAAGCCGGTCTGGCCGATGCGGCGATTTACGAAGCGGGGCGCAAGGATGAACTGCGCGAACAGCTGGCCATGCAGGCTAAATTGAAAGCCCGCGAGGCCGGGCTGGAAGAGCAGTGGATGGCCGCCCTTGAGCAGCTGGAAGCTTTGGAACAACAATTGGCGCAAGCCGAGTAACCCTGGCGTTATCCCTTGAGGTAGAAAACATGGAATGGCTGATGACCCCGGAGCTCTGGGTTGCGTTTCTGACATTGACGGCACTGGAAATCGTGCTGGGCATCGACAACATCATCTTTATCTCGATTCTGGTCAGCCGCCTGCCGAAAGAGCAGCAGGCGCGCGGGCGGATTTTCGGGCTGGCGCTGGCCATGGGCACGCGTATCGGCCTGCTGCTGTCGATCACCTGGGTAATGCGCCTGACCGATGACCTGTTTACGGTGTTTGCTCAGGGTATTTCCGGACGTGACCTGATCCTGTTTTTCGGCGGTCTGTTCCTGCTGTTCAAAAGCACCATGGAGATCTACCACAGCACGGAGGTTGCCGATGAGGGGCCTTCCAGTACCGGCAAGACCTACGGTTTCCTCGGCATCATTATCCAGATTGCCATTATCGACATCATCTTCTCGCTGGACTCGGTCATCACCGCCGTGGGTATGGTGCAGAACGTGCCGGTGATGATCGCGGCCATTGTCATTTCGGTGCTGGTAATGATGCTGGCCTCGGGAACCATCAGCGAGTTCATCGACAAGCATCCATCGCTGAAGATTCTCGCGCTGTCATTCCTGATCGTGGTGGGCACCGTGCTGGTTGCCGAAGCCTTTGATGTGCATGTGCCCAAGGGCTATGTGTATTTCGCCATGGCCTTCTCGCTGGCGGTAGAGGCGATCAATATCCGGGTGCGTACGGCGCTGGGCAAGAAGACCAGCCCGGTGCAATTGCACAAGGATTTGCCGGACTGACCCGTGCAGCTTTTGCGTTACCGGAGCAGCTGCCTGCTGGACTATTCAGCGGGAAGTGCCATGCTGACCGGTAACGTTCAAGCCCTGCCGCGGAGGAATGCATGTCTGTAGCGAAGCCGGGAATTCTGCTCCTGTTGCCTATCTTCTGTGCCGGCGTTGCGCTGTTGCCCCATGCCGCTGCGCAGGAGCCGGTGTACAAGTGGGTAGATGCTGCAGGGAACGTCACCTATTCCGACCAGCCGCCACCCTCCGGGCACACTGCCGAGCAGCTGCAGATGCCGGCCGGCCCTTCGGCTGCAGAAACTGAAGCGGCACAGCAACGCAGCGAAGCCTTGCAGCGCCAGGCCGACGAGATGGCCCAAGAGCGCAGATTGCGCGAGCAACGGGCAGCCGAGGCGGCCAAAGCCGCCGCCGTTGCGGCAGCCCAGGCTGAGCCGGCAGAGCAGGAAGACAGCAACTATAACAACGCGCCGTATTACAACAGCTGGCCAGCGGGACCAGACCGGCGGCCGATTGTGCGGCCGCGCCCCCCCGGTTCGGTGCTGCCCCCGCGTCCGGTACAGCCGATTGCCCGTCCCGTCCTGCCGCGTCGCTGAAGGGTTACTCCGTCAACACTTGGCGGGCATGGCGTTCCGCTTTCGCGCAGCGTTATCCTTGCGCTTTGCCGGTATGCCGTGAGTGCTTGCATGAGTCTGGAAACCTGGATTGCCTTTTTCATTGCCTGCTGGGTGATCAGCCTGTCACCCGGTGCCGGGGCTGTGGCTTCGATGTCGGCCGGTTTGCAGTACGGCTTTCGTCGTGGCTACTGGAATGCCTTCGGCCTGCAGGTGGCGCTGCTGCTGCAGATCGTCATTGTTGCCGCCGGTGTCGGTGCCTTGCTGGCCACGTCCGAACTGGCGTTCAGCCTGATCAAGGGCTTCGGGGTGCTCTATCTGGTCTATCTGGGCTGGAAGCAATGGCAGGCGGCGCCGGCACCTTTACGCGCTGAAAACATGCCGCATCCGCCGCGGCGCCGGGCGGCGCTGGTGCTTAGCGGATTTCTGGTCAACGCCAGCAACCCCAAGGCGATTATTTTCATCCTTGCGGTGTTGCCGCAATTTATCGAGTTGCAGCAGCCGCAATTGCCGCAATATGCCCTTATGGCGCTGACCATGATCGTGGTTGATCTGCTGGTAATGGCGGCCTACACCGGTCTGGCTGCGCGGGTGCTGCGAGTACTGCGTTCGCCGGCGCAGCAGCGTTTGCTCAATCGTACCTTTGGCGGCCTGTTCATGGTTGCCGCCGGGCTGCTGGCGATGGTCAGGCGCACCGGCTGACTCCCTTCGAGGGCGACCATGCTGGATGCAACCTGGCGCCGGGCGAAGGCAGCCAGAAAGGATTTTCTGCAGGGGGATTTCAAGAGACGGCGGACTGCGTACAATCAGACGATATCAATTCTTATTTGTGATTGGGTCATGATTGCTACCAGATTTATTGTGACACGCTGCCTCTCGGCCCTGCTGATTTGCACGGCCTTGCCGTTGCTGGCAGCCCCGCAGAATGACAGTGCGCGCGCCCTGCATCTGCTCGGTTATATCGGCGCAGACTACCCGCGCACCGTCTCCGCCGGGCAGGTAATCGATGAACCGGAGTACCTTGAGCAGCAGGAGTTCATGGTTGTCCTGCAAGGGCTGCTGGCCAGTCTGCCGGCCAAGCCCGGACGGGCCAGGCTGGAGCAGGAACTGCATCAGCTGGATGAAGCCATTCGCCAGCGTCAGGACGGCGCCGCGGTCGCCCGCCAGGCACGCCAGATAGCCGCCGAACTGGTCGATCTGTATCAGGTGCAGCAGGCGCCGGCCATCAGTCCGGACCCGGCGCGCGGGGCGCCACTGTTTGCCGAGAATTGCAGCGTTTGTCACGGCGCCAGTGGCGCGGGTGACGGCCCGGCAGCCGTCGGCATGCTTCCGGCGCCATCCAATCTGCGTGATCAGGCACGGCTTGACCAGTTGAGCCTGTACGACATCTACAACACCATCGGGCTGGGCGTGGACGGCACGGAAATGGCCGGTTTTACCGACCAGCTGGACGAGCTGCAGCGCTGGGATCTGGCCAGCTATATCGCCAGCCTGAGTGCGCCGCCGGTCAACGAAGGGGAAACCTTCAGCCTTGCCTTGCTGGCCGGCAAAACCCCGGCGGAAATCGCCAGCAGCCAGGATCAGGCGGCTGCAGCACGCTTTCGTGCCCAGCGCGCCCATCCGCCACAACCCAAACGCAGTGCCGGGCAATATGTCGAGCACACCCGCAAGATGCTGGCAGCCAGCCTGGACGCTTACCGCGCCGGTGAAGCGACCAAGGCCTATGAGCTGTCGGTCGCCGCCTATCTGGAAGGCTTCGAACTGGTCGAGAGCGGCCTGAACAATATTGATGCCGAACAGCGCAAGGCCACCGAACGGGCGCTGATGGCTTATCGCAAGGCGCTGCAGGATGGCGTTACCGTCGAGCAGGCGGCGCAGGCTCTGGCCAGTGCAGACCAGCAGTTGCAGCGCTCGGCCGAACTGCTCTCACAAGGCGGCATGTCGGCCTCGCTGAGTTTCATTTCCAGCTTGCTGATTCTGCTGCGCGAAGGGGTCGAGGCGATTCTGGTGCTGGCGGCGATCCTGGCGTTCCTGAACAAGACCGGGCAACAGCACGCGACCCGTAGTGTGCATGTCGGCTGGGGCCTGGCCCTGCTGGCCGGGGTGCTGACCTGGGCGGTGGCGGCCTGGCTGCTGGATATCGGCGGGGCCCAGCGCGAGGTTCTGGAAGGTTCCACGGCGATTTTCGCCAGCGCCATGCTGCTCTGGGTCGGCGTGTGGATGCACGGCCGCCGTCAGGCAGACGCCTGGCAGGGTTATCTGCAACAGTCGATGCTCGGCAGCAGTGGCCGTTTCAGTTTTGCCATGCTGGCCTTCATCGCGGTTTACCGCGAGCTGTTCGAGGTCATTCTGTTTTATGAAACCCTGTGGCTGCAGGCCGGTCCGGGCGGGCAGAACTGGGTGCTGCTGGGTGCGCTGACTGCGCTGGTGCTGCTGCTCGGCCTGGCCTGGATCATCCTGCGTGGCGCCGCGCGCTTGCCGCTGGGCACTTTCTTTAGTGTCAACGCGGTGCTCATGTGTGCCCTGGCGGTGGTGTATGCCGGGCACGGAGTGAAGGCCCTGCAGGAGGCCGGCGTGCTGTCACTGCAGCCGCTGCACTTTATCGAGCTGGGCTGGCTGGGCGTGCATCCGGATGGCTACAGCCTGTCAGCCCAGGCGCTGGTGTTGCTGCTGATTGCGCTGTTTTACGGCCGCGACTGGTGGCAGTCACGGCAGCGCGCGGAGCTGACGGGGAAATGAGCGGGGCGCAGGCGGGGTTGCGCGTGTGGATTGATGCCGATGCCTGCCCGCGTCCGGCGCGTGATCAGCTGGTCAGGTTTGCCCTCAAGCGTGGCTTGCAGGTGGTGCTGGTCGCCGGCCAGCCACAGAGCAAACCGGCGTTCGCCTGTGTCCGCCTGATCGTGGTGCCCAGTGGTCCGGATGCTGCCGATGACTATCTGGTCGAACATGCCGTGCCGGGGGAGCTGGTGATCTGCTCGGATGTGCCGCTGGCCGACCGGCTGATCAAGAAAGGCGTGGCGGCACTCGATCCGCGCGGTCGCGAGTTCGATGCCAACAACATGGGCGAGCGCCTGGCCGTGCGCAATCTGTTCACCGACCTGCGCGAGCAGGGTCAGGCGGGCGGCGGGCAGGGCGCTTACAGCGAGCGGGACAAGCAGGCGTTCGCCAATGCGCTGGATCGCATCCTTACCCGTCTGGCTCGCGCCTGAGCATCAACCGCAGAGATAGGTGCCGGTGCCCACGGCAATCAGCGTGCCGTCCACAGCATGCAGTTCCGAGCGCACTACCGCGACCTTGTTGCCCGAGCGCAGCAGCACGGCGGTGGCCCTGAAGCCTTCGCCACGGCCCGGGCGCAGGTAATCCACGCGCAGGTCGATGGTGCCCAGCTTGGATAATGCGCGCATGCGTTCGGCCAATGGCAAATGCTGGTGACGGCCCAGGGCGCCAATCGTGGCCATGGCGCCGCCAACCACATCGAGTACGGTGGCGATGGCACCGCCATGCAGAATGCTGTGGATGTAATTGCCGATCAGCTCGTTCTTCATCGGCATCAGCATGCTGACCTTGTCTGCGGAAATGTCTTCAAGCTGCAGGCCGAGCAGCTGGTTGAACGGAACACGGTCGAAATAACCGGTAATGGCCGTGCGCAGTTCGTCGGTGATTGCCACTGGGGTGCTGTGCATTGCGCTGTCCTGCTGCTCTGATTGCGTTCACCTTGCAGCATTGCTGCGGTGCTAACCAGTAGCCGGACGCGCTTGTCCGGCTTTTTGGCGCAATCGCCTGCCTAGCCAACCATCTCCAGAATGCGGTCGACCAGCTTGTTGATGCCCGAGGCGGCCTCGCTGATGCGGCCGGCGAGCATGTAGGCAGGTGTGCTAACCAGTCGATGCTGTTCGTCGACGATGATCTCATCGACCGTACACTCCATATGCAGGGCGCCCATCTGCTGCAGGGCGGCAGCTGTATCGTGGTCGCTGCCGATGGTGCAGTGCACCCCTTCGCCGAAGATTTTTGCCGCGATGGCCGGTGCGATACACATCAGGCCAATCGGCTTGCCGGCCTTGGCGAAGGCCTGGGTGGCCGTCAGTACGTCAGGCTGTACGGTGCACAGTGCGCCGCTGATGGCAAAGTCGGAAAGGTTCTTTGCCACGCCAAAACCGCCCGGCAGAATCAGCGCGTCGAAATCGCCCACATGCAGCTCATGCAGGTTCTTGATATTGCCGCGGGCGATGCGTGCCGACTCCACCAGCACATTGCGTGTCTGGTCCATTTCATCGCCGCTGTAGTGATCGACTACATGCAGTTGTGCAATGTCCGGGGCAAAACACTGCACCTGCGCGCCTCGCTGGTCCAGGCGCAGCAGGGTCAGTACGCTCTCGTGAATTTCCGCGCCGTCGTAGACGCCGCAACCGGAAAGAATGACCGCAACTTTTTTCTGCATGGGGGTTCTCCTGATCACTGGGGGGGCTGCAGGCGTTCGCGCAGAAATGCCAGGGTCTTCTGCTGGGCGTCTGCTGCGATGGCCGGCTGGTAGGTATTCATCGGGCTGGGCTGGTCGAATACATGGTCGGCGGTCTGATATTGCACCAGCTGGATCTGGTCCAGCTGGAGATCGTCCAGGCTGTCGAGGCACTGCTGGTGATCGGTGACGCTGTCCTGGCCGGCCAGCAGCATCAGCAGTGGAATGTCGTGTGGTGCCTGACTGGCAATGCGCAGTTGCGCCGGATAGCCGCAAAAAGGGTAATAGGTGACGGCGGCGCGGAGCAGTTTGAGCACATCCGGATCCGGCCGGGCAAAGCCGTGTCCGGCTGCACCGCCATAGGCCAGGGCGTCCAGAATCGCCCAGCCGCCGTGGGAGAAGCCCATGACGGCCATGCGCCGGGCATCGACTTGCGGCATGGCGGCGGCCAGTTCCAGCGCGGCGTAAACATCCTGCGCCCGCTCGTTGCCCCATAACAGCTTGCCATCACAGACCGGCTGCCAGTCCCGGATGCCGCGTGCAGCAAAGCTGTCGACAAACAGCACGGCATAGCCGGCCGGTAACAGCCAGCTATTCAGGTTGTCGACCATGCTCTGGCGTTGTCCGCCACAGCCATGAAAGGCCAGCACGGTGGGAAAGGGGCCGCTGCCTTGCGGCGGCGTGAAGAGGGTCAGATGGTCTGCCAGTTGCTGCTTGATTTGCGCGGGTTGCACGGGCTGTGGCAGCAGGGCGGCGCGATAGGGATAAAGGCCGAGCAGGGCGGCGCAGCTGAGCAAGGTCAGGCCTATCAGGCTGTATTTGAACAATTTGCGCATATTGTCGCCAAATGACCTTCAGGTTGTCGTTTCCTGCCGCATGCCTTACTCCCGAGTTGCGCTAGGATGCAGATTGGGACTTACGCCATCCTAGCCGCTGGCTGGCGCTAACTCTACGGGGAAATCATGAATTACGTGCTGTATGCAATTCCGTTTTTCTTTCTGCTGATTGCGCTGGAGTTGCTCGCCGACCGCTGGCGCGGGGTCAGCACCTACCGGCTGGCAGACAGCATCAACAGCCTCAGCGCCGGTGTGCTCTCGCAGGCCAGCGGGCTGCTGACCAAGGGCTTCGGGCTGATCGTCTATCTGCTGATCTGGGAACGGATTGCGCTGTTCCAGTTTTCCCTTGAATCGCCCTGGGTCTGGGTGCTGGCTTTTGTGCTGTATGACTTCTGCTACTACTGGAGTCACCGTTTCGGTCATGAGCGCAATGTGTTCTGGGCTTCGCACGTGGTGCACCACCAGAGCGAGGACTACAACCTGACGACCGCCCTGCGCCAGACCAGCACCGGCTTTCTGCTCAGCTGGATTTTTTATCTGCCGCTGGCGCTGATCGGTATTCCGCCCGTGGTGCTGATTACCGTTGGCTCACTGAACCTGCTCTACCAGTTCTGGGTACATACCCGGCACATCCCCAAACTTGGCTGGTTCGAGTGGTTTTTCATCACGCCGTCGAATCACCGTGTGCACCACGGACAAAACCCGCGCTATATGGATCGCAATTACGGCGGGGTGTTCATTATCTGGGATCGCCTGCTGGGAACTTTTCAGGAAGAGCTGGACGAAGAACCGGTGATCTATGGCGTGACCACGCCGCTGGCCAGCTGGAATCCGCTTTGGGCCAACCTGCACTTTTATGCGCAACTGTGGCGCGATGCGGTGCATGCCGGCTCCTGGTGGGACAAGCTGCGCATCTGGTTCATGCCGACCGGCTGGCGTCCGGCTGACGTGGCCGCCCGCTATCCGCTGGAAAAGCATGAGCTGCGTGACTTCGTGAAGTTTGACGTGCCACTCGGCCGTGGGCAGAAGCTGTATGCGGCGCTGCAGTTTGCCGGCTACGTGCTGGGCATAACCTGGCTGCTGATGGTGTCAGCCAGCCATGGCTTTGCTGATCTGCTGATCGGCTGGTGCTGGGCTGCCTTTGGCTTGTACGTGATAGGCGTATGGCTGGAGAACCGCCCGCTGGCGCGCTGGCTGGAACTCGCCCGTCTGCTGCTGAATGTGCCGGCCCTGTGGTTGCTGCAGTCGGTCGGCATAGTGGCGGCCGGCGAGACGGCCTGGCTGCTGTTGCTGGCCTACAGTCTGCTCAGCGGCATGTTTGTCTGGCTGCCGCGGCGCAGCGAGCCTGCGCCGGCCTGATCAGGACGGGCGCCGGTTGCGGAAGCGGCGCCAGCCGAAAAGCCCGCAGCCAATGATGATCAGTGCGCTGATTACCAGAATTTCATAGTGCTTGATGTCGTCCAGCAACAGCTCCAGGGCGCTGCCCAGATGAAAGGCCGCAGTCCCCAGAACAATTGCCCAGATGATGGCGCTGAGTGCGTTGAGCAGCAGAAAGCGCAGCGGCGGATAGCCGGAAATGCCGATGGCAACCGGCATTACCGTGCGCAAACCGTAGACGAAACGAAAGCCCAGCACCCAGATATCCGGATAGCGACGCAAGTGGTTCAGGGCTTTTTCGCCCAGCGCCTCCCAGTGCGGTTTGCGTGCCAGAATCTCGCGGCCCTTGCGGCGTCCGAGGAAGTACCACAGCTGGTCACCGCAGTAACCGCCACTGGCCGCCGTGAGCATCACCAGGTTGATATCCAGATAGCCGCGTGAAGCAAGAAATCCGGCCACTACCAGAATGGTTTCGCCCTCGAAGAAGGTACCGATGAACAGCGCCAGGTATCCGTAGTCTTGCAGGAAAGCTTGCAGCATGGGGCGCTCTGGGTAGCTGAAAACCCGCAGCCTACCCGCTGGGGTCGTGACTGGGAAGGACAGTTCGATTTTCCCCGGCGTGGCAAAAAACGGTTTTTCCGCAGTTGCCTGCCGACAACAGTGTCATGCATTGGTCATAATAAGAGGATATGAATGTCACATTAATGTCCGTGTTGCGGATTCTGGAGTCCCTGTGAGCATTACGCCTGCCAATCGGCTGTTTCCCGGCACACGCTTGCGTCGCAACCGTCGCGACGAGTTTTCCCGGCGGCTGGTCCGTGAGCAACGCCTGAGTGTCGATGACCTGATTCTGCCGGTGTTCGTGCTCGATGGAGAAAATCGCCGCGAAGCGGTGCCGTCGATGCCGGGTGTCGAGCGCCTGTCGATCGATCTGCTGCTTGAGGAGGCTGCGCAGCTGGTGGCCTTGGGCATTCCGGCGATAGCCTTGTTTCCGGTGACGCCACTGGAGAAGAAGTCGCTGGATGGCGCCGAGGCATGGAACCCGGAGGGCATCGCCCAGCGCGCGATTCGCGCCTTGCGCGAGCGCTTTCCCGATCTGGGAATCATCAGTGATGTGGCGCTGGATCCGTTCACCACCCATGGCCAGGACGGCATCCTCGATGCCAGTGGTTATGTACAGAACGACATCACCGTCGATGCACTGGTCAAACAGGCCCTGTCGCATGCCGCTGCCGGTGCCCAGATCGTGGCGCCCTCGGACATGATGGACGGCCGGGTACAGGCGATTCGCGAAGCCCTGGAGCTGGCCGACTACCCGAATGTGCGGATCATGGCCTATTCGGCCAAGTACGCCAGTGCCTACTACGGGCCGTTCCGCGATGCGGTGGGCTCGGCGGGCAATCTGGGCAAGGGCAACAAGCTGTCCTACCAGATGGACCCGGCCAACGGCGATGAGGCGCTGCACGAAGTGGCGGCCGATCTGGCCGAAGGTGCCGACATGGTCATGGTCAAGCCGGGCATGCCCTATCTGGACATTCTCTGGCGGGTCAAACAGGAATTTCGTGTGCCGACCTTCGTGTATCAGGTCAGCGGCGAGTACGCTATGCACATGGCAGCAATCCAGAACGGCTGGTTGAGCGAAGCGGTCATTCTTGAGTCACTGACCGCCTTCAAGCGTGCCGGCGCCGATGGAATTCTCACCTATTTTGCCAAACGGGCTGCCGAGCTCATGCAACAGGGGTAGCAACCCCACAGGACCAGTAATGAACAAGCAAGAAGTTGAAGTTACCGATGCAATCGAGGTCGAGGTGGCAGACCAGGCACTAGTTGCCGGTGCCGCTTTGCCGGTGGTTGCCGAGCCGGAAGTGGCAGAACCGGTGCCGGCGCCGGTGATTCCGGGTGTCGATGACCCTGGCATGTACCTGCACCGTGAATTGTCCCAGCTGCAGTTCAATATCCGTGTGCTGGAGCAGGCTCTGGATGAGTCCTATCCGTTGCTGGAGCGGCTGAAGTTCCTGTTGATCTTTTCCAGCAACCTCGACGAGTTTTTCGAGATTCGCGTTGCGGCGCTGAAGAAGCAGGTCACCTTTGCCCGCGAGCAGGCAGGTATCGACGGTCTGCAACCGCAGCAAGCGCTGGCACGCATCAGCGAACTGGTGCACCAGCAGGTGGACCGCCAGTACGCCACTCTGAACGATGTGCTGTTGCCCAAGCTGGCCAAGCACAAGGTCAACTTCATTCGCCGGCGCAACTGGTCGGCCAAGGTCAAGACCTGGGTCGGACGCTATTTCCGCGAGCAGATTGCGCCGATCGTTACACCGATCGGTCTCGACCCGACCCATCCGTTCCCGTTGCTGGTGAACAAGAGCCTGAACTTCATCGTCGAACTGGAAGGCGTGGATGCATTTGGCCGCGATTCGGGGCTGGCGATCATCCCGGCGCCGCGCCTGTTGCCGCGGGTGATCAAGCTGCCGCCGGAAGTTGCCGGGCCTGGCGACAATTTCGTGTTCCTCTCATCAATGATTCATGCCCACGCCGATGACCTGTTCAACGGTATGTCGGTCAAGGGTTGTTACCAGTTCCGCCTGACCCGCAACGCCGACTTGTCGGTGGATGCCGAGGATGTTGAAGATCTGGCGCGCGCCCTGCGCGGCGAGTTGTTCTCGCGGCGCTACGGCGATGCGGTACGTCTGGAGGTGGCCGATACCTGTCCGAACCAGCTGTCGGATTATCTGCTCAAGCAGTTCGGCCTGGCCGAGAGCGAGCTGTATCGGGTCAACGGTCCGGTAAACCTGACCCGGCTGTTCAGCGTGACCGGCCTGGAAAGCCAGCCGGAACTGCAGTCCGAGCCCTTTGCCGCGAGCATTCCCAAGGTGCTGCAGGACAGCGATAACCTGTTCAAGGCGATGGCCAAGCAGGACATCCTGCTGCTGCATCCTTTCGAATCCTTTACCCCGGTGGTGGATCTGTTGCGCAAGGCCGCCAAGGATCCGAACGTGCTGGCGATCAAGCAGACCCTGTACCGCTCGGGGGCCAACTCGGAAATTGTCGATGCACTGGTGGATTCGGCGCGCAACGGCAAGGAAGTCACGGTGGTGATCGAGTTGCGTGCGCGATTCGACGAGGAATCCAACCTGGCCCTGGCCAGCCGCTTGCAGCAAGCCGGTGCCGTGGTGATCTACGGTGTGGTCGGCTACAAGACCCACGCCAAGATGCTGCTGATTCTGCGCCGCGAAGGTGCCGAGCTACGCCAGTATGCGCATCTGGGTACCGGCAACTATCACGCCGGCAATGCCCGGCTGTACACCGACTACAGCCTGCTGACAGCGGACGCCATTTTGTGTGAGGACGTGCACAAGCTGTTCAACCAGTTGATCGGCATGGGCAAGACCCTGCGCATGAAGAAGCTCCTGCATGCGCCGTTCACCCTGAAGAAAACCCTGCTCGACATGATTGCCCGGGAAGCAGCCTTTGCTGCAGAAGGCAAGCCGGCGCATATCATGTTCAAGGTCAACTCGCTGACGGATCCGAAGATCATCCGCGCGCTGTACAAGGCCAGCCAGGCCGGGGTGAAGATCGACCTGATCGTGCGCGGCATGTGCTGCCTGCGGCCGGGCGTACCGGGGGTTTCGCAGAATATCCATGTGCGTTCGGTGATCGGCCGTTTCCTCGAGCACAGTCGTATCTACTACGTGCTCAACGGCGGTGAAGAGGCACTGTATCTGTCCAGTGCCGACCTGATGGAGCGCAACCTGGACCGGCGGGTCGAGACCTGCTTCCCGGTAGAGGGCAAGAAGCTCATCCTGCGCGTCAAGAAGGAACTTGAGATGTATCTGGCCGACAACACTCATGCCTGGGTGCTGCACAACGATGGCACCTACATTCGCCAGCAGCCCACCGGCAATCAGCTGTCGCGTGATGCGCAGGCGATGTTGCTGGAAAAACTGAGCAAGCCACTGGCGCGTTAGTGGGGTTCTGCGGGGTACTGGATTGCTAATCCGTTTCTGACTAGCGTCCTTTGCTCGACTGGCTATCGAGGCTGGCTGGGCGTTACTTTTGCGCCCCGCCGGGCGCCCCACTTTTCTTGACTCGCTGCGCAAGCACCGCAAGTAAACCATTAGCCGAGTGCAGGGGAACGCGCCAAGGTCCGGCACTCAAGTAAATGCCAGCCCCAAAAACCGCAGCGGATTACCAATCCGTTAGCTCGGCCTCAACTGACCAGCAGGTTGAATCCGGCTTTGGCCAGCCACTCGGCTTCCTGGGCAAAGTCGGCAACCGTCAGCGGGTTATTCTCCAGCCAGCCTTGCGGAAAGCGGATGCTCAATTGCTGGGCTTTGGCCAGAAGGCGCACTTCGGGCACTTCACGGTTGCCGCGAATGTGATGAAAAAGAATCGCAAAGCGCAGCAGTACGCATAGTCGCAGCAGCTTTTCACCTTCACTGCCGCTGCCGCTGAAGCGATCTTTGGGGATGCCCCGGCGGTGGCCGCGAACCAGTAGCGCGAGCATCTGCTGATCCTGTGTGGAGAAGCCTGCCAGCTCCGAGTTCTCGATCAGGTAAGCGCCATGCTTGTGGTATTGAAAGTGAGCGATATCCAGACCGATTTCGTGAACCCGGGCAGCCCAGACCAGCAGTTCCTGATGCCACTCCTCCTGCAGATCCCAGTCGCCGGCGACTTGCTGCAAGGCCTCCAGCGCCTTGGTTTCAACCCTTAAGGCCTGCTCCGGGTCAACATGGTAGCGTTCCATCAGCGCCGATACGGTGCGCTCACGAACATCCTCATGCTGCAGCCGGCCAATCAGGTCATACAGCACACCTTCGCGCAGGGCGCCTTCGGAGTGCACCATCTGTTGCAGGCCGAAGGCGTCGAAAATCGCTTCAAGGATGGCCAGGCCGGCGGGGAATATGGCGCGGCGGTCATTCTTGACGCCTTCAAAGTCGATTTTGTCGACATCGCCGAGCTTGAACAGTTTGCGCTTCAGCCAGGTCATGCCTTCAAGGGTCACTTCACCGTTGCTCAGGCCCGCCGACTTTACCGCCAGACCAATCGCACGCACGGTTCCTGAGGCACCAATGGCCTCCTGCCAGCCATGGCGCTGCAGGGCCTGCTCAACGCGCATCAGTTCCAGGCGCGCTGCGGTATATGCCTGGCCATAGCGTGCCGGGGTGATCTTGCCATCCTGAAACAGGCGCTGGCTGTAACTCACGCAGCCCATTTGTAGGCTTTCCATGATCAGTGGCTCGAAGCTCTGGCCAATAATGAATTCGGTACTGCCGCCACCGATATCGACCACCAGGCGATTGCCCTGGAATGCCGGCATATTGTGCGACACCCCCAGATAGATCAGGCGGGCCTCTTCGCGTCCGGAGATAACTTCGACCGTGTGTCCGAGCAGGGCCTCGGCGCGCTGGATGAAAGTGTCGCGATTGACCGCCTCGCGCAAGGCGTTGGTGCCGACAACCCGCACGGCGCCCTGCGGCAGGTCGGTGATCAGCTGGGCGTAGCGGCTCAGGCACTCGAGGCCGCGCTGCATGGCTTCTTCGCTGAGCTGGCGCTGTTCGTCCAGGCCTGCAGCCAGCTGGATCTTGTCGCCAAGACGTTCAAGGACGCGAATCTCGCCCTGATCGGTTTTGGCCAGAATCATGTGAAAACTATTGGAGCCAAGGTCAATGGCGGCAATCAGGGGAAAGTTTTCCGGGGCAGTTCGAGGCATGCGCAAGCGTCCATTCATTAACTCCGACATCCTGCCACGATAGGTGGCCAGAGCCAACGCACAGCAGGTTAATTCATTGTTACCGGTCAATTGATGGGGATATTTGCGCCGCGTCATAGTCAAGCTCAATCGATAGCGGCTTTCGATTGGCTGTGGAGAGGGCTATCATGGCGCACACTTTCAGCTTCGGTAGCGGAGATTTTTATGAGCGATTTCATCACCAATGTCAGCGATGCCAGCTTTGAGCAAGATGTGCTCAAGGCAGAGGGTGCGGTTCTGGTCGACTACTGGGCTGAATGGTGCGGCCCGTGCAAGATGATTGCACCGGTACTCGACGAAATTGCCCAGACCTATCAGGGCAAGCTCAAGGTGTGCAAACTGAACATCGACGAAAATCAGGATACTCCGCCGAAATTTGGCGTGCGTGGCATCCCGACCCTGATGCTGTTCAAGAATGGCAATGTCGAGGCAACCAAGGTCGGTGCCTTGTCCAAATCGCAGTTGGCAGCCTTTCTCGACGCCAATATCTGAGTGATTTCAGAGAAAAACCCCGCCTAATTGCGGGGTTTTTGCGTTCTGGGCTGGACGCTTGCACTGGCCGGTGCTAAATTCCGGCTCGCAACCCTTGCTGCGGTTGCTTCCTGCAAGCCGTCGCCGACGCCCCCACAATAGCTTCCCGAAGCGCCCAGAGTGCTTCCCGCGCGCCGCGGCCTCCCAAGCTCAATGCTTGCCTCCCCCTAATTCTAAATAATCTCAATACATGAACCTGACCGAACTCAAGCAAAAACCGATTACCGAACTGCTCGAAATCGCTGAGCAGCAGGGCCTGGAAAACATGGCCCGTTCGCGCAAGCAGGATGTGATCTTTGCATTGCTGAAAAAGCATGCAAAAAGCGGCGAAGAAATTTCCGGCGATGGTGTGCTGGAGATTCTGCAGGACGGCTTTGGCTTCCTGCGCTCCGCCGATTCCTCCTATCTGGCCGGTCCGGATGACATCTACGTGTCGCCCAGCCAGATCCGCCGTTTCAACCTGCGCACCGGTGACACCATAGTCGGCAAGATTCGCCCGCCGAAAGAAGGCGAGCGCTACTTTGCCCTGCTCAAGGTCGACACGATCAACTACGATCGTCCGGAAAATGCCAAGAGCAAGATCCTCTTCGAAAACCTCACGCCGCTGTTCCCGACCAAGCGTCTGGTCATGGAAGCTGGCAACGGCTCCACCGAAGACCTGACTGGTCGGGTGATCGATCTCTGCTCGCCGATCGGCAAGGGCCAGCGTGGCCTGATCGTGGCACCGCCAAAGGCCGGCAAGACCATCATGCTGCAGAACATCGCAGCCAACATCGCGCGGAATAACCCCGAGTGTCATCTGATCGTCCTGCTGATCGATGAGCGCCCGGAAGAAGTGACCGAAATGCAGCGTACCGTGCGCGGCGAAGTAGTGGCCTCGACTTTTGACGAGCCACCGACCCGCCATGTGCAGGTTGCCGAGATGGTCATCGAAAAGGCCAAGCGCCTGGTCGAGCACAAGAAGGATGTGGTCATCCTGCTCGACTCGATCACCCGTCTGGCGCGTGCCTACAACACCGTGATCCCGAGCTCCGGCAAGGTACTCACCGGTGGTGTCGATGCCCATGCGCTGGAGAAGCCCAAGCGTTTCTTCGGTGCTGCGCGCAACATCGAGGAAGGCGGATCGCTGACTATCATCGCTACCGCGCTGGTGGAAACCGGCTCGAAGATGGACGAAGTGATCTACGAAGAGTTCAAGGGCACCGGCAACATGGAATTGCCGCTGGAGCGGCGGATTGCCGAGAAGCGCGTGTTCCCGGCGATCAACATCAACCGTGCCGGCACCCGTCGCGAAGAGCTGCTGACCGATCCGGAAGAACTGCAGCGCATCTGGATCCTGCGCAAGCTGTTGCATCCGATGGACGAAATCGCCGCCATCGAGTTCCTGCTCGACAAGCTCAAGGACACCAAGACCAACGACGAGTTCTTCATGTCCATGAAGCGCAGCAAGTAACGCGTGGTTTGTTGCTGTAGCAGACAAGGCCGGGGCAACCCGGCCTTGTCGTTTCCGGCTTTTGCTTCTGCATAGCCGGGTTCGGCGGTAAACTTTGCCCACTTCTCTCTGCTCGGCCTGGACGGGGCAATTGCATGCAGTATCGCGATCTGCGCGAATTTATCAGTGGTCTGGAACAGCGCGGCGAGCTCAGGCGTATCCAGACTCCGGTGTCGCCGGTGCTGGAAATGACCGAAATCTGCGACCGCACCCTGCGCAAGGCGGGCCCGGCGCTGCTGTTCGAGAATCCCAAGGGTTTCAACATGCCGGTGCTCGGCAATCTGTTCGGCACGCCGCAGCGGGTGGCGCTGGGCATGGGGGCAGAGGCGGTCAGCGAACTGCGCGAAATCGGCAAGCTGCTGGCCATGCTCAAGGAACCGGAGCCGCCGAAAGGCCTGAAAGACGCCTGGTCCAAGCTGCCGCTGTACCGCAAAGTGCTGCATATGGCGCCCAAGGTGCTGAAGGACGCGCCCTGCCAGGAGGTGATCGAAGAAGGTGATGACGTCGATCTGGGCAAGCTGCCGGTTCAGACTTGCTGGCCGGGCGACGTGGCGCCGCTGATCACCTGGGGGCTGACTATCACCAGAGGGCCGAATAAAGAGCGGCAGAATCTGGGTATCTACCGCCAGCAGGTGATCGGGCGCAATAAGGTGATCATGCGCTGGCTCAGCCACCGCGGTGGTGCGCTGGATTTTCGTGACTGGTGCGAGAAGTTTCCGGGCAAGCCCTATCCGGTCTGCGTGGCGCTGGGTGCGGATCCGGCAACCATCCTCGGTGCGGTGACGCCGGTACCGGACAGCCTTTCCGAGTACGCCTTCGCCGGTCTGCTGCGCGGCCACAAGACCGAGCTGGTCAAGGCCCGTGGCAGTGATCTGCAAGTGCCGGCCAGTGCCGAGATCGTGCTGGAAGGGGTGATTCATCCAGGCGAAATGGCCGACGAGGGGCCGTACGGAGATCACACCGGTTACTACAACGAAGTGGATCGCTTCCCGGTATTTACCGTGGAGCGCATCACCCGACGCAAAAGTCCGATCTATCACAGCACCTACACCGGGCGGCCACCGGATGAGCCGGCGATCCTTGGCGTGGCATTGAACGAGGTGTTCGTGCCGCTGCTACAGAAGCAGTTTCCCGAGATCACCGATTTCTACCTGCCACCGGAAGGCTGTTCCTACCGCATGGCAGTGGTAACCATGAAGAAGCAGTACCCCGGCCATGCCAAACGGGTGATGCTCGGCGTGTGGTCATTTTTGCGCCAGTTTATGTACACCAAGTTTGTCATCGTCACCGACGACGACATCAATGCCCGTGACTGGAACGATGTAATCTGGGCCATCACCACGCGCATGGATCCCAAGCGCGATACCGTGCTGATCGACAATACGCCGATCGACTATCTCGACTTCGCCTCGCCGGTGTCCGGTCTGGGCAGCAAGATGGGGCTGGATGCCACCCACAAGTGGCCCGGCGAAACCACGCGCGAGTGGGGTCGTGCCATAGTGCAGGATGAGGCGGTCAAGCAGCGCGTTGATGCCTTGTGGGCGGAACTGGGAATCGATTGATGAAAGTCACCCTGCAGCCTTCGGGGCTGGTACTCAATGTGGAGTCGGGCGAGCGCCTGCTGGATGCGGCACGGCGTCAGGGCCTGAGTTGCCCGCAAAGTTGCCGTAACGGCAATTGCCATATTTGCGCGGCGCTACTGGTCGAGGGCCGGGTGCGCCAGGCCGGTGCCAGCCATGAACACGGAGAAGTATTTGCCTGTCTGGCCGAGCCGGAACAGGATTGCGTCTTGCAATGGTATGGCGTGCTGGCGGCCGGTGAATTGCCGCTGCGCCGTGCCGCGTGCCAGCTGCTGGAATGCAGCGAGCTGGGTGGGGATGTCTGGCGCGTGCGCCTGCTGGCACCGGCTGGCAAGCCGCCGCGCTACCATGCCGGGCAGTACCTGCTGCTCGAAGACGCTGGCGGCGAGCAGATGGCGTTTTCCATTGCCTCGGCTCCACATCAGGGGCGTGAGCTGGAGCTGCATATCCTGGCTGTTGAAGAGCGCCCGCAGAGCCTGATCGAACAGTTGCAGCGTGAGCGACTGGTACGGGTTCAGTTGCCGTTTGGCGATACCCATCTGGCGCAGTTGCCGGATGGCCCTTTGTTGCTGTTGGCAGCCGGCACCGGCATGGCGCAGATGCAAAGTCTGGTTGAGCATTGCCGTGCCGTTGGCTTTACCCATCCGATACATCTCTATTGGGGTGCCAGGCAGGCGGAAGATTTTTACACGGTGCCGCACTGGGATGAATGGCAGCAGATGAGCAATCTGCACCTGCATCAGGTGGTCAGCGATGCGGACGACTGGGCGGGGCGCAAAGGTCTGTTGCACGAAGCGGTGCGTCAGGACTTTGCCGATCTCAAGGACCTGCATGTGTATGCCAGCGGCTCACCGGCAATGATCTATGCGACGCTGGATGCGCTGGTCGAGGCGGGGATGGATCCGGCACAGATGCGCGCCGATGTATTTGCCTATGCACCGCGCCCCTGAGGCTGACGGGCCTGCATCGTTAGTCTGGTGGGGCGCCATGTTTGCCATGCAGGCACATGGCAAACATGGGGTGTAACCTAACTAGCGTACCTTCACGACAACCTTGCCCACGGCCTTGCGCTGACCGAGCGCGTTGATCGCATCGGCGGCTTGTGCCAGTGGAAAGGTCTGCGACACCAGCGGCTTGAGCTTGCCTTCGGCATACCAGGCAAACAGTTGCTGGAAGTTGGCCAGATTGTCCTGCGGCTGGCGCTGGGCAAACGAGCCCCAGAATACGCCGACGACTGCCGCACCCTTGAGCAGCGCCAGATTGACCGGCAGCTCGGGAATCCGTCCGCTGGCGAAGCCCACCACCAGCAGGCGGCCGTTCCAGGCAATCGAGCGGATCGCCTGATCGAACAGGTCGCCACCTACCGGGTCGTAGATCACATCGGCACCGGCGCCGCCGGTCAGGCGTTTCACTTCATCCTTGAGGCTGGCCTCGCTGTAGTTGATCAGTTCGTCAGCGCCGGCAGCCTTGGCCACGGCGAGTTTTTCTGCGCTGCTGGCAGCGGCGATGACCTTGGCGCCCATGGCTTTGCCGATTTCCACGGCAGCCAGGCCGACACCGCCGGATGCCCCCAGTACCAGCAGGGTTTCACCGGCCTGCAGGTTGCCGCGGTCTTTCAGCGCATGCATGGAGGTGCCGTAAGTCATGCCGAAAGCCGCTGCGCTGTTGAAATCCATGCCCTTGGGAATCTGCATGACGCTGTAGGCCGGCACGGCCACCTGCTCGGCGAAGCTGCCCCAGCCGGTGAGGGCCATGACCCGGTCGCCGGGCTTCATGTGGGTAATCTTTTCACCCACCGCCGCCACCACCCCGGCACACTCGCCTCCCGGTGAGAACGGAAAGGGCGGCTTGAACTGGTACTTGCCTTCGATGATCAGGGTGTCGGGGAAGTTGACTCCGGCAGCATGCACATCCAGCAGAATTTCATTCTTTTTCGGCTCGGGGCTGGCGACTTCTTCAAGAACCAGGTTTTCGGCAGGGCCAAAGCTTTTGCAGAGTACGGCTTTCATCGCAGGAGATTTCCTTGGTGTGAATCGACTGCTGCAGTGTAGAGCAGCGCTCAAGCGGGTCAATCAGCATGGGCGGGCCTGATAAGCCGGCATAAGGTGATGCTGGCGCAAGGGGCTGGCGCCAGCCTGATGGCCAATACGACTCAGCGCAGGCTGAGTACCGCTTGCCATTGTGCGTCACTGACCGGCATTACCGACAGACGCGTGCCTTTCTGCACCAGCGGCAGTTCACTCAGGGCCGGGCAGGCTTTCAGCTGCGCCAGGGGAATGATAGCGGGGAAGGCTTCGACGAACTCGACATCGCGCGCCAGCCACGGGTTGTTCCCGGCGCTGGTGCGGGCATCGTAGTAGTGACTTTGCGGATCCATTGCGGTCGGGTCCGCATAGGACTCGCCGATGATCCGGGCGATACCGGCTATGCCCGGTTGCGGACAGCTGGAGTGGTAGAAAAAGAACAGCTCGTCTGGCTGCATGCTGCGCACGAAGTTACGCGCCTGATAATTGCGTACCCCGTCCCAGCGCGCCATGCCCAGCCTCTGCAGGTCATGGATGGACAGCTCTGCCGGTTCTGACTTCATCAACCATCTGGGCATCTAGGGGTTTTTCCTGTTTACGATTTAAGTGAGCCAATTATATGGCGTCAATTGTGCGACTTTTCACGTTGTCAGGCCTTTGTGCGGTGTATGCTGGCCCTGCAGTGCAAGAAAATTAAAATAATAAACGTTGCTTTCGCCATCACTGCTCAGCGAAACCGTTCTGGAACGAAAATGAAACGCAAGCCGGATTTACTGTGGGTACTGGTTATTCTGTTTGGCCTGGGCGTGGTCACCACAGGCTACACACAAACGCTTTGGGAGCGGCAGACTGCCACCGAACAGGTTGGAGTGCTGCACGCTTACTGATCTGCTTGTCTTGCGCGGTACCAGCGCCGGTCGGTAACGCATGCCGCAAGCGGCATGTCCAGACGACTCACGGCCAGCCGGTCAACCTTCTGGCATTCATGGGCCAGGCCTATCAGTAGCGGCGTACGCCAGTCCTTGCGGCGCAGCAGGCTGGCCAGGCTGCGGTCGTAGAAGCCGCCGCCCATGCCCAGACGTCCGCCAAACTCGTCAAACCCCACCAGTGGCAGGAAAATCAGATCAAGAGCCCGGCAGCTGCGCTGACGTGCCCGGTTGGCTGTCGGTTCGGCAATGCGGAAGCGATTGGGTTTGAGGGTTTCGCCGGGGCTGATCCGTTGAAACAGCATGTGTGTGGAAGGCCAGCGCGCCAGCCGCGGGATATATACCGATTTGCCGCGGCGCCAGGCTTCCTGCAGCAACAGGCCGGGATCAATTTCACCGTCATTGGGCAGGTACAGGGCGATGCTGCGCGCGCGGCGGAACAGCGGGTGCTGGGCCAGCTGGCGATACAGTGCGCGGGCGGCCAGGCGTTGTTCGGTCGGGCTCAGATTGCGCCGGGCCTGGCGCAATTGCCGCCGCAGGGCCGGGCGGGAAAGCGTGCCGGCGCTGATCATGAAAGGAGACTCCCCGGAGGTGCCGCTGTCGGTTTAGCCCTTGAACCCGAAAGTTCAAGGTGGAGGTTGCAGGAGGCGTTAAGGCTTTCCGTCAGGCGGACATGCACACCTGCCCCAACGTGCAACCCCCGTGGTTTTGCGTATCGGCTCAGGGACATGACCGACTGGCAAACACACCAGGGAGCTGTGTCGAGTATACCTGCAAACGTTCTGCCGGCAATCGACGGTGGTCCTGAAGCGGCTGACGGCATGTAAGCAGGTTTGTCAGTTTTTCGCTGGATTGAACAGGTCCGGAGTGTCATCCGTAGTCAGTGCATCATTGACCCGGTCGAGCAGGTCGCGCACCTGGTCACGGGCGACGCTGACCTGTTTTTCCTGGCGCTCCTGCTTGTGCAGCAGCTCATGGGTGATGTTCAGCCCGGCCATCACGGCGATGCGGTCGGAGCCGATGACTTTGCCGCCGGAGCGGATTTCGCGCATTTTGCCGTCGAGGTAGCGGGCGGCACTTTCCAGGTTGCTGCGCTCGTCGTCAGGACAGGCGATGCAGTATTCCTTGTCGAGGATGTGCACGGTGACGGTTTTGTTCTGGGTCATGTGTCCTGCTCCAGGGCTTTCAGGCGCAGAATCATCGATTCCACTTTTTGCCGAGCCAGTTCATTTTTTTCGATCAGCTGCCCGCGCTCTTCGCGCCAGGCCTTTTCGTTGGCCAGTAGCAGCCGGTTGTGCGCCTTCAGCTGTTCGAGACGCTGGATCAGCAGTTCGAATCTGGCTGTGAGTTTTTGCAGATCGGCGTCTTCCATGGACTCTCTACTTTGGCCGTTGCGTGACCGGGGACTATATAGAACGCTCCCGGGTGGGGGTCAAACCGGGCAGCGCGTCGATGGTCTTGGCGCGCCTGCCGATGCTAGGATACCAGCCCTCATTCTAGACATCGCGTACGGTTGCGCCTAGTTACCCATGCCTAATGCAAATTCAGCGTATTTTTCTTTTGCCAGCTTGCTGGCTACCAGTGGCCAGCCGGTTTCACCTGCCGAGCTGCACGGGCTGTTGCTTGGCCGCAGTTGTGGCGGTGCCGGTTTCGATTCCGCACCTTGGCTGGAGGATGCAGCCGAACTGTTGGGCGACAGCCTGCCGGATAACCTGCGCCAGGCGCTGATCGGCCTGCAGGAGATGGTACGTGGCGAGTTGACCGGCACGGAAATGGCCGTTGTCTTGTTGCTGCCAACTGATGAGACGGCCCTGCCGGAGCGGGCTCAGGCACTGGGCGAATGGTGCCAGGGCTTTCTCAACGGCTTCGGCATGGCCATCGCCGATCAGGCCCTGAGCAGCGAAGCCATGGAAGTGTTGCAGGATCTGGCCTCCATCGCCCAGGTGCAGAGCGCGCTGGAAGAATCGGAAGACGGCGAAAGCGATTACATGGAAGTCATGGAATATCTGCGGGTCGCGCCGCTGTTGCTGTTCACCGAGTGCGGCAAGACCGCGCCGGCAGAGTCCAAACCTTCCATCCACTGACGGCGGAGTTTCATGTTGCGCATACCCAAGACCGAATATGCCCGGCGGCGCAAGGCGCTGATGGCGCAGATGGAACCCAACAGCATTGCCATCCTGCCGGCGGCGCCGGTGTATATCCGCAACCGCGATGTCGAGCACATCTACCGGCAGGACAGTGATTTCCAGTACCTGACCGGCTTTCCCGAGCCGGAAGCGGTGATGGCGCTGATTCCCGGTCGGGCCCATGGCGAATTCGTGCTGTTCTGCCGCGAGCGCGATCCGGAGCGTGAATTGTGGGACGGCCTACGTGCCGGCCAGGACGGCGCGATCAGCCAGTTTGCGGCCGATGACGCCTTTCCGATTGGCGATATCGACGACATCCTGCCCGGGCTGATCGAGGGCCGTGAACGTGTCTACTACGCCCTCGGTGCCAATCCGGAGTTCGACCGCCATCTGGTCGATTGGATCAATGTGATCCGCTCCAAGGCGCGCCAGGGCGCGCAGCCGCCCAACGAGTTTGTTGCCCTCGATCACCTGCTGCACGACATGCGCCTGTACAAGAGCGCAGCCGAAGTGAAGGTGATGAAGGCGGCTGCGGAAATTTCTGCGCGCGCCCATATCCGTGCCATGCAGGCCAGCCGTGCCGGACTTTATGAATACCATCTGGAAGCCGAGCTGGATTACGAGTTCCGCAAGGGCGGGGCGAAGATGCCGGCCTATGGCTCGATTGTCGCCGCCGGGCGCAATGCCTGCATCCTGCATTACCGCGAGAACGATGCACTGCTCAAGGACGGCGATCTGGTGCTGATCGACGCCGGCTGCGAGATCGACTGCTACGCCAGTGACATCACCCGTACCTTTCCGGTCAATGGCCGTTTCAGTCAGGAACAGAAAGCCATCTACGAGCTGGTGCTCAAGGCCCAGGAAGCGGCCTTCGCAGTGATCGCCCCCGGCCGCCACTGGAACGAGGCACATGAGGCCACCTTGCAGGTGATCGTCAGCGGCCTGATCGAGCTCGGTCTGCTCGGCGGAACCCTCGAGGAGCAGCTCGCCAATGAGGGCTACAAGGCCTATTACATGCACCGCGCCGGTCACTGGCTGGGTATGGATGTGCATGACGTCGGTGACTACAAGGTCGGCGGCGAATGGCGCGAGCTGGAAGTCGGCATGGCGCTGACCGTGGAGCCGGGCATCTACATTCCGGCCAATGACGAGCGCGTGGCGAAGAAGTGGCGCGGCATCGGCGTGCGCATCGAGGATGATGTGGTAGTGACCAAAGGCGGCTGCGAGATACTCACCAGTGCTGTGCCGAAACAGGTGGCCGAGATCGAGGCGCTGATGGGGCCGGCAGTCACCATGGCCGGGCAGGCCCTGCCGGCATGAGCCGCGTGCAGCTGGCGATCATCGGCGGTGGCCTGGTTGGCGCCAGCCTGGCGCTGGCCTTGCAGGACGGTGCCCGCCAGCGCGGCTGGAAGATTGTGCTGATCGAGCCGTTTGCCCCCGGCAACAGCTATCAGCCCAGTTACGACGCACGCTCCTCGGCGCTGTCCTATGGCACCCAGCAGATTTACCAGCGCTTCGGCCTGTGGCCGGAGCTCAGCCGGCATGTGGCGGCGATTGCGCAGATCCATGTCTCCGAGCGTGGCCGCTTTGGTGCAACCCGCCTGACCGCAGCGGAAGAAGGCGTGCCGGCCCTCGGTTATGTGGTGGAAAACGCCTGGCTCGGCCAGTGCCTGTGGCGTGCGCTCGACCCTGCAGTGGTCGAGTGGCGCTGCCCGGCGCAGGTTGATGCGCTGGAAGCGCTGGATGACGGCTACCGGCTGACCCTGGATGACGCCAGCACTCTGGATTGCGACCTGGCTGTGCTGGCCGACGGTGGCCGCTCGGGGCTGCGCGAGCAGCTGGGCATTGCCGTGCAGACCACGCCTTACCGGCAGACCGCACTGATCGCCAATATCACCCCGGCTGAGGCCCATGCCGGGCAGGCCTTCGAGCGCTTCACCGAAGAAGGCCCGCTGGCCCTGTTGCCGTTGCCGGATAACCGCTGTGCGCTGGTCTGGACGCGTCCGGGCAAGGATGCAGAGCGCTTGCTGCAGCTGGGTGACCGCGAGTTTCTCGCCGAGCTGCAGCAGGTGTTCGGTTACCGGCTGGGCGCATTGAAGCAGGTAGGCAGTCGCCATCTGTATCCGTTGCAACTGATCGAAGCCAGCGAGCAGGTGCGTCCGCATCTGGTGCTGCTCGGCAATGCGGCGCACAGCCTGCATCCGATTGCCGGTCAGGGCTATAACCTGTCGCTGCGTGATGCCCTGTGTCTGGCCGAAACCCTGCTCGACAGCCAGGCGCCGGTAGGTGACTTTGTTACCTTGCAGGCTTATCTGCAGCGTCAGGCGCTGGACCAGAATCTTACGGTAGGCTTTTCCGACCGGGTTACCCGGCTATTTTCCAATGACCAGCCGCTGCTGGCCGCCGGGCGCAATCTGGGTCTGCTCGGTCTTGACCTGTTTCCGCCGGCCAAGCGCTGGTTTGCCCGTCAGGCCATGGGTCTGGGCATACGTCCTCAATAGCCCGGGAGAAATGATGCAAGCCGATCTGATCATTGTGGGTGCCGGAATGGTTGGCAGTGCCCTGGCGCTGGCGCTGAAGGACAGCGGGCTGAATATTCTGCTGCTCGATGGTGGCCCGCTGCAGGTCAAGCCGTTCGATCCGCAGACGCCCTTCGAGCCACGGGTCAGCGCGCTGTCGATGGCCAGCCAGCGCATCCTCGAGCGACTGGGTGCCTGGGAGGGGATTCTCGCCCGGCGCGCCAGTCCCTATGCGGAAATGCAGGTGTGGGACGGCAGCGGCACCGGCAATATCCATTTCTCGGCCGCCAGCGTGCATGCCGAACTGCTGGGGCATATCGTTGAAAACCGGGTGATTCAGGATGCCCTGCTCGAACAGCTGCTGGCCAGTGGTGTGCAGGTGCTCGGTGAGGCGCGGCTGGAGGCATTGCGGCGCAATGCCGAAGGCTGGCAGCTCAAGCTGGCGGATGGACGTGAATTGCAGACGCCCTTGCTGATTGCCGCCGATGGCGCCAACTCGGCGGTACGCCGGCTGGCCGGCTGTGCCACCCGTGAGTGGGATTACCTGCACCATGCGCTGGTCACCAGCGTGCGCTGTGCCAAGCCGCACCAGCGCACCGCCTGGCAACGCTTCACCGATGACGGTCCGCTGGCGTTTCTGCCATTGCAGCGCGACGGCGACCAGCACTGGTGTTCGATCGTCTGGTCCTGTACTCCGCAACATGCCGAGCAGCTGATGGCGCTGGATGACGCTGCCTTCGCCGCCGAACTGGGCAAGGCCTTCGAGCAGCGTCTGGGCCAGGTGCTGCAGGTTGATCCGCGCCTGTGCATCCCGCTGCGCCAGCGGCATGCCAAGCGCTATGTCGAGCCGGGGCTGGCACTGGTCGGGGATGCGGCGCACACCATTCATCCGCTGGCCGGGCAGGGCGTCAATCTCGGCTTTCTCGATGCGGCGATGCTGGCTGAAGTGCTGCTGCATGCCTTGCAGCGCGGTGAGCGGCTGGCCGATGAGCGGGTGCTCAGTCGTTTCGAGCGGCGGCGCATGCCGCACAACCTGGCGATGATGGCGGCGATGGAGAGCTTCGAGCGACTGTTCCAGGCCACGCCACCAGCGCTGCGCTGGCTGCGCAACGCCGGGCTCAGTCTGGTCAACGGGCTGCCCGAAGCCAAGGCATTGTTTGTCCGTCAGGCGCTCGGCCTGAGCGGCGATTTGCCGGAACTGGCCCGTGTGGAGCCGCAGACGAGCTGAATCGCGCTGACTGGTACTCTTTGCAAATGAGATTTGCTATCATTCGCAAAAGAATCATGACCGAGGTAGGTGCCATGCTGTTTCATCGCTCGCTGTTTGTTGCTCTTTCTGCCTGTCTGTTGAGTACGCCAAGTCTGGCTGCCGACGAAGTGGTGGTGTACTCCTCACGTATCGACGAGCTGATCAAGCCGGTGTTCGACGCCTATACCGCCAAGACCGGCGTGCCGATCAAGTTCATCACTGACAAGGAAGCGCCGTTGCTGGCCCGGCTCAAGGCCGAAGGCCAGAACACGCCGGCCGATCTGCTGATTACCGTGGATGCCGGCAACCTATGGCAGGCCGAACAGCAGGGCGTGCTGCAGCCACTCCAGTCCGCGACCATCGAAGCCAATATCCCGCCGCAGTACCGTTCCGCCAATGGTGCCTGGACCGGGCTGTCACTGCGCGCGCGGACCATCGCCTACTCCACAGAGCGGGTCACTCCGGAAGAACTGTCGACCTACGAAGCACTGGCGGATGCCAACTGGGAAGGCCGGCTGTGCCTGCGTACCAGCAAGAAGGTCTACAACCAGTCGCTGACCGCTACCCTGATCGAAACCCATGGTGCGGAAAAGACCGAGGAAATCCTCAAGGGCTGGGTCAACAATCTGGCTACCGATCCGTTTGCCGATGACACCGCGCTGCTGCAAGCCATCGATGCCGGCCAGTGCGATGTCGGTCTGGTCAACACCTACTACTACGGACGACTGCACAAGCAGAACCCCGATCTGCAGGTGAAACTGTTCTGGCCGAACCAGCAGGATCGCGGTGTGCACGTCAACCTGTCGGGTGCCGGCGTCACCAAGTACGCTCCGCATCCGCAGGCGGCACAGGCACTGCTGGAGTGGATGAGCAGCGCCGAAGCGCAGGGGCTGTTTGCTGGCCTGAACCAGGAGTACCCGGCCAACCCTGCAGTTCAGCCATCAGCAGAAGTGGCGGCCTGGGGTGAATTCAAGGCCGACAGCATTCCGCTGGAAGTGGCCGGCAAGCGTCAGGTCGAGGCGACCATGCTGATGGATCGCGCCGGCTGGAACTGATCCAGCCGCGCAGATCTACACCAGACGCCCCGACCTACGGGGCGTTTTGCTGTGTACGCACTACCCGTTGCCAGGGCAACACGATTATCCAGGCACGACAGGCGCACAATGCGTCAGTTAACCTGCAGGAGTAATTCGAGTGTGCCGTGGCCAGACTTGCTGCCAGGCGCCTGGTTCCTGTTGACCCGTGGGTATGGCTGGCATGCAAGATATTCTCGACGAAATCAACGCAGAGTTGAGTAGCCGTAGCGAGCGCGGCAAGGTGGCTACCTACATCCCGGAACTGGCCTGTATCGATCCCGACCAGTTCGCCATGGCGGTGGTATTGGCAGACGGCCGGACCTTCAGTGCCGGCTGTGCGGACAAGCTGTTTTCCATCCAGAGCATTTCCAAGGTGTTCACCCTGACCATTGCCCTGGGCAAGCTCGGTGATGGGCTGTGGTCACGGGTCGGCCGTGAACCATCCGGCGATCCGTTCAATTCCATCGTGCAGCTCGAACACGAGAGCGGCAAACCGCGTAACCCTTTTATCAATGCCGGTGCCATCGCGATTGCCGATGCCATCATGATGGGCCATCAACCGAAAGAAACCCTGGCCGAGATTCTTGAATTCGTGCGTTTTCTGGCCAATGACCGGAGTATCGGCATTGATGAGAATGTCGCCCGTTCCGAGTTGCTGACCGGGCATCGCAATGCCTCGCTGGCACACTTCATGGCCTCCTTCGGGCGCCTGAGTCATCCGGTAGAGCAGGTGCTGGGGGTGTATTTCCACCATTGCTCGATTTCCATGAGCTGCCAGCAGTTGGCGCATGCCGGGCTGTTTCTGGTGGCGGACGGGGTGAATCCCAGTAGCGGGGTAAAAGTGGTCAGTGCCCAGCGGGCGCGGCGGATCAATTCACTGATGCTGATGTGCGGACACTACGATGGCTCCGGCGAATTTGCCTTCCGCGTCGGCTTGCCGGGCAAGAGCGGTGTCGGCGGCGGCATTCTGGCCATCGCGCCAGGCAAGGCTTCGATTGCCGTGTGGTCGCCGGGGCTGGATACCGTAGGCAATAGCAAGCTGGGTGCCGAAGCGCTGGAAATGCTGGTCAAGCGTACCGGCTGGTCGATCTTCGGAAACTGAGCGTTGCCGCAGCAAGACGGCCGGCCGCCGCCTTCACTGCACAAAAATCCGCGCCAACCGCCCCATGGATGACCAGTACAGGTCGCGGTTCCAGCCGCTGCTGGGGAACACCACGCCCTGGGTCAGACCGCCGCTGCGCACCCGCGCCAGCTCGGCACCGTTTTCGATATTCAGTACCACCACTTCTTCGCCGCGCTTGCGGTAATCGTTGACCACCAGCTCGCCGCTGTCGGGGTAGCTGATCATGTGGCTGGCGCAGCCGAAGGCGTGCTTGTCCCAGAGTGGCGTCAACGCATGGGATTGCGGGTTGAAACGCCAGGCGCGCAGGTAGCTGTTGGCCGAGTCATAGGCCACCACGATCTGCCGCTGGAAGTCATGCAGGGGCGGGTTGGTCACGCTACCGCCGCGCAGGCCGCTGATCGGCAGAATTTCCCGGTTGCGTGCATCGTCCAGCGCCACCCGGATCAGCCGGTTGGCAGTCGGGTTGACGCCGGCACCGATCATGCGGGTGACGTAGCGGTGTTTGCCGTTGTCCATGAACCAGGCATGGCCGCCTTCCAGCACCACGTCCCAGCCGTAAGTCTGGCTGCTGTCGCCGATATAGTCGCAGTGCCAGTCCGGATCGCGCTGCAGCGTTTGTGAGCTATCGCTCCAGTGGTAACGCATGATCGAGCGCACGCCGACCACATACAGCGTGTTGCCGCTGCTGCTCAGTCGGGCTATCGACGGCTCCGGGCATTCGATGTCGGCACACACCGGCTCGAGGGTGTGCGGATCGAGCACACTGATGCGCGCCGGTACGCTGTCCGAAAGGTTCTTGGTCACCAGCAGGCCGTTGTCGAGGATGACGAACGAGTTGTACGGCAGATTCACCGGCAGCTGCCGGCTGGCCAGCGGCTCACAGGCACGATTGAGCCGGTGTGCGTAGCGCCCGTAGACCACATACAAATCGCCGTTGCGATGGATCGCCATGCCGCCCGGCCACATCGGCCCGCCCTTAAGGCGTGGCGATTTGCAGCGGGTTTGCAGGGTCAGCGGGTCGATCAGTTCGACGCAGGAAGTGGTCGGCAGGCCGATGTTGGCGCGCAGCGCGGAGTGGGTCAGCAGGTACACTTCACCGGGCGCGCCGAGCACGGTCATGGTCGACATCAGTGTGTTGCGCGTCACGCAGCCCAGCGTTTCGCCCGGCTGCAGCGCCAGCCCGCTGCCGCTGCGCGGTATCTGCAGACGCTGCGGGCCGCCATCTTCGCCCGGCCAGGGGCTGTTCAGGTAAGCAGAAGAGGACATGCCGGGCTCCGTAACAATGCGTGATGCGCTCAGGGTAGGTCAAAGTCGCCGGCGGGTGCGGGGTTGAATGCAAGGGCATCAGTCCGGCTGATTGAGCGCGTGCGCGATTGCCACCACCGGCGGTGCAGCAGGCCGTTATACTGGCCGCCCCTTTGTTGCTGCAGTGCCCGGGAGCGCCTGTGCCCCATTCGAACCGTCGTCGCTGGTATGTACCGGCCGTTGCCCTGGCAGCGCTGGTAATCCTGCCGTTGAGCGTGCTGCTGCTCAGCTGGCAGGAAGTGGACGTGACGATCTGGGCGCACCTGTGGCAAACCCAGCTGCCACGCCTGCTCGGCAATACCCTGCAACTGGTGCTCGGCGTCGGTGTCGGCGTGTTGCTGCTGGGGGTGAGCCTGGCCTGGCTTACGGCGCTCTGCGAATTCCCCGGGCGGCGCTGGCTGGACTGGGCGCTGATGCTGCCGTTTGCCATACCGGCCTATGTATTGGCATTCGTCTTTATCGGCCTGCTGGACTTTGCCGGGCCGCTGCAGACGTTGCTGCGCGAGCTGTTTGGTGCGGATCTGCGCTTGCCCAAGGTGCGCTCCGGCGGCGGGGTGATCGTGGTGCTGGTGCTGGTGTTCTACCCCTATGTCTATCTGCTGGCGCGGGCGGCGTTCATTGCCCAGGGCAAGGGCCTGATGGAGGCGGCGCGGGTGCTCGGCCTGTCACCTACGCAGGCCTTCTGGCGCGTGGCGCTGCCGATGGCGCGACCGGCGATCGGCGCCGGCATGGCGCTGGCAGTGATGGAAACCCTGGCCGATTTCGGTGCGGTGGCCGCATTCAATTTCGACACTTTCACCACGGCGATCTACAAGACCTGGTACAGCCTGTTCAGCCTGAGCAGCGCCACCCAGCTAGCCAGCCTGCTGCTGCTGTTCGTCGCGCTGGTGCTGTATGGCGAGCGCAAGGCGCGGGGCGCCCAGCGACCGGTGCAGGAGCGCGCACGCAGTCGGGCGCTGTACCGGCTCAGAGGCTGGCGCGCGCTGGCGGCATCCGGTTGGTGCGGGCTGGTATTCGCCTGTGCCTTTGTCATTCCGCTGCTGCAGCTGCTGGTGTGGTTCTGGCAGCGGGCCCGCTTCGATCTGGATCAGCGCTATGTCGAGCTGATCCTGCATACCCTTTACCTTGGCGCCTTGGCCGCCGTGCTGACCGTGCTGCTGGCGCTGTGGCTGGCCTTTGCCCGCCGGCAGTTGCCGAGCCGGCGCATGCGTGCGCTGGTCGGCATCGCCAATCTGGGATACGCCTTGCCGGGCTCGATGCTCGCAGTGTCGATCATGCTGGCCTTCAGCTATCTGGATAACCAGCTGGTGATTCCGCTGACCCAGCACTTCGCTGGTGCCGGCAAACCCCTGCTGGCGGGCAGCCTGACGGCCATGCTGCTGGCCTATCTGATCCGTTTCATGGCGGTGGCCTACAGCCCGCTGGAGAACAGCCTGGCGCGGATTCGCCCGTCCTTGCCGGAAGCGTCACGCAGCCTCGGCGTCAGCGGCCGGCCGATGTTGCGCCGCCTGTACCTGCCGCTGCTGCTGCCCGGCACCCTGAGTGCGGCATTGCTGGTATTTGTCGATGTGCTCAAGGAGATGCCGGCCACTTTGCTGATGCGGCCGTTTGGCTGGGATACCCTGGCCGTGCGGATTTTCGAGCTGACCAGCGAGGGTGAGTGGGCGCGTGCGTCCTTGCCGGCGCTGACGCTGGTGGCGGTTGGCCTGTTGCCGGTAATAGTGCTGATCCGCCGCTCGGGGCGGCGCATCGGCTGACAGGGTTGAAAGAGCCCGGCCGGTTCCAGCGGCTTGCGCCGGGGGTTGACCGACTCGCGCTTCAACCGTCAGCCATGTGTCTGCCGCTCCTGCGGGGCAACTAACCGCTGGCCTGACTTCAGCTCGCCGTTGGCACCATGGACTAGTTGTGCGGGACGCCCGGAATGCTTTCCGCAGGTTCGAGGAATTGCTGCACGCCGTACAGAAACATCTGGCGCATCCAGCTCACCGCCTGCTCGCGGTTGACTTCGGTGGGGCTCTGCAGCATCCAGCGCAGCATGCCGATCAGCTGGCCGCTGAGGCTGCTGCAGATGACTTCCAGCGGCGCGCCGGGTTGAATGCCCAGCTGCGCGCAGCGTTGTTTCTGGAAGGCCAGGGAGGCCTGGTAAAAACGGCTGAACAGGCGGTCCATGGGTACGGCTCCGGCCTGGCCGGTAACGAACAGCCGGTACACGTCGGGTCTGGCCAGCGCATGTTCAAGTACGGCGCGAGTCACCCGCCCGCTGAACAATCCTTCCTGAACATGGCTGCTCCAGTCGATGCTGGCGGAAATCGCATCCAGCATGCGCTCGACTTGCCAGGCCAGCAGGGCGTCAAGGTCGGTGAAGTGGCGATAAAACGTGGCGCGTGCGACGCCGGCACGTTGCAGTACCTGCTCGACCGTCGGCGTTTTTCCCGGTTGCTCGAGCAACAGTTCGATCTGGGCATCCGCCAGTTTTTGAGCGCTGCGTTCACTGCGTGGATCGGCCACGGCAAGCCTCGGTTTTTTTCTAGTTATCTGGACAGATTAAATACAAAAAGTATCGATAACGCTGACCGTTGGTCAGCTCGATCCGTTAAATCACCCGCTGCCGAGCAATTCCGTTGATCTGTGCAAGATGACCTGTAACGACCTTGCCGTTACAATGCGCGCCTCCTGAAACATGCCAGCGCATTGCGGAGCCACTTATGGGACAACGCACCCCTCTTTACGACCAGCACCTTGCCCTGGGTGCCAAGATGGTCGACTTCGGCGGCTGGGATATGCCGCTGCACTATGGCTCGCAAGTCGAGGAGCACCATCAGGTGCGCCGCGATTGTGGTGTCTTCGATGTTTCGCACATGACCGTGGTGGATGTTGCCGGCGCGCAAGCCAAGGCTTATCTGCAGCATCTGCTGGCCAATGATGTCGAGCGGCTGACCACGCCGGGCAAGGCGCTCTACAGCGGTATGCTCAATGAAGAGGGCGGGGTGATCGATGACCTGATCACCTACCTTGCCGAGGATGGCTACCGAGTGGTGGTCAACGCCGCCACCCGCGACAAGGATCTGGCCTGGATGCAGGCGCAGACAGCCGGCTTTGATGTCACCCTCAACGAGCGTGCCGAACTGGCCATGCTTGCCATCCAGGGGCCGAACGCCCGCGCCAAGACTGCCGAACTGGTATCGCCGGCGCGTGCGGCGCTGATCAACCAGCTCAAGCCATTCCAGGGTTTGCCTGAAGGTGACTGGTTCATCGCGCGTACCGGTTACACCGGTGAGGACGGTCTGGAAATCATGCTGCCGGCCGAACAGGCCCCGGCTTTCCTCAGTGAGCTGGTCGGCGCCGGTATCGCCCCGATCGGTCTCGGCGCCCGTGACACCCTGCGTCTGGAGGCCGGCATGAACCTGTACGGCCAGGACATGGATGAAAGCGTCTCGCCGCTGGCGGCCAACATGGGCTGGACCATCGGCTGGGAGCCGGCCAGCCGTGAGTTTGTCGGCCGTGCCGCGCTGCAGAGCCAGCGCAGTGTCGGCAACCAGCCGCGTCTGGTCGGACTGGTGCTGGAGGAACGCGGCGTTCTGCGCGCTCATCAGATGGTCCGCGTCGAGGGTGTTGGTGATGGCGAGATCACCAGCGGCAGTTTCTCGCCGACCCTCGGCAAGTCGATCGCCCTGGCACGTGTGCCGGCGGCCACCGGTGACCGCGCCCAGGTCGAGATTCGTGGCAAATGGTTTCCGGTGCGCGTGGTGCAACCTATATTTGTGCGTAATGGCAAGGCTTTGATCTAGGGTCTATGCACCCAACCTGCTAAATTTCCGGCAGACCGATGCTGCCACTGACATTTGAGGAATGACACATGAGCAATGTACCCGCTGACCTGCGTTATGCCGCCAGCCACGAATGGGCCCGTCTGGAAGCCGATGGCAGTGTGACGGTAGGCATTTCCGATCATGCCCAGGAAGCCCTCGGTGATGTGGTGTTTGTCGAGCTGCCGGAGGTCGGTGCCTCTCTGGCTGCAGGGCAGCAGGCCGGGGTAGTCGAGTCGGTCAAGGCGGCTTCGGACATCTACGCGCCGATCAGCGGTGAAATCATCGCGGTAAACGCTGCGTTGACGGATAACCCGGAACTGGTCAATGAAGACCCTTACGCCAACTGGTTTTTCAAGCTCAAGCCGGCCACTGTTGCCGAGCTGGACCAGTTGCTGGATGCGGCAGCCTATCAGGCCGCTGCCGACGCCTGACGGATAGCCCCCGTCCCAGGGGGCAGATTGCCCGAGAAGTTTCGCCAGCCCCATAGACGATGGGGCTTTGTCATTTTTGAGGTTTAGCCCCATGTCGCAATCCCCTTCGCTCGCCCAGCTGCAATCCGAAGCCTTTCTCGGTCGCCATCTCGGACCGGATGCCGTCGAGCAGCAATCCATGCTCAGCAGCCTGGCGGTGGCCACCCGCGCCGAACTGATCGCGCAGACCGTGCCGCCGGCGATTCGCCTGAATGGCCCGCTGGGCTTGCCGGCCGCGCTGGACGAAGAGGGCGCATTGGCCAAGCTGCGTGGCTATGCCGCGCAGAACGAGGTGTGGACCAGCCTGATCGGCATGGGCTATCACGGCACCCTGACGCCCACGGTGATCCTGCGCAACGTGCTGGAAAATCCGGGCTGGTACACCGCCTACACGCCCTACCAGCCGGAAATCGCCCAGGGCCGCCTGGAAGCGTTGCTGAACTTCCAGCAGCTGACCATCGACCTGACCGGGCTCGATCTGGCCAGCGCCTCGTTGCTCGATGAGGCCACCGCTGCGGCTGAAGCCATGGCCATGGCCAAGCGCGTGGCCAAGAGCAAGAGCAATCTGTTCTTCGTCGACCAGAATTGCCATCCGCAGACCATTTCCGTGGTGCAGACCCGTGCCGAGGCCTTCGGCTTCGAGCTGGCCATCGATAGCGTGGACAACCTGGCCAATTACCAGGTGTTCGGCGGCCTGCTGCAGTACCCCGACAGCCAGGGCGAAATCCGTGACATCAAGCCGCTGATCGATCAGCTGCACGCGCAGCAGGCGCTGGCCTGTGTTTCCGCCGATATTCTCGGGCTGCTGCTGCTGACACCACCGGGCGAGCTGGGCGCCGATGTGGTTTTCGGTTCGGCACAGCGCTTTGGTGTGCCGATGGGCTACGGCGGCCCGCACGCGGCCTTTTTCGCCTGCCGCGACGAGTACAAGCGCGCCATCCCCGGCCGCATCATCGGTGTGTCCAAGGATGCCCGCGGCAACAGTGCGCTGCGTCTGGCACTGCAGACCCGCGAGCAGCATATCCGCCGCGAGAAGGCCAACTCGAACATCTGTACCTCGCAGGTGCTGCTGGCCAATATTGCCAGTCTGTATGCGGTTTACCACGGCCCGCAGGGCCTCAAGCGCATTGCCCAGCGGGTGCAGCGGCTGACCGCGATCCTTGCCGCCGGCCTTGAGCAAAAAGGCTTCAAGCGGTTGAACAACCACTTCTTCGATACGCTGACCGTGCAGGTCGGCAACCAGCAGGCAGCAATCCTCGCCCGTGCGCACATCCAGTGCATCAACCTGCGGGTGATCGGTGAGGATGTGCTGGCGGTAAGCCTGGATGAAACCTGCAGCGCCGATACCGTGGCCAACCTGTTCGATCTGTTCCTCGGCGAAGAGCATGGTCTGGACGTGGCCGCGCTGGATGCTGCCGGCGTTGCCAGCGGTATCCCGGCGGGACTGGAGCGCAGTTCGGCCTACCTGACCCATCCGGTGTTCAACAGCCACCACAGCGAAACCGAAATGCTGCGTTACCTCAAGCAGCTGGAAACCAAGGATCTGGCGCTGAACACGGCGATGATTCCGCTGGGCTCGTGCACCATGAAACTCAACGCCACCAGCGAGATGATCCCGATCACCTGGCCGCAGTTCGCCAACCTGCACCCCTTCGTGCCGGTCGAGCAGGCCGAAGGTTATCGCCTGATGATCGAGGAACTGGAAAGCTGGCTGTGCGCCATCACCGGTTTCGATGCCATCTGCATGCAGCCCAATTCCGGCGCCCAGGGTGAATACGCCGGCCTGCTGGCGATCCGCAAATACCACGAGAGCCGTGGCGATGCGCATCGCAATATCTGCCTGATTCCCGCTTCGGCCCACGGCACCAACCCGGCCTCGGCACAGATGGCCAGCATGCGGGTACAGATCGTCGCTTGCGATGATGAGGGCAACGTGGATCTGGCAGACCTGAAGAAGAAAGCGGCCGAAGCCGGTGAGCAGCTGGCCTGCCTGATGGCCACCTACCCCTCGACCCACGGCGTGTACGAGGAAGGCATTCGTGAAATCTGCGAGGTGATCCACAGTCACGGCGGCCAGGTCTACATGGATGGTGCCAACCTCAACGCCCAGGTCGGCCTGACCCGCCCCGCGGATATCGGCGCCGACGTGTCGCACATGAACCTGCACAAGACCTTCTGCATTCCCCACGGCGGTGGCGGCCCGGGCATGGGCCCGATCGGCGTCAAGGCGCATCTGGCGCCCTTCGTCGCCAACCACCCGGTGGTGCCGATCAAGGGCCCGAACCCCGGCAACGGTGCGGTCAGCGCCGCGCCCTGGGGCAGCGCCAGCATCCTGCCGATCAGCTGGATGTACATCGCCATGATGGGCCCGCAACTGGCCGATGCCACCGAGGTGGCGATCCTCAATGCCAACTACCTGGCCAAGGCCCTCGGTGAAGCCTTTCCGGTGCTCTACGCCGGGCGTAACGGTCGGGTCGCCCACGAGTGCATCCTCGACTTGCGTCCGCTGAAAGCGGAAACCGGCATCAGCGAGGAAGACGTGGCCAAGCGCCTGATGGACTACGGCTTCCATGCGCCGACCATGTCCTTCCCGGTGCCCGGTACGCTGATGATCGAGCCCACCGAAAGCGAATCCAAGCACGAGCTGGATCGCTTTATCGAAGCCATGCTGAGCATCCGTGCCGAGATCGCCAAAGTGCAGGAAGGCCAGTGGCCGGCCGAAGACAACCCGCTCAAGCGCGCACCCCACACACTGGCGGATGTCATCGGCGTGTGGGAGCGGCCGTACAGCATCGAGCATGCCGTCAGCCCGACGACACATACCCGTCTGCACAAGTACTGGCCGACCGTAAACCGGGTTGACAACGTTTACGGTGACCGCAATCTGTTCTGTGCCTGCGTGCCGCTGTCTGACTACCAGTAGTGCTCTCGGCAGCCGGCCAGAAATACCCGGGCCGTCTCAGGGGCGGCCCGGCTTGGCCGGTGATTGCAGCTAGGCAGTTGCGCAAGTCTCTGCCATCATCATCCGGTCAGGACAGATTTTGTAACAATCGAACAACAACAGATCGGGGTGAACAAAATGAAGAAATTGCTTTTTGTTGCCGTGGGCAGCGCCATGGCATTTAGTGCACATGCCGTTGACAAGATTCCGCAGAAGGACGGTCTCAAGGGCTTCGTGTTTCTCGGAGCCTCTGCCAACTCGATGGAAAGCAACATGCTGGCCAGCGTCGGCGGTACGGACGTCAGTGACAGGCGCATCAATTCGGTAACCAGCTCGCCGGATAGCAAGAACTACAGCCGGGTAACTCCTGCATTCGAGCTGTCGTACACCTTTGCCGATTCGCGGACGCAGATATTTGGCGGTACCGAACTGGACGACTTCCTTACGCAAGACGGTTCGATGGGCGTTGGCATCCGTCAGGGTGTCGGCTCGCTCGGCAACCTGCGCGCCAGCCTGCTGGCTTCCGCCGAGCGTGAGGTTTACAAAGACCCCTATGTGGTCAACGCCAAGCGTAGCCGGACCGACCAGACCAGCAACGGCATGCGCCTGGGCTGGGAACACATCATGGAGTCCGACTTCGACATCACCTACACCCATCGCACCATCGATCTGGACAAGGAACTCAGCGGCGTGACCCCGGTGGTAGACGGCGGGCTGGGCCTGAATGCGCAACAGATCAATGATCTGGATCGCAACGGTGATTTCGGCAAGCTGGATTTTACCTATAACGCACAGCTCAGCCCGGACAGTATGTTCGTCTCGACCTACAGCTACATCGACGCCAATCTGGACGGTGATGCGATGGCGATGGATGGCTACGCCATGCAGTTCGATTACCGTTACACCGGCTTTCAGGACTGGGCACTGAGCGCCACCGCAGTGGTCAGCACCATGAGCAGCGATGACTACAACCCGATCTATGGCAAGAAGCAGCAGCAGGACAGCTACGGTGCATCGCTGACGGCTGCCTATATCGAGCCCTTCGGGCTGAAAGACTGGAAGGCGCTGGGGACCTTTGCCTATGGCAAACAGGACAACAACATCGACTTCTACGAAACCAGTCTCTCCAGCGTCAATCTGGGCATGATGTACAACTTCTGATTACCTGACCTGCCGAAAAGGGCGTAATCCGCGAGGATTACGCCCTTTTCATTTTCTGCAGCCAGGGTTTTGTTTGGCCGGAAGCTGACGACCGAGCACGCTTTGCGGGTTTCGGCTGGCAATTACCGGCGCTGAGCTAGACTTCCGCATGCGAGCCGTTTGCCTGGCGCAATCCGCCAGTCCTGCTGACGAAATACAAGGCCAGCCCGCAGCCACCACCGGAGATGCATCATGCGCAGAATTTATCGGGTTCCCGGCCTGCTGATCGTCGCCATGGGCTGCTCGGCCAGCGTTGCCGCTGCAGCTGCTACGGGTTTGCCGGACAAGGTGTATTGGGGTGATGAACATGTGCACTCCGGCTGGTCGGGTGATGCCGGGCTGGCCGGAACCACCCTGCCACCCGAGCAGGCAGTGCGTTTTGCCCGTGGCGAAGAGGTCAGAAGCAGCACTGGTGCGATGGCCAGGCTGCAGCGGCCGCTGGACTGGATGGCACTGACCGACCATTCCGACGGCATGGGTACGATCAATCTGGTACGCGAACAGAACCCCGAACTGATGGCCGATCCAACGGTCAAGCGCTGGGGCGCAATGATGGACGGCGGCGGTCAGCAAGCCGCGGATGCCGCGCGCGAGGTGATCAATGCACAGGCCACGCGCAGCCTGCCCAAGGTGTTCATGAATCCGAAGTGGATGATGTCGGCCTGGCAGAAAAACGTCGATATCATGGAAAAGTACAACGAGCCGGGCAAGTTCACCGCGTTTATCGCCTATGAGTGGACGTCCAACGGCACCGATGGCAACAACCTGCACCGCAACGTGATCTTCCGCGACGGTGCCGACAAGACCCGCGATACGCCGCCGCTGACCACCTTCGTCAGTGCCGATCCGAAGGTGCCGGGCATCGACCCGGAAAGCCTGTGGGCCTGGCTGGCGGCCTGGGAAAGCAAGACCGGCGGCAAGGTGCTGGCCATCCCGCACAATGGCAACCTGTCTAACGGTCAGATGTTCGAAGACAAGCGCTACAACGGCGAGCCGCTGACCAGACAATGGGTGGAAGACCGTGCGCGCTGGGAGCCGCTGTTCGAGGTGTACCAGATCAAGGGCACCAGCGAGACTCATCCGCTGCTGTCGCCGAATGATGAATATGCCAACTTCGGTATCTGGGACACGGCCAACCTCAATGGTGTGCCGAAGGAAAAGGCCGACCTCAAGGGAGAGTACCTGCGCACCGCGCTGACTGCCGGCTTGCGTCTGCAGCAGCAGTTCGGCAGCAACCCGTTCAAGTACGGCATGGTCGCCGGCAGTGATACGCACAATGGCTTGGCCACTGGCGGTGAAGAGGATAATTTCTGGGGCAAGTTTGTTGCCGATCAGCCGGGTCCGAAGCGCTGGAATCACGTGATGTTCACCGACAAGGCAGGTTACCGGCGGCTCGGCTGGACCCAGGTAGGAGCCGGTGTTACCGGGGTATGGGCTACGGCCAACACCCGTGAAGCTTTGTGGGATGCCATGCAGCGCCGGGAGACCTACGCGTCATCCGGTCCGCGGATATCGGTACGCTTTTTTGCCGGCTACGACTTCAGCAATCAGGACGCCGAACCGGCAAGTCTGGTGGCGAGCGGTTATGCCCGCGGTGTACCCATGGGCGGTGACTTGCAAGCAGCGCCGGCGGGCAAGGCGCCGACCTTCCTGTTTGCGGCGCTCAAGGACCCGCAGGGCTCCAACCTGGATGCGGCGCAGATCATCAAGGGCTGGGTGGACGCCAGGGGTGAAAGCCACGAGCGCATCTTCAATGTAGCCTGGAGCGAGCAGGGCACGCGCAAGGAAGTGGATGGCAGGCTGCCGCCGGTGGGCAACACGGTTGATCTGGCCACCGCCACCTACCAGAACAGCATTGGCGCAACTGAACTGGTTGGCAGTTTCACCGACCCGCAGTTCGATCCGGCCCAGCGCGCCTACTACTACCTGCGTGCCGTGGAGATTCCGACACCACGCTGGACCGCCTACGATAGCGTGCGTTACAAGGTACAAATGACACCGGATGTGCCGATGACCGAGCAGGAGCGGGTGGTTACTTCGCCGATCTGGTACAACCCGGGCTAAAGCCTGGCCTTGGTTGCTGCACTTCTGTCGGGCAGGGGGTTCTCTGCCCGATTTTATTTGGCCGTGCTGCCACCGATCCGGCCCGGGTCGTGTTCAAATCCATACAGGTCTCGTCGCTGCAACAGCCATGAGCTTCCAACCAACCTACTGGGGAAATGATTTTGTTGGGCAAGATTTTTCGTGAACCGCTGGTACATTTTCTGTTTCTTGGCCTCATGCTGTTTGTCCTGTTCGGGGTGGTTTCGGCCCGTCAGGGCAGTAGTGAGGAACGGGTTGTCATCAGCCAGGCGATGGTCAACGAAATCGCCCAGGCGTTTCAGGCTACCTGGCAGCGACCGCCGACCACGGAGGAGTTGCAAGGCCTGGTGGATTCGCGGATTCGCGAAGAACTGGTGTATCGCGAAGGTGTGGCGCTGGGGCTGGAACGCGATGATCCGGTGATTCGCCGGCGGGTGGCGCAAAAGCTGGAAGTGCTGGCGGAAGAGTCGGCGCTCCAGCAAGCGCCGGAGGATGCCGAGCTGGAGCGCTTCCTGCAGCAGAACGCCGGGCGCTACGCCCTGCCTGCCGAAGTGGCATTCACCCAGGTGTTGTTCGATCCGAACCGGCACGCTGACCTGCCAGCCGACATGAGTGCTGCCTTGCAGCGTCTGCAGGCCGGGGAAAGCCCGGAGCAGGTGGGTGACCGCACGCAATTGCCGACAACCGTGGCGACAATCCCGGCCGATTTGCTGGCCCGTGATTTCGGTGACGAGTTTGCCCGGGCGTTACCCGGTTTGCCGGTCGGGCAGTGGAGCGGTCCGGTGCCTTCGGGTTTTGGCGCGCACCTGGTATTGGTCACCAGCATGACCCCCGGGCGGCCGGCCAGCTTGTCCGAGGTGCGCAAGGCGGTCGAGCGTGACTGGGAGAATGAGCAGCGCCAGCAGGCCAAGCAGGCCTACTACGAGCAGTTGCAGAAGAAGTATGAAGTAGCTATCGAAGCGGATCTGTCCACGGCTTCGCCGGCCGGGTCGCAACAATGATGCGCTGTGGCTGGTTACTGGTGTGTCTGCTGCTGAGCTTTGACGCGCTGGCCGATACCTTTCGCCCGGCCTATCTGCAGCTCCGGCAAATAGACGCGGAAAACTATCAGGTGCTGTGGAAGGTGCCGGCGCTGGACGAGCAGACCACACTCAAGGTCAGCCCGACTTTTCCGCAAGGAACACAGCAGCGGGGAACACCGACCTCCAGCTTTGCCAGCGGCGCGCTGCTCAAGCGCTGGCAAATTCATGTGCCCGGTGGTCTGGAGGGCCAGCCGATCCGCTTCAATGGCCTGGCCCCGCTGGGGCTGGATGTGCTGGTGCGGGTCGAGCGAGCCGATGGCAGCGAGCAGCTGGAACGCATCCTGCCGGTTGACCCGCAATTCACCCTGCAGCCCGGCAAGGGCCCGCTGGAAGTTGTCACCACCTACACCTTTCTGGGATTCGAGCACATTCTGGCCGGTTTCGATCACCTGCTGTTTGTCTTCGCCCTGATTCTGGTGGTGCGTGACCGCAAGCAGCTGATCCTCACCGTTACCGCCTTCACCATCGCCCACTCGATCACCCTGGCGCTGGCCACGCTGGATATCGTCAAAGTTCCGGGTCCACCGGTGGAAGCGGCGATTGCCCTGTCGATTGTTTTCGTCGCGCTGGAAATTCTCCAGCGCAGTCGCGGTCATGCCGGACTGGCGACACGCAAGCCGTGGCTGGTGGCCTTCAGTTTCGGTCTGCTGCACGGGCTCGGTTTTGCCGGTGCGCTGGCCGAAGTCGGTCTGCCGCACAATGCCATTCCGCTGGCATTGCTGTTCTTCAACGTCGGGGTGGAGCTGGGGCAGCTGACCTTTATCGCTCTGGTACTGGCTGCGGCCATGTTGCTCAGCCGCTTGTTGCGCCTCAGCCACGAGCCGCGCTGGGCGGTGCAACTGCAGGCCTATGCGATTGGTGGCCTGGCCAGCTACTGGCTGATCGAGCGGGTGTCGTCCTTCTGGGTCTGACCCCAAGGGCTGTAATCAGGATGGAAATTTGCGCAGCAGTTGCCAGCCTGCACACCAGTCCCGAGGTAACGAGCCGGCTTACCAGCGGTTGCGCACTTCCTCGGCAAACCCGGGGAAGTCCTGCAGCTGCAGGATGCGGCCATCGTCGAGTACTGCCTGGCCACTGTAGTAACCGAACAGCTGATGCTGCTCCGAGGCAATCGCCAGCAGGTTGAGCCGGCTGTTGCGATCGACTGCCGGACGGAAGCTCAGCTGCAGGCGCCGGTCATTGCTGCTGACCTGCCACGGCTTGAGCCAGTCGTTGCGGTCGAAGTGGAACTCGACCTGATCCAGCTTGTGCACCCGCCCGCCATAGACCAGCAGGTTTTCCGTGGCCACCGAGCGGTCGCTGAAGCCGTAGCCAAGGTTGAAGCCGAACGGCACGCCATCCAGAAAGCCGGATGCCGATGCCCAGTACCAGGTGTTGTCGTAGGTCCAGACGCCGCGGCCCCAGTCCAGCACGCCCAGATCACGCTCGGGCTGCAGCACATGGTGTTTTCCGCCGAAGTCGAAAGCGCCGCTGGCTGGCAGGCAGTTGAGCTTGCTGTTGTAGTAGAACGCCTTGCGGTTTTCCGCCCAGGAAGTGGCGATGTTCATCGACTCCAGCCCGGGCGGTTGACTGAGCAGGATCTCGCCTTCGATGCCACGCCCGTCCGGTCCCTGCAATTGGCTGCTGGCAAAGTGCAGGCGGCGTTGGCCTGCGACGCTGACAAAATGCAGCGAGAGGTGCTTGCTGTGGAAGCAAATCTCGCCGTCGGCAGCCTGCTCCGGAAAGGCATGACGGGCCAGCGGCAGCACTTGCAGGGCTTCGCTCTGGTAACTCTGGCCGCTGGCCAGATCAACAAAGCAGATGGCGTACAGGCCGGCATAGCCGAGATTGCTGGCGGTCAAGGCGATGGCGAAGCCTGCGGGCGACACCACTGCGTAGTAATCCCATTCCTTGATGCGCCAGGCAGAAGCCGGCACGCCACTGCGCCGGTACTGCCAGAACGGCTGCCGCGCCCAGCCCGGCTGGTTGAGCAAACCAGCGCTGCTGTGCAGTTGCAGTGGCGCAAGGATTTCCTGCTGCTGGTTCAAACTTCTTCGACCTGCAGTACCACACCTTCGAGCCCGGTGACGCGCACCTGACTGCCCGCTGGCAGATCCTTACCGCTGACCAGCCACAGGCTGTCGCCGGCCTTGATCTTGCCGCGGCCGCCGACAATCGCATCGTGCAGGACGAAGGTACGCCCGACAAATTCACTGCCGCGCTGGTTCAGCCCTGGCTGGTCCGAAGGCTTGCCGGCAGCCTGTTGCCGCTGCCACCAGTACACCGCAGTGAGAATCGACAGGCAGCCGAACAGCAGGAATTGCCAGGCCCAGGGCAGCGCGGGAAACAGATAGACCAGCAGGCCGACGATGGCCGCGGCGATTCCGGTCCACAACAGATAACCACCGGCACCGAACACTTCGAGGATCAGCAGCAGGCTGCCGAAGGCCAGCCAGTCCCAGAACGACAGATGTTGCAGATAGTCCCACATGCTCAGACCTGCTTGTCGCCGAAGGTGGCCTTGACGATTTCGCCGATGCCGCCGATCGAACCGATCATCTGGCTGGCTTCCAGTGGCATCAGGATCACCTTGCTGTTATCGGCGCTGGCCATCTTGCCCAGTGCATCGATGTATTTCTGCGCGACGAAGTAGTTGACCGCCTGCACATTACCGCTGGCAATCGCTTCGGAAACCAGTCGGGTCGCCTCGGCTTCCGCTGCGGCGGCACGTTCACGGGCTTCGGCTTCGAGAAAGGCGGCCTGCCGCTCACCTTCAGCCTCGAGAATCTGCCCCTGCTTTTTGCCTTCGGCGGTGAGAATGGCGGCGGCACGCAGACCTTCGGCTTCGAGGATTTGCGCACGCTTGATGCGTTCGGCCTTCATCTGTCCGGACATGGCCGCCATCAGATCGGCGGGCGGGCTGATGTCCTTGATTTCGATACGGGTGATCTTGATGCCCCAGGGCGCGGTGGCTTCATCGACGGTCCGCAGCAGGCGCTCGTTGATCGCGTCACGCTGGCTGAGCATGGCGTCCAGCTCCATGGAGCCGAGCACGGTGCGGATATTGGTCATCACCAGATTGCGGATGGCGTGTTCCAGGTGGTTGATCTCGTAGGCCGCCTGCGCCGCATTGATGATCTGGAAGAAACAGATGGCATCGATCTGCACCGTGGCGTTGTCGGAGGTAATGACTTCCTGGGGTGGAATGTCCAGTACGTTTTCCATCACGTTGAGCTTGCGGCCGATCTTGTCCACCACCGGCACGATGATGTTCAGGCCTGGTTTGAGCGTGTTGGTATAACGGCCGAAGCGCTCCACGGTCCACTGATAGCCTTGCGGTACGACTTTGAAGCCCATGAACAATAGGGCGATGGCGAGACCGACGAACAGAAACATTACGCTGCCGATTTGCATGAATTGAATCTCCTGGGCTGGGTATTGCGGATCAGTTCTTTAGGCTGCAGGGCTCAGCGGGTTGCCGCGTTGAGCGCTGCCACGAGCCTGGCATCATGCCCGTAGATATCCGGGCGGTATAGCGGCTGTCCGTTCTCGTCCGCTTCTGCAGTCCAGTAGGCCATGACAATCGGCACCTGACGTGGCAAGCGGTACTCCACGGTGCGGCCACTGGCCAGCATGTCACTGACCTGTTGTTGCTCGGCAGGTGTCAGCAGCAGTTCCAGCACCCGGTTGACGCCTTCGACGCGAACACAGCCGGAGCTGAAGGTGCGCGGTGATTTGGCGAACAGGGCCTGGCTCGGTGTGTCGTGCAGGTACACCGAGAAGGGATTGGGAAAGCGCAAGGCCATCTGCCCCAGCGGGTTGTTCGGTCCGGCGTCCTGACGCAGCATGATGCCGCCGGGCCGCTGCCAGTCCACCGTGGCCGGGTCCAGTTCATTGCCCTGGAAATCCAGCACGCGCAATTCGTGCTCGGCAAGAAAGTCGGGATTGGCGCGAATCGCCGGCAGCTTGTCCTTCTTGAGGATGGTCGGTGGCACCGTCCAGGTCGGATTCAGCGTCAGTCGCGTCAGCATCGACTTGAGTGATGGCGTCTGGCGCTCGGCGCGACCGACCTGGGTGCGGGTTTTCCAGATCAGGTCCTGATCGCGGTAATAGCTCAGATGGGCACCGTCGATATCGACCAGCAGTGACTCGGCCTCTATATCCGGGGTGATCCAGCGCCAGCGTTCCAGATTGATGCGCAGCTGGTCGCGGCGCTGGGCAGCGCTGACATTCAGCTCCGTCAGGGTGCCGGGGCCGATGATCCCGTCAGGCTGCAAGCCATGGCGGCGCTGGAATTCCTGCATCGCCGCCAAGACCTGCGGGCCGTATTGCGTGTCGGTCGGGTTGGCGGCGCTGGCCGGCAGGTAGCCTTCACTGATCAGGCGTTCTTCTATGGCCGGGATGCGCGGATCCCGCATACCGGCCTTGAGCAGCGGCCCTCCGGCAATTTTTGGCCAGTCGGGCAAGGCACGCTGGCGCAATTGTGCATAGCTCTGGCGCAAGCGCTGGTACTGGAAGGTGTTTGGGCGGGCTTCGTTGAAGGCCTGCGGCAAGTCATTCAGCGCCAGCTGGTTTGGGCTCAGCGTGACCGAGCTGCTCGGCGGCGGTGTCAGCTCGGAATGCCAGAGCGGCTCGATCGCGCTCTGCTGCAGGCGGCCACGGCTGAGATCATGCAGCGCTTGCAGGTAGGCCTGGCTGACGAGAAGATCCCGGCAATCCGGCCGGGCTGCCGGGGTGGCGGGGTGGGCGATCAGCTGACGAATGTTTTGCAGCTGGTAGTTGGCCGGATTCAGTCCGTCGTCGGCCAGCTGCTCCAGCTGGGTGGCGAGCGCTTCAAGCTGGCCGGGGTTTACCCAGGCCGGCTGCATGCTGCGCTGCTGGTAGAAATCTTCCAGCCGTTGGCGATTTTCACTGCTGTAATTGATGGGCATTCCGGGGCAGTTGGCGGGCAATCCCTGCTGTGGCTGAAGGGATGTTTCTGCGCTGGCCAGCGGCATCAACTGTGCGCTGATCAGCAGAAAGCCGATAAAAATTGAGCATTTTTTGTACAATCGCACCGCTCCAGTTAATATGACGCCCATCAAGGCTGCCCGACCCCCGGCAATAAGTGGTTCCGGGGGGACCATAACAACGCAGTCAGTCAGCGACAGGATGTCTGCAACACGCGCTTCAAGAGGTCGTTCCAAGCATGTTCAAACTTTTCTGCAGGCTTTTCCTGAGCCTCGCTGTCGCGGGTATTTCGTCCCAACAGCTGCTGGCCGCTACGCCATCCTACCAGCCTCTGGTGGACAAATTGTCGCGAGTGGCTCCCGGAATCAACCAGCAGGCGCTGAAACATGCGATTGCCGCCATGCAGTGTGCGGTCAACAACGGTGCCGAACCGGCACAACGGCTGGCGGTTATCGATTACTCGCAGCCTTCTTCGGCGCGGCGCCTTTGGGTGTTTGACCTGCAACGCAATCGTCTGCTGTTGCGCGACTTCGTTGCCCATGGGCGGATGTCCGGGGAAAACTTTGCTACGCGTTTCTCCAACAGCGTCGGCAGCTACCAGTCCAGCCTCGGGCTGTTCCGTACCGAGGAAACCTATCTGGGCAAACACGGTTACTCATTGCGCATGGACGGCCTGGAGCTGGGAGTAAACGATCGTGCCCGCGAGCGTGCGATCGTTATTCATGCGGCGGACTACGTGAACCCGCGCTGGATCAGCAAGCAGGGACGGATTGGCCGCAGTCTGGGTTGCCCTGCGGTGCGCCCGGAAGTGGCGCGAATGGTCATCGATAACCTCAAGGGTGGCCAGTTCATGTTTTCCTGGTACCCGGATCGCCGCTGGCTGCAGCGCTCGGATTACCTCAACTGCAAGCCGCAGCGCGTAGCCGCAGCCATGCGCAGCCGGCAGGTCGTCAGCCGCGGCTAGTCCTCGCGGCATACCCGGTTGCGCCCGCTGTGTTTGGCGACATACAGCAGCCGGTCTGCCTGGTTGATCAGCTGTTCCAGCTGGCCCTGGGAGGAACGCTCGATCACCCCGAAGCTGGCGCTCAGCGCGAGTTTCGTGTGGCTTTCTGCAAGCTCCAGTGTCTGGATTTCCATCCGCAAGCGTTCGGCAAGGGCCTGGGCTTCGGAAATGCCGGTTTCCGGCAACAGCAGCAGAAATTCCTCGCCGCCCCAGCGACCCAGTACATCACCGCCACGGCAGTTTTGCGCGAGCATGTCGGCTGTCAGTTTCAGCGCCTTGTCGCCGGTAGCATGACCGTGCAGGTCGTTGATGGTCTTGAAGTGATCCAGATCGAGCATGATCAGGCTTAGCGGCCGCTGGTTGCGCACGGCTGTGCTCCAGATTGCGGCAGCCTGCTCATTGAAACCGCGGCGGTTGTGCAGGCCGGTCAACGGATCGCGTTCGGCCATGCGTTCGGCCTGCAGGCGGCTTTTCTGCTGCTGCCGGACTTTGAAGCTCAGGCCCAGGGCCAGCAGGATGGCCTGCAGGATGATGCCGATCTTGATTGCGCCATAATTCCAGCCGGTGAAGGGCAGCAGCCCCCAGACGGTCAGCGTGGTGATCAGCGTACCGAGCATGCCGAAAAACATGGCGGCCAGGTAGTAGTGACCGGCAACGTGCCGGTGCTTGAGCGCAAGAATGCCCAGTAACAGCATGCCTAGCGAGGCAACCAGCGCAAAAACGAAGGCGGCCAGGGTTTCCGCCGCCTGTGCGTTGAACAGCAGGCTGAAGGCCTGGCTGGCCAGAGCAAGGATGCATAGCGCTTGCAGCAGGCGCAGGGATTTCGGGGCGTATCTTTCCAGCGAGAGAAAACTGCTGGTGAAGGCCAGCCCACTACAACCGAACATCACCATCATGAGCAGGATGCAGTGGTTCTGGAATGACGGGTTGTCCGGCCAGAACCAGGCAAAGCCGTGGCCGGTATAGGTCATGTTGAGCAGGCCAAACAGCGCAAGGTATAGCGAATAATGCAGGTAACTGCGATCACGCAAGCCGATATACAGCATGCTGTTGTAGACAATCATCGAGAGCAGAAAGCCGTAGATCAGGCCGTAGACGAATCTGTATTCGTGCTGGCGCGCATCGAAAACATCGACATCCAGCACCTCTATCGGCAGCACCAGCGGGTCCGGGCTTGCCGCGCGCAGATACAGTTCACTGCGTCCTGGCGGTATCAGCAGCCGGGTAGCAAAGCCAATTCCGGGGATCAGCTGTTTGGCGCCGGGCAGAGTATCGCCCATTTGCCATTGCCCCAGCAGCTTGTCCGCCTGCACCAGCGACAGTTGCAGATGGTCTATCCAGGTGGTCCCGCTCACGACCATCACGGCAACGGGCTGATCTGCCGGGTTGTCCAGTTCCAGTTGCAGCCAGACGGGCGGGCTGTCGATGCCGAAATTGAGGATGGGACTCTTGCCGGGCTGGCCGCGCCCCTGGCGAAAGAGTGCCATGGCTTGTGGCAGATCGAGGGGTGTGCCTTGCTCCTCGAGCACCTGGCTGAGCAGACCGGCATAGCCTTCGGACTTGCTATTGATCTGCACGGGCTGCGCCCAGCCAGCCCTTGCCCAGACCAGCAGCAGGCAGAGCAGGATCAGGTGCAGGAATGCGGATTTTCGACCGGGCAGGCTCATCGGGTCTGCGTTCTTGTGGCGTGGAGAGATTTCGAGAGTAGCCCGAGACGGATTGTCTGTCCCGTGCGATTGCCTTGTGCAATTGTCAGGGAGAAGGCCTGCGCATAAAGACCCGGCCCTGAAAAGCGCCAGGTGCGGAGGCGCCAGACTACTTTTGCTCGCTCTGCGGGGTTACGCGCAGCACCTCTTCGATGGTGGTCAGGCCGGCCGCAACCTTTTGCGCGCCGGACAGACGCAGGCTGCGCATGCCTTCCTTGAAGGCCTGGCGACGCAGGGTGATCAGGTCGGTGTCGGCGGTGATCAGCGGCTTGATGCCATCGTTGAGCAGCATGATTTCGTAGACCCCGGCGCGGCCGCGATAGCCGGTGTCGCGACACTCGGTACAACCCACGGCACGATGGGCCTGGGTTGGTAGCGGGGCGCTCCAGGGGCGGGTCAGGGCTTGCCAGTCGCTCTCGTCAATCTCCACGGGGGCCTTGCACTGCGGACACAGGGTGCGCACCAGACGCTGGGCCATGACGCCGAGCAGGGTGGCCTTGAGCAGGTAATAGGGCACGCCCAGTTCCAGCAGGCGGGTGATGGCGCTGGGTGCGTCGTTGGTGTGCAGGGTGGAGAGCACCAGATGGCCGGTGAGGGCTGCCTGAATGGCCATCTCGGCGGTTTCCAGGTCGCGGATCTCGCCGACCATGATGATGTCCGGATCCTGGCGCATCAGTGCGCGTACGCCGCTGGCGAAGGTCAGGTCGATATTGTGCTGGACCTGCATCTGGTTGAAGGTGCCTTCGATCATCTCGATCGGATCTTCGATAGTGCAGACGTTGACTTCCGGCGTGGCCAGCAACTTGAGCGTGGTGTACAGCGTGGTGGTCTTGCCCGAGCCGGTCGGGCCGGTGACCAGAATGATGCCGTTGGGCTGCATGGTCATGCTTTCCCAGCGCCGCAGGTCGTCGGCCGAGAAACCCAGCTGGTCAGGGTTCTTCAGCAATACTTCCGGGTCGAAGATACGCATCACCATCTTTTCGCCAAAGGCGGTGGGTAGCGTGGCCAGCCGCAGCTCCACTTCGCCACCTTCCGGGGTCTTGGTCTTGACCCGTCCATCCTGGGGTTTGCGTTTCTCCGCCACGTTCATCCGCCCCAGGCTCTTCAGGCGGCTGACGATGGCCATGGTCACCTGTGGCGGGAACTGGTAGACGTTGTGCAGTACGCCATCAATGCGGAAGCGCACGGTGCCTTGCTCGCGCCGCGGCTCGATATGAATGTCGCTGGCGCGCTGCTGGTAGGCGTACTGGAAAATCCAGTCAACGATATTGATGATGTGCGCATCGTCAGCATCCGGCGCCTTGTCACTGGCACCGATATTGAGCAGTTGTTCGAAGTTGCTGACGCCGCTGATCTTGGTCTCGCCGGCGTTGGCGCCGCTGACCGAGCGCGCCAGTCGGTAGAATTCGTTGGTGAAACGTTGCAGGTCGACCGGGCTGACCACTACCCGCTTGATCGGCCGTTTGAGCACATGCAGCAGGTTGGCTTCCCAGCTGCTGACAAACGGCTGGGCGGTGGCGATGGTGACGGATTGGCTATCGACCGCCACTGCAAGAATCTTGTGGCGCTGGGCAAAGGCGTGCGACATCAGCGGGGTCACGGCCGCCACATCGATCTTCAGCGGGTCGATGCGCAGATAGGGTTGGCCGGCGAGTTCGGCGAGCCAGCGGGTGAGGGTTTCCAGATCGAGTTTGCGGCCGGGGTTGGCGAGGTCCTCCAGCTTCTGCGCGGCGAGAAACTCCAGAGGATGTTGCTGGTTGTTCACTGCACTGCGGCGAATCGCCAGAACGTGCTCGGCAGTATCCTGGGATAGGCGTGACTGGTTGACCAGTTCGAGCAGTATCTCGCCCAGATCCAGCAAATGATCCTGAGTGAACGAAAGGTTGGCGGACATGGGGCTCCCTCGGTCGATTTGGCCTGGGTCAGGCTGGAGCAGTGGATCTAGTTGCCCAGCTGCTTCCAGGCACGCAGCGTTGCCACAGTATGGGCCTGCAGGGTGCGTGCGGCCAACTGCCCGGCGTCGATCGGCTGGCGGGCCAGCGCTTCCAGTTTGAGCAGTTCACCGTACAGCCGGTCAACTTCAGGCACCTCAAGTACCTGACGAGCGTGGCGCAGCCAGACCAGCAGACGCTCGATGCGCGGCAATTGCTCGGCGAGGTCTTCGGGTTGTTGCTGATAGCGAGTGAGCTGCAGGGCCAGCGCTTCTTCGCCAAGCAGGCGCGGTAACCAGTTATCGATAGTCGCCTGGCCCTGGCGGTTGCCGCGTGCATTGCGGCCAGTTTGCCAGCTGCGTTGCAATAACCAGAGTGAAGCCTGCAGCGAGAAAAGGCCCCAGCGGGTTTGGCCCAATTCTTCAGCAAAGAGTGCGGGTGCCTGCTGGCGGATGGATTCGTCCTGCTGGCCGGACAGAACCAGCGGGCGCCAGGCATTGAGCAGCGCGTCCAGCGTTTCGCGCAAAGCATGACTGCTGACGCGCGGGGCTGCCTGGCCGAGGCTGGCGAGCAGGGCGCGCAAGTCGGTGAGTTGTTGCAGCCACTGTTCCAGCAGCTTCCAGTGCCCGTTGAAGCGATATTGCTCGGCCAGGCGCTGGCTGCTGCCCAGCAGGTGCCAGGCGATTGCGGCAAATACATCATCCAGTGCTTGCCCGGCCTGCAGCGCTGGTGCCGGCAGGCTCAGGCTGTAACTGGCGGGGTCAAACAGGCGATAACCGCGCTCGGCCTTGCTGATATCGCAGGGCATCAACGGTAGATCGGTGGCCAGCTCGATGGCCAGCTCAAGCAGGGCGGCAGGTTCGCCGGCGCGCAGCTCCAGTTCCAGTTCGCAGATCTCTTCCTGCTGCGCACCGGTGCAGGCCTGCCCGAGGTCGAGGGCCGCTTCGATGGATACCCTGGCCTTGCCGCGGCCCCAGGCAATATCGGCCTTGTCGCGGACGAAGTCGGTGCTGAAAATCGGCTGCAGGGTGTTTTTGTCGAGTCCGGCGAGGCTGGCGGGCCAGCAGCTGTCATCCAGCTTGCTCAGCTCCAGTTCGGCGCTTTGCAGCGGCCAGTTCCACTCATTGCGCTCGGACAGGCCGGCTACGCTCTGGCCGCGGCTTTTCAGGGTCTGGATGACGTGCTCGCCGTCACGGCGCAGGCGTAATGCCACCTTGGCGTCAGCCAGAGCGTGGTCTGGGGTGTCGAAATACTGGTTGGACAGTGCGTGCTTTTGCCAGCCGGACTTGTTGCGTTTCTTCAGCAGCGGGTGCTCGCGCAGGGCCTCGAGGGTTGCCCGGCTGGTACGCAGTTTTATTTCGGTTTCTGTCGGCATGGCACTTTGCTCGTTGTAGGAGTTTGTTACGAAAAAAACAATCGCGGCTTATACTGGGTAACCAACTCAATCGGGGACGCCCATGCCAACCAATCCTTTTATCAGCCTGTTTGGCCGTTCGCCAATCAAGCCCATGCAGCAGCATATGGCCAAGGCGCACGAATGTGCTGCCTGCCTGGTGCCCCTGTTTACTGCTGTTGTGGCAGGCGACTGGGCAATGGTTGAACAAATCCAGCAGCAAATGACCCGCCTTGAAATGGAAGCGGATGTGCTGAAGAAAGGCGTTCGGCGAAATCTGCCGAAAAGCCTGTTCTTGCCCGTGCCACGCTCGGATTTGCTGGAGTTGCTCAGTGTACAGGACAAAGTGGCTAATCGCGCCAAGGACATCGCCGGGCTGATGCTGGGCCGCGAAATGGCCATTCCGGAGTCGGTCAGCGCGCTGATGCTGACGTATGTGCAGCGCACGGTAGATGCCAGCGCCCAGGCGCTGAAAGCCATGAATGAGCTGGATGAATTGCTCGAGTCAGGTTTCAGCGGTCGTGAGGCTACTCTGGTGGAAGCCATGATTGCCGAGCTGGATGCTATCGAGAACGAAACCGATCATTTACAGATAGATGTGCGGCGGGCCTTGTTCAAGGTGGAGAAGGAATTACCTCCGGTAGATGTGATGTTTCTTTACCAGATCATCAACTGGATTGGCGAGGTAGCGGACCGCGCGCAGCGTGTCGGCTATCGGCTGGAACAGCTGCTGGCGCGCTAAGCGGCAGTCTTTTGCGAATCTCAAGGTAATTTCTTATGTCGATGATTAGTGAATACGGCACGCTGCTGCTCTTGCTGGCCTGCGCCTTCGGTTTTTTCATGGCCTGGGGTGTGGGTGCCAATGATGTAGCCAATGCCATGGGTACCTCGGTGGGTTCGCGCGCACTGACGATCAAGCAGGCGATCTTTATCGCCATGATTTTCGAGTTCTGCGGTGCCTATCTGGCCGGTGGTGAAGTCACCGACACCATCAAGAACGGCATTGTTGACGCCAGTCAGATCAGTCCGGACCTGATGGTGCTGGGCATGATGTCGGCGCTACTGGCCGCCGGTACCTGGCTGCTGATTGCTTCGCGCAAGGGATGGCCGGTATCGACTACGCACTCCATCGTTGGTGCCGTGATCGGTTTTGCCGCAGTCGGTGTCTCGATGGATGCGGTGCACTGGTCGGAAGTCGGCCCGATTGTGGCCAGCTGGGTGGTTTCCCCGACACTTGCCGGGCTGGTGTCCTTCGGCCTGTTTATCAGCGTGCAGAAGCTGATCATCAATACCGACAAGCCGTTCAACAATGCCAAGCGTTTTGTGCCGATGTACATGTTCCTCACCGGGTTCATGGTGGCGATCGTAACCCTGTCCAAGGGGCTCAAGCATATCGGCCTGAATCTGAGTGGTGGCGAGAGCCTGGTGCTGGCGCTCGGGATAGGGTTCCTGGTGATGCTGCTGGGTATCGTGCTGATCAGCCGTATTCACATTGATATCGAGGCCGACAAGGACTTCCACTATGCCAGCGTGGAGAAGGTGTTCGCCGTGCTGATGGTGTTCACAGCCTGCTCGATGGCCTTCGCCCACGGTTCCAATGACGTGGCCAATGCGGTCGGACCGCTGGCGGCGATTGTCGGCGTGATCGAGTCCGGCGGTACCGCTGTTGCTGGCGCGAAAAGTGCGGTGCCGGGCTGGATACTGCTGCTCGGTGCCATCGGCATCGTGATCGGTCTGGCCACCTACGGCTACAAGGTAATTGCCACCATCGGCAAGCAGATCACCGAGCTGACCCCTAGCCGCGGTTTTGCCGCCGAGCTGGCCGCGGCGACTACCGTGGTGGGCGCCTCTGCACTCGGCTTGCCGGTTTCGACCACACATACGCTGGTGGGCGCGGTGCTGGGCGTCGGCATAGCCCGTGGTATCGGTGCGCTCAACCTTGGCGTGATCGGCTCGATCTTCATGTCCTGGTTAATCACCCTGCCGGTCGGTGCGGGTCTGTCGATCCTGTTCTTCCTGATTCTGCGCGGCATCTTCCTCTGAGTGCTTGCCGGCAGCTTTCGGGCTGTCGGCGGCAATCAGTGGTTCCCTCTCCGTAAGCGTCGGCCCTATCATGGGGTCGGCCTTACGGAGATTGCCGATGTCTGTTCCTTCCCTGCAACACCGCTTCGCCGCGCTGCTGGCCGCGCCCTCGGTAAGCTGTACCCAGCCTGCGCTGGACCAGTCCAATCGTCCGGTGGTCGAGCTGCTGGCCGAGTGGCTGGATCTGCTGGGGTTCCGTTGCGAGCTGCAGCAGGTCGCCCCCGGAAAATTCAATCTGCTGGCAATTCGCGGTAGCGGGCCGGGCGGGCTGGTGCTGGCCGGGCATAGCGATACGGTGCCGTTTGACGAGGCTTTGTGGCGCTCCGATCCACTGCTTCTGAGCGAGCGCGATGGTCGCTGGTACGGTTTGGGCAGTTGCGACATGAAGGGCTTTTTTGCGTTGGTGATCGAGGCCGTGCAGGGCCTGCTGGAGCATGATTTTCGTCAGCCGTTGCTGATCCTGGCGACCTGTGACGAAGAAAGCTCGATGTCTGGGGCCCGCGCCCTGGCCGCTGCCGGCAAGCCGCTTGGGCGTGCCGCAGTGGTTGGCGAGCCGACCGGCTTGCGGCCGATTCGCATGCACAAGGGCATCATGATGGAGCGCATCGATATCCTCGGCCAGAGCGGACACTCCTCCGACCCCGGCCTTGGCCACAGCGCGCTGGAAGCCATGCATGCAAGCATTGGCGAACTGATCGGGCTGCGCCGGCAATGGCAGGCGCAGTACAGTAATCCGCAATTCAGCGTGCCACAGCCAACGCTCAATTTCGGCTGTATCCATGGCGGCGACAACCCCAACCGGATCTGTGGCCAGTGCTCCCTGGAGTTCGATTTGCGCCCCCTGCCGGGCATGGATCCGCAACAGTTGCGCGAGGCGATCCGGCAGAAGTTGCAACCACTGGCGGAGCGCTACCAGGTACGCTTGGATTATTCGCCGTTGTTTTCCAGCGTGCCGCCGTTCGAGCAGGCTGCCGATTGCGAACTGGTGCGCATAGCCGAGCGCCTGACCGGGCACACAGCAGAAGCGGTGGCCTTCGCCACCGAAGCACCGTATCTTCAGCAGCTTGGCTGCGAGACTGTGGTGCTGGGCCCTGGTGATATTGCCTGCGCACACCAGCCGGACGAATACCTGGAGCTGGCTGCCATCGAACCGACCGTGCGCGTGCTACGGGAGCTGATCTGTCATTACTGTCTCTGACTTCAAGGGAGCCTGAACGCAATGTTGCTGCGACGATAGCGCGGATTTCTCCTGCCGGTTGATGCGGCGGGATTGGGCAGGGTTGCCTGGTCGGCCCCTTGCCCTGGCTTCCGGCCCGGCACCGGGCGGGATGGGATCAAGGTTTTCTGGACGGGTTCTTCATGCACGATTACGTCAATTTGCTGCGTCACGCTACGCCTTACATCAACGCTCACCGCGAATGCACTTTTGTGGTCATGCTGCCGGGTGACGGTATCGAGCATGAGAACTTCGGCAACATTGTGGAAGATCTGGTGCTGCTGCACAGCCTGGGCGTGCGGCTGGTGCTGGCGATCGGCTCGCGTCCGCAGATTGCTGTACGTATGGCCGAGCGCGGCCTGACAGCGCACTACTACCGCAATCTGCGCATCACTGACGGACCAACGCTGGACTGTGTGGTGGATGCTGTCGGGCGGTTGCGTATCGCCATCGAGGCGCGTTTCTCCATGGACATGGCGTCCTCGCCCATGCAGGGCGCCCGCCTGCGGGTGATCTCCGGCAATTTCGTCACGGCCCGGCCGATTGGTGTGGTCGATGGCGTGGATTACCACCATACCGGCGAAGTCCGGCGCATTGACCGGCGCGGTATCAACCGCCTGCTGGACGAGCGCAGCATCGTGCTGTTGTCGCCGCTGGGCTATTCGCCGACCGGCGAGACCTTCAACCTGGCCTGTGAAGACGTGGCCACCCGGGCGGCCATCGAGCTGAAAGCCGACAAGCTGGTGCTGTTCGGCAGTGACGCCGGGCTGCTCGATGAGCAGGGCATGCTGGTGCGCGAGCTGCGCCCCCACGAGGTGTCGAAACATGTGCAGCGCCTGGCTGACAACTATCAGGCCGAGTTGCTGGAGGCGGCTGCCGAGGCCTGCCGGGACGGGGTCAAGCGCAGCCATATCGTCAGCTATGCCACCGATGGCTCACTGCTGACCGAACTGTTCACCCGGGACGGCAGCGGCACGCTGGTCGATCAGGAGCAGTTCGAGTCCTTGCGCGAAGCGAGCATCGAGGATGTCGGCGGGCTGATCGATCTGATCACGCCGCTGGAGGAGCAGGGGATTCTGGTGCGTCGTTCGCGGGATGTGCTGGAGCGCGAAATCGGCCAGTTCAGTATTGTCGAGCGCGACGGGCTGATTATTGCCTGCGCGGCGTTACACCCGATCCCTGACTCCCAGTCCGGCGAGCTGGCCTGCCTGGCGGTCAAGCAGGAATATCGCCACGGTCGCCGCGGTGACGAACTGCTCGAACGCATCGAGCAGCGCGCCCGCAAAATGGGCCTCAAGACGCTGTTCGTGCTGACCACACGTACCGCCCACTGGTTCCGTGAGCGCGGCTTTCAGCCCAGCACGGTCGAGCGTATGCCAGTGGCACGAGCCTCCCTCTACAACTTCCAGCGTAATTCACAGGTGTTTGAAAAGGCTTTGTAAGCTTTCGGCGCGGAGCGCAGCCGCCAGCGGAAGCGGCTGCCTCAGGCGCTTCTGGATTGCGGCTGCAGCAGGGCCTGCTCCTGGCCGTCACTCCAGCCGGCTTCCCAGGCAGCTTGCAGCACGTCTGCGGTATAGGGTTGCTGGTTCAGCGAGTGGCTGGTAAGACCAGCCATATAGCCCTTCTGATAGGCCTTGTTCAGGCTTTCCAGGCTCCACTGCTGCTCTTCTTCGGCGAGATGGTTGGTGTCGCCCATGGCACGGCTCATCATGTTGTGATGATTGCAGAATAACCGTGCCTGACGCCTGGCCGGTCGGCAGGCATCAGATATGTGACGCACTAGGCGTTTTACCCGGCGCGTCCGGCTAGCCGGTAATGCTGGCCTGATAAGCGGCAACAAAGGCATCGAAGGGTATCGAGTCACTCTGTTCGATTTCGGCCTGCTGGGCCAGCGACTGACTGGCGAGCGCTTCGTAGTTTTGCTGCTGCTCGGGGCTCAGTGGCTGGCTACGGAAATAGCGGGCATGTTGCAGACTCTGGCGCAGGGCAAAGCGGGTAAAGCTTTCCTGATTCTCGCGCAGGCTGTTCAATATTTGTGCCGAGGGTGTCAGGCCGGGATCGCTGACCTTGTCGCGCTGTGCCTGCAGGGCCTTGCCGTGTGGTGCCTGGGGCTGACCCCGATCGAGCAGGTTGGCGACAGCGGCAATGCGCTCAAGCAACCGGTTGGCCCAGTCCTGCAAAAGTACCTCGCCGCCATCGCTCTGCAGATGCAGCCCCGGCCGGCGGCCTTCGGTGACGACCTTGAGGAAGTTGTTGGTGCAGTCCCGGCACTCTATGCCGCCGAGGGTCGGGCTTTCTTCCAGTGCACAGAACAGCAGGAAGGCATCGAGGAAGCGTGCCTCTTCGAGGTCGATGCCCAGCGGCAGGAACGGATTGATGTCGAGGCAGCGAACCTCCACGTATTGCACGCCGCGGGCCAGCAGGGCCTGAATCGGTCGCTCGCCGCTGTGCACCACACGCTTGGGGCGAATGCTCGAGTAGTACTCGTTCTCGATCTGCAGAATGCTGGTGTTGAGCTGCTGCCATTCCCCGTCGCTGTGCGTGCCGGCGGCTACGTAGGGCGGGTAAGGGGTGGCGACGGCCTGGCGCAAGCTGCTGGTATAGCTGGCCAGATCGTTGTAGCAGGGCGTCAGGCCGGCCTGGGCATTGCTCTGGTAGCCCAGATCACTCATGCGCAGGCTGGTAGCCCAGGGCAGGTACAGCGTATCGGCATCCAGCTGTTGCAGGTCATGGGGACGGCCGCGCAGGAAGGCGGCATCGAGTGCTGGTGAAGCACCGAACAGGTACATCAACAGCCAGCTGTAACGGCGGAAGTTGCGGATCAGCGCGATATAGCTGGCGGATTGATAGTCGCAGCTACTGCTGTGGTCGTCTTCAGCCGCCTGCAGGACCGGCCACAGGGCTTCGGGAACGGAGAAGTTGTAGTGAATGCCGGCAATGCATTGCATGGTTCTGCCATAGCGCAGGGCCAGGCCCTTGCGATAGACATACTTCAGCTTGCCGATATTCGAATCGCCATAACGGGCAATCGGAATATCGTCTTCGGCCGGCAGCGGGCCGGGCATCGACGGACTCCACAGGTATTCATCACCCAGCTTGCTGTAGGCAAAACGGTGAATGCGCTCCAGGTCCGCCAGGGTTTCTGCCGGATCGGTTTCGGTCGGCGTGATGAACTCCAGCAGCGACTCGGAATAATCAGTGGTGATCTGGGCATTGGTCAGTGCCGAGCCCAGTGCTGCAGGGTGCGGCGTCATGGCCAACCGGCCATCGCCCTGGACACGCAGGCATTCGCGTTCGATGCCGTGCAGGCACTGGCGCAACAGGGACAGATTGTCAGGTGCGCCGAGTAGTGTCAGGCGGCGGTTGAAAAGATCGCTCACGGTGAGCTCCTTGACCGTTGGCCGAACAATATGGGGGCAGTTGCGGCACTCTACAAGTCTGTTGTGCCGTCAGGCAGAGAATCGGCTGCCCGCTGTTTTTCCGCCCCGCACTGCTGCTACCCTCGCGCTTTCTATCGTCATCGAGTGACCAGGAGTTGCCGGGTGGGCCAATTCAAACTGCCACGCTTTCTTGCTGACAGTTCCTTGTCGGCACTGGTTGCCGGCTTTATAGCCATGCTGGTCGGACATACCAGCGGCATGGTGCTGATTTTTCAGGCGGGACAGGCGGCAGGTCTGGACAGCGGCTTGATCACGTCGTGGATCTGGGCGTTATCGCTGGGCATGGCGGTGTGCACCATTGGCCTGTCCCTGCGTTATCGCCAGCCGGTGGTGGTGGCCTTTTCGACGCCGGGTGCGGCCTTGCTGATCAGCAGTTTGCCCGGTGTGCCGTTCAGTGAGGCGATTGGTGCCTATCTGGTCTGTGCGCTGCTGCTGATTCTGGTCGGCGTCACCGGCAGCTTCGAGCGGCTGATGCGCCGGTTGCCGGCTTCGCTGGCTTCGGCCTTGCTGGCGGGGATTCTGTTCCGCATTGCCAGTGAGATTTTTCCGGCGCTGCAGGCACACAGCGAACTGGTATTGGCGATGTTGCTCGGCTACTTGCTGCTCAAGCGCTGGCAGCCGCGTTACGCGGTGCTGGCGGCGCTGCTGGTGGGCACTGTTGTGGCTTATCTGTCGGGTCTGCTCGATCTGTCGGCCGTGCCGCTGGAGTTGGCCAGCCCGCAGTGGACCACGCCGGGTTTCTCCCTGAGTGCGATTGTCAGTATTGGTCTGCCGCTGTTTGTGGTGGCCATGGCCTCGCAGAACATTCCCGGACTGGCGGTGTTGCGTGCCGACGGCTACCAGGTACCGGCCTCGCCATTGCTCAGTGTCACCGGTATCGCCTCGTTTCTGCTGGCGCCGCTGGGCGCCCATGGGCTCAATCTGGCGGCTATCACTGCGGCCATCTGTACCGGCCCGCACGCCCATGAGGATCCGGCCAAGCGCTATACGGCGGCGATCTGGTGCGGAGTGTTTTACGCCCTGGTCGGCTTGTTCGGTGCCAGCCTGGTGGCGCTATTTACCGCGTTACCCAGTGCCTTGCTGATGTCCATCGCGGCGATTGCCTTGCTCGGTTCTATCGGCAACGGTTTGAGTGTGGCGTTGTACGAACTGCGCGAGCGCGAGGCGGCCTTGCTGACCTTTATGATCAGTGCCTCGGGGGTCAGCTTTTTCGGTATTGGCTCGGCGTTCTGGGGGCTGGTCGCGGGCATTCTGACCCTGCTGATCGTAAACCTGGGGCGGGATTAGCCGGCCGGGCTGTTGATCATGGCGAAGGTGCCCTGGGCCTTGGCAACTAATGTGTCGCCTTGCAGCACATCAGCCTCCAGCACCAGGGTGCGGCGGCCGGCGTGAATCACCTTGGCGCGGCAGACTACCTCGCCGTCGCTGACTGCGCGCAGGTAGTTGATCTTGCATTCCAGGGTGGCACTGAGCTGATCAAAGCCGTGGCTGTCCGAGCAGGCCAGGCCCATGGCGATATCCACCAGGGTGAAGAGCGCCCCGCCGTGCAGTTTGCCACCACGATTGCCCAGCTCGGGACGCATGCGCAGCCGCACCTCGGACTGGCCGTTGGCCAGGCTGATCAGCTCGGCGCCAAGCATGTTGTTGAAGGCGCTGCTCCGGTAGCTCGGTGGCATGTCCATGGGCAACTCCTCAGTTCTTTTTCAGCTGCTTGGCATTGGCGAACAGGGCAGCCATGCCGGCGTTGACCGGTGCCGGCTTGTCCTGGCTGGAATGCCGTTCGCTGCGCGGGCTATTGCCGCGATTAGCGCCGCCGCGCGGGCCTTCGACTTTCTCGCCGGGGGTGTCGGACAGACGCATGGACAGGGCGATACGGTTACGCGGAATCTCCACCTCCATCACCTTGACCTTGACGATATCGCCGGCCTTGACCACTTCGTAAGGGTCTTTGACGAATTTTTCCGCCAGCGCACTGATGTGCACCAGGCCGTCCTGATGCACGCCGATATCGACGAAGGCGCCGAAGTTGGTCACGTTGGTCACCACCCCTTCCAGCAGCATGCCGGGCTTGAGGTCTTTCAGGGTTTCCACGCCCTCCTGGAATTCGGCGGTCTTGAACTCCGGTCGCGGGTCACGGCCGGGCTTGTCCAGCTCCTTGAGGATGTCGGTCACCGTTGGCAGACCGAAGGTTTCGTCGGTGAACTGCCTGGGGTCGAGATGCTTGAGAAAGGCTGAGTCGCCAATCAGTGCGCGCACATCGTGACCGGTGTCGCGGGCGATGCGCTCGACCAGCGGGTAGGTTTCCGGGTGCACGGCGGAGGCGTCCAGCGGGTTGTCACCGTCCATCACGCGCAAGAAACCGGCAGCCAGTACGTAGGTTTTCTCACCCAGACGCGGCACCTGCTTGAGTGCCTCGCGGCTTTTGAACGCGCCGTTGGCGTCGCGGTGGGCGACGATGTTCTGCGCCAGCGTACTGTTGAGGCCGGAGATGCGCGCCAGCAGCGCAGCCGAGGCGGTATTCAGGTCGACGCCAACGGCGTTTACGCAGTCTTCCACCACCGCTTCCAGCGAGCGTGCCAGTTGCAGCTGCGACACATCGTGCTGGTACTGGCCAACGCCGATCGACTTGGGTTCGATCTTCACCAGCTCGGCCAGCGGGTCCTGCAGGCGCCGGGCGATGGACACTGCGCCGCGCAGGGTCACGTCGAGATCGGGGAACTCCTTGGCGGCCAGTTCCGAGGCCGAGTACACCGAGGCACCGGCCTCGCTGACCATGACTTTGCTCATTTTCAGATTCGGCAGCAGCTTGATCAGGTCGATGGCCAGCTTGTCGGTTTCGCGGCTGGCGGTGCCGTTGCCGATGGCGATCAGCTTGACCTGGTGTTTGGCGCACAGCTTGCCGAGCGCGGCGAGGGTGTCATCCCAGCGGTTGTGCGGTACGTGGGGGTAGACCGTGGCGGTATCCAGCAGCTTGCCGGTGCCATCCACCACCGCCACCTTGCAGCCGGTGCGCAGGCCGGGGTCGAGGCCGAGGGTGGTGTGCCGGCCGGCCGGGGCGGCCAGCAGCAGGTCATTGAGGTTGCGCGCAAAGACCTTGATCGCTTCGCTGTCGGCCTGCTCGCGCAGGCTGCCGAACAGGTCGGTTTCCAGATGGGTGTAGAGCTTGACCTTCCAGGTCCAGCGCACCACTTCGCTGAGCCATTTGTCGGCGGCGCGGCCGCGGTTTTCGATGCCGAAGCGTGCGGCGATCATGCCTTCACCGGGGTGCATGCTGCCCGGGGCTTCGTCGCCGACCTTGAGGCTGGCGCTGAGTACGCCTTCGTTACGGCCACGGAAAATCGCCAGGGCGCGGTGCGAGGGAGCGCTTTTGAACGGCTCGTCGTGCTCGAAGTAGTCACTGAACTTGGCGCCTTCCTGCTCCTTGCCGGCAACCACGCGGGCGCTGAGGGTGGCTTCCTGCTGCATAAAGTTGCGCAGCTGCTCGAGCAGACTGGCGTCCTCGGCAAAGCGTTCCATGAGGATGTACTTGGCGCCATCCAGCGCCGCCTTGGCGTCGGCCACTCCCTTGTCGGCGCTGATAAAGCCGGCGGCGGTGGTTTCCGGATCCAGCGTCGGATCATTGAACAGACGGTCGGCCAGCTCGCCAAGGCCGGCCTCCAGGGCAATCTGGCCCTTGGTGCGGCGCTTCAGTTTGTACGGCAGGTACAGATCTTCCAGACGGGTCTTGGTTTCCGCCTGATTGATCTCGCGGGTCAGTTCGGCGGTCAGTTTGCCCTGCTCTTCGATGCTGGCGAGGATGCTGGCACGACGCTCGTCCAGTTCGCGCAGGTAGCGCAAACGCTCCTCGAGCATGCGCAGCTGGGTGTCATCCAGACTGCCGGTGACTTCCTTGCGGTAGCGCGAAATGAACGGCACGGTCGAGCCTTCGTCGAGCAGGGCGATGGTCGCGGCCACTTGCTGCGGTAACACCGGAGTGCTGGAAAGAGCCGAGAGTTCGGCGGCGATGCGCTGGTTGATGCTGTTCATTCAACTACCTGAATTAAAAAAGAATTTCGACAAGCCAGGGGTGCCGAAGGAAAAGTCGGGGCATTATAAGCGCAGGCTGATTGGCTGCAGGCTATCATCGGGGAAAAATCTGCTAACAATGCAGCAGCGTTATGCCGCCGGCCTTGGGTAATAATGCCCGGCGTATTGAATCAAGGAGAGTTCATGAACAGTTCTACAGCGGTTGAAGGCGAAAAGATCCTCATCGTCGATGACGATGCCCGCTTGCGCAGCCTGCTTGAGCGCTTCCTCAGTGAAGAAGGCTATCGGGTGCGGTCGGTGGAAAACACCGAACAGATGGATCGCCTGTTGTCGCGGGAAATCTTCAATCTGCTGGTACTTGACCTGATGCTGCCCGGCGAGGATGGCATGTCGGCCTGCCGCCGCTTGCGCAGCACCGACAACCAGATGCCGATCATCATGCTCACCGCCAAGGGTGATGAAGCCAGTCGCATTCAGGGTCTGGAGGGTGGTGCCGACGACTACCTGTCCAAACCGTTCAACCCGCGCGAACTGCTGGCCCGCATCAAGGCGGTGTTGCGCCGTCAGGCGCCCCAGGTGCCGGGTGCGCCGGCGGGTGATGACGATGTGGTGACTTTTGGCGAATACAGCCTGTTCCTCGGCACCCGCGAGCTGAAAAAGGGTGACCAGATGCATATGCTGACCACCGGCGAGTTCGCGGTGCTCAAGGCGCTGGTGCAACATGCCCGCGAGCCGCTGACCCGCGACAAGCTGATGAGTCTGGCGCGCGGTCGTGAGTGGGATGCGCTGGAGCGCTCGATCGACGTACAGATTTCACGTCTGCGGCGGATGATCGAACCTGATCCGGCGAAGCCGCGCTATATCCAGACGGTCTGGGGCGTGGGCTATGTGTTCGTGCCGGATGGTGCCAAGGCATCCGGCGAATAATGCATTGCTCCGACCGATACAACACACTGCCTGCAGCGGGTAATTCGCGGCAGGCGGTGTGTTTTTCAATTGCGCTGTGGGTGGTCCGCCTTTCATGAAGATGCCCGGGTGGTTTCCGCAAAGTTTCTTTGCCCGGATCATCTTGCTGGTGCTCTTCGTCGTCATGTTTTCCAAGGCATTGACCCTTGCCTACCTGATGCTCAACGAAGAAATGCTGGTGGATCGGCAATATACCCACGGCGCCGCGCTGACCTTGCGGGCGTTCTGGGCTGCGGATGCCGGTCAGCGCGATCAGATTGCCGCCGCCACCGGTTTGCGCCGGGTCACGCTGGACGCCTTGCCCAAGGTCGAGGAGCATTTTCCCTATAGCCGGGTTTTTCTTGCGCAGATGCGCACGGAGCTGGGCCCCAGTACGCAAACCCGCCTGCGTATGCATGGACAGTCGGCGCTCTGGGTCTATGCGCCCTCGCTAGGGCCGGACTGGGTGATGGTGCCGCTGTACCCCTTTCCACTGAGTGGCGAGCGCATTCTTGGTGTGCTCGGCTGGTTCCTGGGTATCGGTCTGCTGTCGACTGCCGCCGCCTGGATATTTGTCGGCCAGCTGAACGCACCCTTCAAGCGTCTGGTGATTGCCGCCAGGGAATTCGGCAAGGGCCGCAGTGTGCGGCTGCCGACGACCGATTCGCCCCATGAAATTACCGAGGTATACCGCGCCTTCAACCAGATGGCCGAGGATGTCGAGCGGGCCGGGCGCGAGCGTGAACTGATGCTCGCCGGCGTTTCCCACGATCTGCGCACCCCCTTGACCCGTCTGCGTCTGGCCTTGGAATTCGTCCAGGGCGATGCCGAGCTGGCTGCCGAGATGGTGCGTGATATCGAGGATATGGATGCGATTCTCGATCAGTTTCTGGCCTTTATCCGGGATGGCAGTGACGAGCCACTGGAAGAGCTGGATCTGGCGGCACTGATCCGCGAGAGCGTCGCGCCGTACAACCACCCCGAAGAGAAGGTGCGTCTGTGCCTGGATACGCTGCCCAGGCTGCCGCTGCGACGGGTGTCGATGAAGCGGCTGCTGGTCAACCTGATCGACAATGCGCTGCACTATGGCGGTGAAGGGGTCGAAGTGGCCGCTGCAGTGGAGGGCGGACGTACCGCGCCGTATCTGGTGCTCAGTGTGCTGGATCGCGGGCCGGGCCTGAACGCGGCCGAGCTGGAGGCGCTGTTCAACCCGTTCATTCGCGGGGACAGTGCCCGAGGCGGCAAGGGCTCGGGACTGGGGTTGGCGATTGTGCGGCGGATAGCGGCGCTGCACGGCGGCAATGTCGAGTTGCGCAACCGTGCCGGCGGTGGTCTGGAAGCGCGGGTCTGTCTACCGCTGGGTCTGCTGCTGCCGCGCGAAGCCGGTCAGGGCTAAGCGGTTTCTGCTGCGCGCGCAGTCTGCCGCGCGGTCGGGAAAGTGCCTGGCGGCTCAACCCCGGCCGCGGGTGCGGGTACGGTCGGGCGCGGCATTTTTTTCCAGATAAGCGATCACCAGCCCGGCGACATCGCGGCCGGTGGTTACTTCAATGCCTTCCAGACCGGGTGAGGAGTTCACTTCCATCACCAGAGGGCCGTGGTTGGAGCGCAGGATATCCACCCCGGCCACCGACAGGCCCATGATCTTGGCGGCGCGGATGGCGGTGGAGCGTTCTTCCGGGGTGATACGGATCAGGCTGGCACTGCCGCCGCGGTGCAGGTTGGAGCGGAATTCGCCGGGCTTGGCCTGACGCTTCATCGCCGCGATGACCTTGTCACCGACCACCAGACAGCGAATGTCGGCGCCGCCGGATTCCTTGATGTATTCCTGCACCATGATGTTCTGCTTGAGGCCCATAAAGGCCTCGATCACCGACTCGGCAGCCTGTTCCGTTTCGCAGAGGACCACGCCAATGCCCTGAGTGCCTTCGAGTACCTTGATCACCAGCGGCGCGCCGCTGACCATGCGAATCAGATCCTCGATATCGTCCGGGGAGTGGGCGAAGCCGGTCACCGGCAAGCCGATGCCCTTGCGCGACAGCAGTTGTAACGAGCGCAGCTTGTCGCGCGAGCGGCTGATGGCGACCGACTCGTTGAGCGGAAACACGCCCATCATTTCGAACTGGCGCAGCACGGCGCAGCCATAGAAGGTCACGGAGGCGCCGATTCGCGGGATTACTGCATCGAAGCCCTCCAGAGGTTGCCCGCGATAGTGGATCTGCGGCTTGTGACTGGCGATGTTCATGTAGGCACGCAGGGTATCGATCACCACCATTTCATGGCCGCGCTGGGTTCCGGCCTCGACCAGGCGTCTGGTCGAATACAGGCGTGGGTTGCGAGACAGTATGGCGATTTTCATGGGGTACCTGTGGAAAGGCTGGAGGAGTAGGAAAGCGGTTTTTCTTGCACATACTTCAGCGCCGGATTGACCACCAGTTGACCGGCAACCAGGGCCTTGGCGCCGAGCAGCACGCGATATTGCATGCTCTTGCGGCAGGCCAGGGTGAAGTTGACTGGCCACACGCGGTCGCCCAGCGCCAGGGTCGTGAGGATCACGTAGCGGCTCTGCGTCTGGCCATTGGAGCTCTTGATGGTCTTTACTGCGACTACCTGCGCTTCGCAGGGGTGCCTGCGCTGCACCAGCGTGCCGAAATGGGCACTGAAACGCACCCAGTCCTTGCCATCGCGCTGGAATGGCTGGATATCGCTGGCATGCAGGCAGGAAGTGCTGGCGCCAGTATCTATTTTTGCGCGCAAGCCAATCATTCCGAGGGCGGGCAGGTCAATCCACTCGTTGAGGCCGACCACGCAGAGCTGATCAAAGGTTTTCAAGGTATTTATCCGGATGCGGACATTTGAGTCTAGACGACATGCCCTGGGTTGGCATCAGGCATGATGGTGCCAGATGCTATCAGGAGTGCCATGTATGAGTGGTGAGGGCGCGGAAAAAATCCGCCTGGACAAATGGCTCTGGGCGGCACGTTTTTTCAAGACCCGCGCGCTGGCCAAGGAGGCCATCGAGGGCGGCAAAGTGCACTGTCGCGGCGAGCGCTGCAAACCGGGCAAGGAGCCCCGTGTGGGTGATGAATACCAGATCCGCCAGGGCTTTGATGAGCGCAGTGTGATAGTCCGCGAACTGTCGGCGGTGCGCCGTGGCGCCGCGCAGGCCCAGTTGCTGTATGAGGAAACGGCGGACAGTCAGACCCGCCGCGAGGCAGCGGCGGCCCTGCGCAAGGCGGGGGCGCTGGGCGTGCAGACCGATGGCCGGCCGAGCAAGAAACAGCGCCGTCAGCTTCAGCAGTTTCGTGGCGGGCAGGATGCGTAGCGGCAGTCATTGTCACGGATTGACGACCGGGACTTGGTCGAAAGCGGCTTTACCCCTAAAATCGGCGGCCATTTTGAGCAAGGCGAATACGGCATGTCCGATTTCACCCAGCGTTTTCTGTTTGAAGACAGCGATGTGCGTGGCGAGTTGACCGCGCTCGAGCAGAGTTATGTGCATGTGCTGGCCAAACACAGCTATCCCCCGGTGGTGGGGCAGCTGCTCGGTGAATTGCTGGCAGCGGCTACGTTGCTGGTCGGCACACTGAAATTCGATGGCCTGCTGGTGCTGCAGGCCAGTTCCTCCGGCGCCATACCATTGCTGATGGTCGAGTGCTCCAGTGAGCGCGAGGTGCGCGCGATTGCCCGTTATCACGCCGAGCAGCTGGTTGACGGCGCCAGTCTGCGCGAACTGATGCCGGATGGCGCTCTGGCGCTGACCGTTGATCCGCGCCAGGGCCAGCGTTACCAGGGGATTGTGGCGCTGGATGGCGAAACCCTGGCGGACTGCCTGAGCAGCTATTTTACCAATTCCGAGCAACTACCGACGCGTTTCTGGCTGTACGCCGATGGTAGCCGGCTGGCCCGCGGCCTGCTGTTGCAGGCCTTGCCGGCCGAACAGTTGCGTGATCCCGAGGAGCGCGCCGCCAACTGGCAGCACCTGACCACGCTGGCGGACACCCTGCGCGCCGAAGAAATGCTCGGGCTGGACAACCAGACCGTGTTGCATCGCCTGTATCACGAAGAAGTGGTACGCCTGTTCGAGCCGCAGCCGCTGGAGTTTCGCTGCAGTTGCTCGCGGGAGCGCTCGCTGAATGCCCTGGCCAGCCTGGGCCAGCAGGATGCCGAGGCACTGCTCGGGGAAAGTGCCGGTGAAGTAGTGATTGATTGCCAGTTCTGCAACCAGCGCTATGCCTTCGACGCGGCGGATATTGCCCAGCTGTTTTCTGGCGGTGGCAGCCAGCAGGCCTCTAGCACGCGGCATTGAGGCTTTTTTACTAAAGTGCGCCTTTCTGACATAATCGCGCGCTCTTTTTCTTCGTTGTAGTGATTCCCAGTGGATGACTACCTTTTTGCTTGGAGGACTCGGCTCACGCCGACGAGGACCACATGACGCAAGCCACTCAATACATCGATATCAGCGCCGCCCAGTTGATTGAGCAAGCCCTTCGCCGTAACGAAGGTGAACTGGCCGCCAACGGCTCCCTGGTCGTCCGTACCGGACACCGCACGGGTCGCTCGCCAGCTGATCGGTACATTGTGGAAGAGCCCGGTACCCAAGGCTCGATCGCCTGGGGCAGCATCAACCGGCCATTCCCTGCCGACAAGTTCGATGCCCTGTGGGCGCGCGTCGAGGAATTCAACCAGCGTCAGGATCACTTCGTTTCCCATGTGCATGTAGGTGCGGCGGCAGCCCACTACCTGCCGGTGAAGATGACCACCCAGACTGCCTGGCAGAACCTGTTTGGCCGTTGCCTGTTCATCAATCCGGCCAAATACAATCCGGCGGACAAGGCCGAATGGCAGGTCCTCAATGTGGCCAACTTCGTTTGCGAGCCCGAGCGTGACGGCACCAACTCCGATGGTTGCGTGATTATCAATTTCGCTGCCAGGAAGGTATTGCTGGCCGGTATGCGTTACGCCGGTGAAATGAAGAAAGCCATGTTCTCGGTGCAGAACTTCCTGCTGCCGGATGCCGACGTTCTGCCAATGCACTGCGCCGCCAACGTTGGCGAAGACGGCGACACCACGCTGTTCTTCGGACTGTCCGGCACTGGCAAGACCACCCTGTCGGCCGATGAAAGCCGTTACCTGATCGGTGACGACGAGCACGGCTGGGGCGTGGGCACAGTGTTCAACATCGAGGGCGGCTGCTACGCCAAGTGCATCGACCTGTCGGCAAAAAACGAGCCGGTGATCTGGAAAGCCATCCAGTTCGGCGCCGTGCTGGAAAACGTCGTGCTCGATGAAAACCGCGTGCCGGATTACACCGACGACAGTCTGACGCAGAACAGCCGCGCCGCTTACCCGCTGGAACTGGTAGAGAAGCGCGTGGTGGCCAATCAGGCCGGCGAGCCGAACGCTGTGATCTTCCTCACTTGCGACCTGACCGGCGTACTGCCGCCGGTATCCATCCTCAACGAAGAGCAGGCGGCCTATCACTTCCTGTCCGGCTACACCGCGTTGGTCGGCTCTACCGAAATGGGCAGTGGCGGCGGCATCAAGTCGACCTTCTCCACCTGCTTCGGCGCGCCCTTCTTCCCGCGTCCGGCCGGTGAGTACGCCGAGCTGCTGATCAAGCGCATCAAGGGCTTCGGCTCCAAGGTCTATCTGGTCAACACCGGCTGGACCGGCGGCGGCTACGGTGTAGGCACACGCTTCAATATTCCTACTACCCGCGGCGTTATTGCGGCGATCCAGAGCGGCGCCCTGATCGGCACCGAAACCGAGCATTTGCCAACTATCAACCTCAACGTGCCCAAGGCCGTCGAGGGTGTGGAGACCCGTTTGCTCAACCCGCGCAACACCTGGGCCAACAAGGAAGGTTACGACGAGGCAGCCAGGGCCCTGGCCCAGCAATTCATCGAAAACTTCAAGAAGTTCGATGTGTCGGATGCCATCCGCAACGCCGGGCCGCAGCTGTAACGCTGGCAGCATCCAGAAAACCGCCTGCGGGCGGTTTTTTTCTGCCCGGGATTTACCTGAGTGCAGGTACAGCTGGCTATTGGTTGCCCTTGAGTGCCGTCAGCGTCCGCTTGCCGGCTGTTACCAGTAACAACACCAGGCCACCGGCAAGCACACCGGCCAGGCCATTGAACAGGGGTGCGCTGAGCATGCCCAGCAGCGGGCCGATGGCCGCCAGGCTGGCCGCACTGCCGGCTAGCTGTTCAAGCAGGTGGTGGGCGGCCGGGACGCCGTGAATCAGGATGCCGCCGCCGACCATGAACATGGCGGCAGTACCTATTACCGAAAGGCTTTTCATCAGCCAGGGCGCGGCGCTGAGCAGTAAGTGGCCGAGCTGTCGCTGACTGCGCTGCAGCAGACTGTCACCGGGCTGCTCCGAAAGGTGCAGGCCGGCGTCATCCAGCTTGACGATGCCCGCCACCAGTCCGTAGACACCTATGGTCATCACCAGGGCAATCACCACCAGCACACTGAGCTGCTTGAGAAAAACCTCACCGGCTACCGTACCCAGGGTGATGACGATAATTTCCGCCGAGAGGATGAAGTCGGTGCGCACGGCACCGCGGATCTTGTCCTGCTCGAAAGCGAGCAGGTCAAGCTCGGGGTCGTTGAGGGCGGCGTTCAGTTCGGCATGCCGGGCGCGGTCTTCCTCGCGGCTGTGCAGGTATTTGTGCGCAAGCTTTTCAAAACCCTCGAAGCACAGGTAGGCACCGCCGAGCATCAGCAGCGGAGTCACCGCCCAGGGCGCAAAGGTGCCGATCAGCAGTGCTGCCGGTACCAGAATCGCCTTGTTCTTCAGCGAGCCTTTGGCCACCGCCCAGACCACCGGCAGTTCACGGTCGGCCTTGACCCCGGCTACCTGCTGGGCGTTCAGCGCCAGGTCGTCACCGAGCACGCCGGCGGTTTTCTTGGCGGCGACCTTGCTCATCAGTGCTACATCGTCGAGCACGCTGGCAATGTCATCGATCAGGGTCAGCAGGCTGCTGGCGGCCATTGGGTTGCTCCCGGGTAAAAGGTTTTGCAGTGACGGCTGTCAGGCTGGTGCCAGATGGGCGGCAAGCCGTCGGGCCGGTAAAAGTCTGGTTGCAGATTAATCCTGGTTGTCGTCGCGGTGTGCCTCAATCTGTGCCAGACGCTCTTCCAGCGCGCAGATACGTGCCTCCAGCTGCTGCAGGCGCTGATCGTCCTGCTGGTTGTCGCTGCGTTCTGCTGTGCGTGGAGCCATGGCGGCCTGCAAATCGAGCGGGTCACCCAGCAGGTGCATATAGCGCTCTTCGCGCTGGCCGGGTTGGCGTGGCAACTGGCAAGCCAGCCCGCGACTGGCCAGACGCTGCAGGTGGTGCTCGAGTTCGGCAAGGTCATCGAAAGCATGCATGCGCTGGCTGCGGGTCAGCAGTTCATTGAGGGTTTGCGGGCCGCGCAACAATAACAGGCCAAGCAGAATGACCTGGGCGTGCAGCAGCTCCAGCTGCTTGTCAGTGCGATGCTCCCAGCGATCGGCGCGGCTGCCCATGACCAGCCGGCAGAGTCCGCGGCTTTCAAGACTGCGCAGGCCCTGACCGACCTCGCCGGGATTCAGGTTGAGTACCGGCTCGCGGCTGGTTTTCTGGTTACAGGCGAGTACCGCGGCATTCAGCGTCAGCGGGTAGGCTTCGGGGGTGGCGGCCTGCTTCTCGATCAGGCAGCCGAGCAGGCGTACCTCGATCGGGTTGAGTGGCTGGTCGGCAAAAGGCTGCTCGGGGAGTGCTTCGCTCATGGTGAGAATCCACAGAAAGTCAGGATGGCTAGCCTAACCGCTGGCGGCGCACGAGGGTAACTGTTGATTGTCGCGGCGCAAGTTGCCGGGGCGGGCCTATTGCCCATCTGCGGCGAGCGCGGCAAGCTGTCGCCACCTGCAGTGTTGCAGGCTGCTGCCGGGAACAAGCGGGGCGTCTAGCTGCCAGACCTCCGCAGCCGACCCTTCTCAGCCGACAACGGAGCGTATTTCAGTGGAGGTTTGCGATTGACTCTCGAGCACGACAGCGTCCTGTTGCTGGGTTATCTGTTTGCCTTGCTGCAGGGGCTTGGGCTGCTGGCGGCACTGCATGCGGTGATGAAGGTGCGCACCGCGCAGGGTGCGCTGGCCTGGGCGATTGCCCTGGTGTTCATGCCGGCGCTGACCCTGTTGCCCTATCTGGTATTCGGCCGCAACCGTTTTGACAGTTATGTGCGCTCCCGCCGCGAGGCCGATGTTGCCATGCAGCAAGCGCTGCAAGCGAAGGATTGGCGGCCCTGGGTGGAGAAAGCCAGAACGGCCGAAATGGCCGGGGAAGTCGATCGGGTGAAAGCCGTCACCCGGCTGGCCCACATGCCGTTGCTGGCACATAACCATGTGCGCCTGCTGGTCAATGGCGAGGCGACCTTTGCCGCGATCTTCAAGGCCATTGCCGGGGCGCGCAAGGTCGTGCTGGTGCAGTTTTTTATCGTGCATGACGACGAACTGGGGCGTCGTCTGCAACAGCTGCTGCTGGAGCGCGCCGCCGCCGGGGTGGCGGTCTATCTGCTGTTTGACAGTGTCGGCAGTCACGCCCTGCCCAAGGCCTACACGGAAACCCTGCGTGCCGGCGGGGTCAAGGTGCATGCCTTCGCCAGCCGCCGGGGTCTGCGCAACCGGTACCAGCTGAATTTCCGCAACCATCGCAAGATCGTGGTGGTGGATGGCCGGCTGGGCTATGTCGGCGGCCACAATGTCGGCGACGAATACCTCGGCCTCAAACCGCCACTGGCGCCCTGGCGTGATACCCACATCGAAGTCAGTGGCCCGGTGTTGACCAGTTTGCAGGAGTCGTTTGCCGAAGACTGGTTCTGGGCTACCCGTGAAGTGCCACCGCTGCTGCTGGCCGAGCAATACGCCGAGGACGGCATGCTCTGCCAGCTGCTGACCAGTGGCCCGGCCGATGCCCAGGAAACCTGCTCGCTGTTTTTCGTTACCCTGATCAATGCAGCGCGCCGGCGGGTGTGGATTACCAGTCCGTATTTCGTGCCCGACGAGGCGGTGCTGGCGGCCATGCGTCTGGCGGTTTTGCGCGGAGTGGAAGTGCGCGTCCTGCTGCCATCGCGGCCGGATCACCGGGTTGTCTATGCCGCTTCCAACCAGTATGCCGAGGATGCCGTCAGGGCCGGTATCTGCATCTATCGCTACCAGCCGGGCTTTGTGCACCAGAAGGTGGTGCTGGTGGATGACGACATGACGGCGATCGGCAGTGCCAATCTGGACAACCGTTCGTTCCGGCTGAATTTCGAAGTGATGCTGCTGACCATTGATAGCGCTCTGGCCGAGCAGGTCGAGCAGATGCTGCTGGCCGATTTCGAGCAGTCTCTGGAGCAGACCGCCGCCGGAAGCAAGGTCAATGGCTTGCAGCGGCTGGTCCGGCGTCTGGCACGGCTGCTGTCACCGGTGCTCTAGGTTCGGATCAGGGCAGGAGCAGGCGGTAGTCATCCACCGCATTGAATTCTTCGGTGTTCTTCGCCGGTTGCTGGCTGTCCGGCTGGCGTACTGCCAGTAGCCGGGCTATGCCGAACTGGCGTGCGCTGCGCAGGATCGGCAGGCTGTCGTCGATGAACAGGGTGCGGGCCGGGTCGAAGCCGAAGTCCTGCTGCAGGGCAAACCAGAACTGCTGGTCTTCCTTGGGGAAGCCGTAATCGTGGGAGCTGATCAGGCGATCGAAAAAGGGCGCCAGTTCGATGCGTTCCAGCTTCAGCGACAGCGAGTCGCGGTGAGCGTTGGTGATCAGCGCAACACGCTTGCCGGCAGCGCGAATGGCGGCGAGAAAGGTGTCGGCATCCGGGCGCAGGTCGATCAGGTGGGCGATTTCGCGCTTGAGGTCACGCACCGACAGTTTCAGCTCGCGACTCCAGAAATCCGTGCAGTACCAGTTCAGCTGGCCGGCGTGCTGGCGAAACAGTGGCAGCAGTTCAGCTTCGGCCTGTTGCTGGCTGATGCCGTGATGTTCGGCATAGCGTTGCGGCAGGTGGTGCAGCCAGAAATGGTTGTCGAAGTGCAGGTCGAGCAGGGTGCCATCCATGTCCAGCAGAACCGTGTCGATCTGATCCCAGGGCAGTAGCTGCATCTCGAAGTCTCGCAGGTGGTGTGCATTTGTGTGACTGGCGGGCGGCCAGAGCGGGCTGGCGCAGGTATGATAACGCGTAGTTGAAGGGAGAAAGTTGATGCGCCAGAAACCCAGCGTACTGGCCCGCGAGATTGTTGCCAGCAGCCGCCTGTTCCGCATTGAGGAAGTGCAATTGCGCTTCAGCAATGGTGTGGAGCGTACCTATGAACGCCTGGTCGGTAAGGGCAGCGGCTATGGCGCGGTGATGATTGTGGCCATGGTTGATGCCGAGCATGCGCTGCTGGTCGAGGAATATTGCGGCGGCACCGAGGACTATCAGGTGTCCCTGCCCAAGGGCCTGGTCGAGCCGGGCGAAGATGTGCTGGATGCGGCCAACCGCGAACTCAAGGAGGAAGCCGGGTTTGGCGCGCGACAACTGGAGTTGCTCGCCGAGCTGTCGTTGTCGCCGGGCTATATGAGCCAGAAGATCCAGGTGGTGCTGGCCGGGGATCTTTATCCGGAAACGCTGCCCGGCGACGAGCCTGAACCGATGCGGGTCGAGCGGGTCAACCTGCGCCAGTTGTCGTCTCTGGTGGACAATCCCCAGTTCAGCGAAGGCCGCGCGCTGGCAGCGCTGTATCTGGCGCGCGATATTCTGATTCAACGAGGAGTATTGAGTTTATGAGTCACCCTTTTCTGCCTGCCGTCATCGACCTGGTGCGCGAGGCCGGTGCGGCGACCCTGCCATTCTGGCGCTGTGACACCGAAGTCACGGCCAAGCTGGACGATTCACCGGTAACCGCTGCCGATCTGGCGGCCCATCATGTGCTGCTGGCCGGCCTGCAGCAACTGGATGCGGAGATCCCGGTGTTGTCCGAAGAGGCAGCCGATATTCCGCTGGTCGAACGGGCGCAGTGGCAACGCTGGTGGCTGGTCGACCCGCTGGACGGGACCAAGGAGTTCATCTCGGGCAGCGAGGAGTTCACCGTCAATGTGGCACTGATTGAACAGGGGCGGGTGGTGTTTGGCGTGGTCGGCATGCCGACCAGCGGCCGCTGCTACTTTGGTGGTGCCGGTCTGGGTGCCTGGCGCGCTGAAGACGGTGCGCCAGCCGAGGCGGTTGCCGTGCGGATAGCGCCTGCAGATGCATTTACCGTGGTTGCCAGTCGCCGGCATTCCAGCCCGGCCCAGGAACGTCTGCTGGAAGGCCTGAGCGAGCGCTTCGGTGACCTGCAACTGGCCAGCCGTGGCAGCTCGCTGAAGTTCTGCCTGCTGGCCGAGGGCAATGCCGATTGTTATCCGCGGCTGGCACCCACGTCGCAGTGGGACACCGCTGCTGCCCAGGGCGTGCTTGAAGGTGCCGCGGGCGAAGTGCTGGACCTCAAGGGCCGGGCACTGACCTACGAAGCGCGTGAGTCGTTTCTCAATCCGTCGTTCATTGCCTTGCCGCTGGCGGCAGCCTGGCGTGACGAGCTGATCCAGCTGGCTCGCGCCCTGGATTGAGACGGAGGTGAACATGTCTGATCAGGCGCAAAGCGATCTTGAAACGCTGCTGTACCGCGACATACCGCTGACCCGCGCCATGCAGGTACGCGTAGCCAGCTGGCACGAGCATCAGCTGCAGCTACAGCTGCCGTTGCCAGCCAACTGCAATCTGCATGACAGCATGTTCGGCGGCAGTCTCTACTGTGGCGCACTACTGGCGGGCTGGGGCTGGTTGCATTTGCGCTTGCAGGAGGCCGGTCTGCATGGGGCGGTAGTGATCAGGGATGCGCAGATCAGTTATCTGCTGCCGGTAACCACGGATGCCAGGGCGTGCTGTAGCGCGCCGGAGGCGGCGGCGTGGAGCAGATTTGTAACCATCTTCGAACGACGTGGCGTCGCCCGGCTGCAACTGGAGAGTCAGGTGCTGACCGCCGGTGGCGAGGTTGCAGTACGTTTCAGCGGGCAATTTGTACTGCAGCGCGGCATCACCGGCTGACTGGCGTCGATGAGGTTGAGGCGACCTGCGTGAAGCGCCTCGCGGCGCCAGTTCAGGCGTTGCCGCTACAGGGCCGGTAAACCGTACTGCACCAGGATTTCATCCAGCGTCTTGCGGATCATGGTGCAGTTACGGATCAGCTCGATCTGCGCCTCGGTCTGTTTTTTGCCATCGGCAATCAGCGCCTCGGTTTGCTTCAGGCTGATCAGTGCCAGCACTTCGTGGATACCTACGACATGCTTGCCCGGTAGGATGTTGATGTCGGCGGTGTATTCCTGCCCGGCTACCGAATAGAACAGGTGATTCAGGCCGCGTACCCAGGGCAGGCGGGCGGTCAATGCGCCACTCAGTGGCTGAATGGCCTTGAGGTTGGCGCGAAACACATCAGTGGCCCATTCGATGATCCGCTTGCCGGTTGGCCCGGCTTGGCCGGCACGCTTGACCGCCCAGAGCACCGCCGGGTTGGTCTGGCTGGTAATGAAGTGATTTACCCCGTAGAGCCGGCCGAGCCGGCGCGAAGGCAGGTCGAGGCCAACCGAACCGTCGATCCACTTCTGACCCTTGATGTAAGGGCGGCGCTGGCCGTCAAAGCCTTTGGCGCACAATTCGACCGGCGGGAAAACCCCCGGCACCGCACAGGAAGCGCGGACAGCTTCGCGAATGTAGACGTGGGGCGAGGTCGTGGCGTTCAGCAACCGCGAAGCACCGGTAATGGTGGCGGGTGTGATCGATATGTTGATGACAATGCCGGAGAGTTCGAAGGCCTCGCCAAAGGTCAGGTCAGGAATCCAGCTTTCGACAATTTGCGTGAGAATTTCTTCGGTCAGCATGAGCGGCATCAGGGACAGCCGTTTGCTCGGCGCTGCCTCGGCCCGGAGTTTGATCAGGGTTTCCCTGAGCATGTCGGGCAGGTTGTCACCGTCCAGAATAGAGCAGCGATCCGCATGGCTGCGGGTACCGATCATGGCTGCAACCAGTGCGCCACCACTCGAGCCGGAAATCACCGAGGGCAGCAGATCTTTCTGATGCAGGGCCTGCACCACGCCGATGTGATAGGGCATCAGGCTGCCTGCACCACTGAGCATCAGTGCTGAGTGGCCATAGCATTGACTGGCACGGCGAAACAGGTCGGCTTTTTCATGGGCGCTAATATCCGGCGACTTGCTGTCGGCCAGATCATGCAGGGCCAGACAGGTTTCGCTCAGGTATTCCCTGATCAGTGCGAGTTCTTCCGGGCGTGCCTGCTTGAACAGATCGGCATTACCGATGCCGCCCAGATTGCCGTGGATGCCTTCGTTGATGACGAACAGCAATTCCCGGTTGTCATGGTGCAGTCGCGCAGCCTTGACCGCAGCCAGACGGCTGCGGATCAGGCGCAGGTTGTAACCCTTGCCTTTTTTGGCCTTGTTGAGACCGTTTTTCTTGGTCTGCTCGATAGCATTGCTCACGCTGAGGCTGCTCATGTGTGGTGTCTTCCGGTCGGCTGGCGGGGCGGAGTAGCAACAACAATCGAGCGAGTGTGACGGATTACAGGGCAATGACCAATGCGCAATTAGTCTATGGAATGCCTGGTTATCAAACTTTTGTATGACAAACCGCTGCCACTTCAGTCGAGCATGTCGCGGTAACGCGAATCCCGGGAGAACACCAGTGGCCGGCTGAAACCGGGTACCTGAATCTGCTCGGCGGACATTTCCAGCTGCTGGTCGTCTATCTGGTTATTGCCAAAATTGTAAAGAATATCGAACTGGCCGTGCAGGGCCCGCTGGTCATACGCATCAGCCGCTGCTCGGGTCTGTTCACGCCTGGCGCAATAGGCGGCAAAGCGTTCTGCACCATATCGCTTGCGCAGCATGCGTTCTGCCACGCAGGGGGCCAGCACTACAGCACTGGCGTTGTTGCCACCAAAACCCTTGGAATTGATAAAGCACAGCTCCAGCGGCCGGCTGCCGCTGGAGACATCTGCGGTGGCAATGTGCAGGTGCTGCTGGTGGACGTCCTCGGCAATCGCATCGATGGTCTTGATGCCCGGAATCAGGTTGTAGCGAAAACTGCCCAGCGCCGAGATCAGCTGGTCGCCGCTGGCACTGGCCAGCGAGTGACCGAGGTAGGCCTTGGCCGCAGTCACCGGCCAGTTGCTGATGCCAAAGGTGGCGGCGGTACGGTCGAGTAGTGCGGATTCGGTGACGCGGTTGGCCGGCGTACTCGAGCCATGGGCATGCACGAAGCTGTGCTGGCGCACACTGTCCTCGCCGACGATCTGCATGGCGCTGGCGACTGCTTTGGCCATGGTCAGATAGTTGCCGGGACCGGGTGCGGAGATCGACTTCTTGAAGCCATCGGCATTGATGAACACATCCGGCACGGCGCCATGAATATCGGCGCCGAGTTCCATTGCCAGCGCGTCGTCCATCAGCACCACGTACTGGCATGATTCGGCCAGGGTGAAGCCGCAGTTCTGCCCGAAGGGGCGGCTGGCGCGGCGGAAATCCACTTGTTCGCTGCCTTCGATCTGGCGCAAGCCGTCCTCGGTGGCCAGTGCACCCATCGCCCCATAGCCATCGATGCATTCCTGGTTGATCGGCGCCTCGCTGGTGCCGACGATGACCACGCGCGCCTTGCCGGCACTGATTTGCTCGATGCCTTTCTGCAGGTTGTAGAGAAAGCTGGCGCAGGCCCCGGTGATGCTGCCGGTGCTGCCGACACTGCCCAGCACGTAGGCATTGATGAAATCCGCCGGCATGCTGTTGAGGCCAAGGGCCAGCTGCTTGGCACTGACCCGGCCGCCCTTGAGGCGTGACTGCATCAGCCCGCCGAAGCCATTCTCATCCAGCTGGCTCATGATGCTGCTGGAGTACACGGCCACCTCGTCGGGAGCCACATGCTCAAGAATGGTTGACCACTCGATGCCGGTAGAGCGCAGTGCATCGGTGGCGCCGACGATGGCCATCTGCAGGCCGCGCGGGTGGAAGCGCGAGGCATACAGTTCGCCTGGCTCGAAACCGCTGGGCAGCTGGCCGGCAGATTTCACCGGCAGGGCGCGAAAACTGTCGACCTTGATATCGCAGCCGTCATACAGCGTGACCTGCACATCGGTGGCATTCAGCTCCTCGACGATCCAGTCGCTCGGTAACGGCTCCGGCAGGTGTTTGCGCAGGGTGATGAATTCCAGCGGCTTGCCGGCGGTGCCGGTGAGGTTGAGGTTCTTCTGCCAGGGCGCGGCATCGACATCCAGATGGCTTTTTTCGATCCGCCGAATCAGCGTGCCGTCGATGATCTGTTGCGCGTAACGGGTTTCCAGTTCTGCCAGTGTCAGTGGCTGGTCATCTGCTGTGCGGTACTGGCCGTCGACCACCTTGACCAGTTTCATCATTACCGCCAGGCCGGCCAGAGTCTGCTGGCGGTTCTGGCTGTCCAGCGATTCGATCACCATGCGCCGGAAGGCGTGGTGTGCCGAGCTGCGGCCGGCGGCGTTGTAGCCACCGAAACCGACGATAACGGGTAAGCGGGACATGTAGCGAAACTCCTTGTTTGGCCACCGCAAGGCGTTCGGCCTTGCCGGCTGAGGGGAAACCGGGTCAGGTTTCAAGTGGCTAGGGTGACGCAAGGCATGACTGGCTGGTCACGTCCATGAAGGCCATCGAGCCACAGCCAGCGCCTGTCAATCAAGGGGTTTTTGCTGACTGTTACGGGTGCTGGCTGCAACCGCAGCGCTCCGGAGTTTTACCCGGAGCGGGCAGGCGGGGCCTGTTCAGGGCTTCGGATAAAGACGAAACAACAGACGCGTTGCGGTGTTCGGGGCACCGAAATAGCGCTGATAAAGCGCCTCGCCTTGCGGGCTGCCGAGCAGGCTGCTGATGCTGCGGTCGACCAGCAAGCGGAAGTCCTCATCACCGCGGCCGAGCGCCAGCGCCGAGGCTGTTTCATCGAACAGGCGCTCGGGCACCATGAGCTGCTCGCCACCAGTCTCTGTCGCTACATAATTGAGCAACACCACGCGGTCGTCGAAAAAAGCGTCAGCCTGCCCCGTGCTGACCATGTGAATGCCGGCAGCGCTGCTGTCTGCCGTTACCACGCGCGATTTCAGACCAAGCACGCGCAAACGCTGCTGCACCCATTCGGCACTGTGACTGCTGGACAGTACGGCGAAGGTAAACTTGTCCAGTTGCTGGACGATATTGCCGCGCCACAAGGGTACCGCCTTGGCGGCACCGTTCCTGACCCGCTCCTGCAGCACCGCGGGCGCGTCGCGGCGCATGATCACCGCGAGCCCGGAAATGAACACCGGTAGCGAGAAGCTGACCTGCTCGCGGCGCTGCAGGGTTTCATCCACCGGGCTGCAGAGAATGTCGACCCGCCCGCTGTGTACTGCGCCGAGCATGTCTTCAATGGTGACCGGCTGATAACGCACCTGCAGCCCGGGGAGGTCCAGCTGCACCCGGAGGCGTTCGCCGATTTGCTGGCACAACTCGATGGTGTAACCGCGGGCGGTTTGTTCGTTACCGTCGGAGAAGGGCGCATAGCCGGGAACAAAGCCGATGGTAAAGCGTTGGCTGTCGCGAATGCGCTGCAGGGTGTCGGCCTGGCTGGCGAGAGGCAGCAGGCCGGTGCCGAGCATCAGGCTGGCCGCCAGCAGGTGCATAAAAATCCGCTTCATGGTCATGCTCCTACAGCTGTTGCGGAATGTCAGTGGCGGTTACAAAGCGCTTGGCGATGATGCCGAACAGCAGATAGCCGGCAATCATCACAATGGCGGCACCGAACATCGCGTCCATACCCGAAGCGTACAGGGCGTAGAAGCAGTACAGCATGGCCACCAGCATGATCAGGCTGTTGCGGCGGAACACATTGAGCGCGACCCGTGCCTTGAACATGATCACCAGCAGGCCGGAGAGTGCGGTGACATAGGGGATCAGGTTGGTCACTGCGGCCAGATTGACCAGCTTGCCGAATTGCTCACTGACATTCGGCGAGATGGTCGTAAGGGCGATCAGACTCTGCAGAATGGCGCAGCAAACCAGACCGGCCAGGGGGGCATTGAGCCGGTTAACGCGGGCGAAGAGGGCTGGAAACATGCCCTGACTGGCCGTGACCTTGGCCGTCTCGGCCAGGGTGAATTGCCAGCCGAGCAGTGAGCCGACACAGGCCAGTACCGCCAGCGCCATGACCAGGTTGCCGATGGAGTCGTTGAACATCTGCGCATAGACCAGGGCGAACGGCGCGCTGGAATTGGCCAGTTCGGCATTCGGCACTATGCCCTGGATCACGGTAGTGGACAGGACGTAGACCACAGCGGCGCCGAGCGTGCCGAACAGGCAGGCGAGGGGCACATTGCGTTTGGGGTTTTCCACGGCGTCAGAGCTCTGCGCAGCCGACTCCATGCCGAGGAAAGCCCACAGGGTCAGCGGGATGCTCTGGGTGATGGCGTCACTCACGGCCAGTTGATTGGGGTTCCAGGCAGCGCTGAATACTTCGGTTGAAAACCAGAACCAGCCAAAGATACTCAACCCGGCAACCGGCAGGATGATGCCCCACACGGTAATCGAACCCAGTCGCCCGGTCAGGCTCGGGCCGCCGAAGTTGGCCAGCGTGGTTATCCAGATCATCGACAGGGTGCCGACAAACAGCGGAATCGAACCGCTACCCAGCCAGGGCACAAAGGGTGTCAGGTAGCCGATGGCAGCAATGCTGATGGCCACATTGCTGATCACCAGGGAAAGAAAGTACAGATACGAGCACAGGAAAAATGCCGACTTGCCATGGGCTTCTTCGGTGTAGGCCGACATGCCGCCGGGGCGCGTGCAGTAGATACCGCACTGGGCAAAGCAATAGGCAATGCACATGGAGCCAATGGCGGTGACAATCCAGGACAGCAGCGATACCGCACCGAGCTGGGCCATGCTGGATGGCAGCAGGATGATGCCGGAGCCCATCATGTTGACCATGACCAGCGTAGTCAGCCCGAGCAGGCTCATTTTCTTGTTAGCGTCGGCCATGCTGGCGTCCTTGTACGAAATGAAGCGCTGGCTTCGGTCGCAGGTGTGTTAGTCAATTCCGGGCTGGCAACAAGGTCAGTGCGGTTGCAGGAACAGGCAGACAGGCCAAGGCCCGGTGAAAGATCGCACGGGCCTGATCCTGTGCCCTGTCAGCGGTAGCTGATGCCTGGTTTGGCGGTACTGACGCGTGTGCCCGCAGTGCCGCGCACGATGGCCTCGATATCCGGCAGTGAACCGATGACCGCGACCTTGCCGGTATTGCGGGCAAACTCGCAGGCCGCCTGTACTTTCGGCCCCATGGAGCCTTCGGCAAAACCCAGGCGGTCCAGCTCATCGGGATGGGCTTCGGCAACAGCCTTTTGCGTTGGCTTGCCCCAGTTGATATAGGCGGCATCCACGTCGGTGGCGATCACCAGCAGGTCGGCTTGCAGTTCCTGGGCGAGAAACGCCGAGCACAGATCCTTGTCGATCACGGCTTCCACGCCGATCAACTTGCCGTCCTGGTACATGGTCGGGATACCGCCACCGCCGGCAGCGATGACGATCGTGCCTTTCTCCAGCAACCACTTGAGCGGGCGGATTTCAAAGATACGCTTGGGCCGCGGACTGGCTACTACGCGGCGGAATTTGTCGCCATCCGGTGCGATGGTCCAGCCTTTTTCCGCTGCCAGGCGCTCTGCCTCTTCCTTGGGGTAGACCGGGCCGATCGGCTTGGTCATGTGCTGGAAGGCCGGATCATCAGGATCGACTTCTACCTGGGTGAGCAGGGTGGCGAAGGGTACTTCTACAGGCAGCAGGTTGCCCAGCTCCTGTTCGATCATGTAGCCGATCATGCCTTCGGTTTCAGCGCCGAGAACATCCAGCGGGTAGGGGTTCTTGGCATCGTAGGCCGCGCCTTGCAAGGCGAGCAAACCAACCTGCGGGCCATTGCCGTGTGCCACCACCAGCTCGTTGCCGGTTGCGACCTTGGCAATCTGTTCGCAGGCGATGTGGATGTTGTCGCGTTGATTTTCCGCGGTCATGGCTTCGCCGCGGCGAAGCAGGGCGTTGCCGCCCAGAGCAATGACTAATCGCACGGTTGTTCTCCTGGGTAGGGTGGATAACGGCCCTGGGCCTTATCCACCAAAAATGACAAAGGTGGAAAACCGCATTGCGGGTTTCCACCTTGCAGACTGCCGTCAGACGTTACCGAGCGTGCCGACCATGACTGCCTTGATTGTGTGCATACGGTTTTCCGCCTGGTCAAAGGCGATGCAGGCTGGCGACTCGAAGACTTCCTCTGTCACTTCCACGCCATTGGCGAGGAACGGATACTGCGCAACCAGTTGCTTGCCGACCTTGGTGTCGGTGTTGTGGAACGCCGGCAGGCAGTGCATGAACTGGGTACGCGGTGTGCCGCTGGCCTTCATCATCTCGCTGTTGACCTGATACGGCAGCAGTTGCTTGATACGGTCGCCCCAGGCTTCTACCGGCTCGCCCATCGAAACCCAGACGTCGGTGTGGATAAAGTCAACGTCCTTGACCGCTGCTTTCGGGTCTTCGGTAAGCATGATGCGTGCACCGCTTTCGGCAGCAAAGGCTTTGCATTGCGCGACAAACTCATCGTGCGGCCACAGCTCCTTGGGTGCCGCGATGCGGACATCCATGCCCAGCTTGGCACCGACCAGCAACAGCGAGTTGCCCATATTGTTGCGGGCATCGCCGAGGTAGGCGTAGCTGATGTCATGCAGCGGCTTGTCGCTGTGCTCGCGCATGGTCAATACGTCGGCGAGCATCTGCGTCGGGTGGTATTCGTCGGTCAGGCCGTTGAACACCGGTACGCCGGCGAACTTGGCCAGTTCTTCGACGATTTCCTGCTTGAAGCCGCGATACTCGATGGCGTCGTACATGCGTCCGAGCACGCGAGCAGTATCTTTCATGGTTTCCTTGTGACCGATCTGCGAGGAGTTCGGATCGATATAGGTGACGTTGGCGCCCTGGTCATAGGCGGCCACTTCAAACGCGCAACGGGTGCGGGTCGACGTTTTCTCGAAGATCAGCGCAATGTTCTTGCCTTTCAGGTGCTGGGTCTCGGTGCCACTGTATTTGGCGCGCTTGAGGTCGCGGGCGAGGTCCAGCAGGAACATCAGTTCACGCTTGGAATGGTGCATCAGGCTGAGCAGGTTGCGGTTATGCATGTTGTAAGCCATGGGGGATCTCCAAAATTCCGGGACAGGGTGGATAACGGCCTTTGGCCATATCCGCCGAAGAAACTCGGGGTGAAAACCGTTTTACGGGTTATCCACCCCGGGGGTGAGCTGACTGATCAGTAATCGATCGGATCGCGGATGATCGGGCAGGTCATGCAATGGCCGCCGCCGCGTCCGCGGCCGAGTTCACCGGCACTGATGGTTACCACTTCAACGCCGGCCTTGCGCAGCAGGGTATTGGTGTAGGTATTGCGGTCATAGCCGACCACCACGCCGGGTGCCAGACAGACCACGTTGTTACCGTCGTCCCACTGCTCACGTTCGGCTTCATAGCTGTCGCCACCGGTCTGTACTACGCGCAGTTTTTTCAGACCGAGGGATTCGGCGACCACGTCGAGGAACGGCTTGGACTCGCGGCGCGCATCGATACCGCCGGGCTTGCTTTCATCCGGGCGCAGACTGAAGGCAACGATCTGGTTGACCACTTCCGGGAAGATGGTGACCAGGTCGCGGTCGCAGAAGGTGAAGACGGTGTCCAGGTGCATTGCGGCGCGCGACTTGGGCAGTCCGGCGACGATTACGCGCTGGGCTGCACCCTTGGCGAACAGCGCCTGGGCTACCTGGCCGATGGCCTGGCGGGAGGTACGCTCGCCCATGCCAATCAGCACTACGCCATTACCGATCGGCATGACATCACCACCCTCAAGGGTGGACGCGCCATGGTTTTCGTCCGGGTTGCCCCACCAGACTTCGAACTCGGCATTGGTGAAGTCCGGATGGAACTTGTAGATCGCCGAAGCCAGCAGGGTTTCCTGGCGGCGGGCCGGCCAGTACATCGGGTTCAGCGTAACGCCGCCGTAGATCCAGCAGGTAGTGTCGCGGGTGAACTGGGTATTTGGCAGTGGCGGCAGGACAAAGCTGGAAGCACCGGCGAATTCGGCGAACGAATCCAGACTTTCGTTACTGCCCAGACCCTTGGTCAGGTCGGCGATGGACACGCCGCCGATGAGGAATTCCGCCAGATGCCGTGGCTCCATGCCTTCCAGCCAGCTGCGGATTTCGTCGAGCATGCTCACGCCTAACTGGTCCGGGTTGACCTTGCGATCGAGAATCCATTTCAGCGCTTCGGGATTCTGCACCGTCTCGGTGAGCAGGTTGTGCATTTCCACCACGTCGATATTGCGGTCACGCATTTTGGTGACAAAGTCGAAGTGGTCGCGCTTGGCCTGATTGACCCAGATCACGTCATCGAACAGCAGTTCATCGCAGTTGCCGGGAGTCAGCCGCAGGTGCGCCAGGCCTGGTGAACAGACCATGACCTTGCGCAACGTACCGGCTTCAGAATGTACCCCTAGTTTAACTTTGCTCATGTTGGACTCCTTCAATCAGATTTCCAGAAAACCGGCTTGCAGGCCATAGGCTGCATAGACGGCGCCGATCAGAACCACGGCGAAGATGACTTTCTCGATACCGGTGAATACCGGCTTGCCCATTTCCATCTTGGCCTTGGCGAACAGGATGGCACCCGGTGCGTAGAGCAGGGCAGACAGCAGCAGGTACTGCATGCCGCCGGCGTAAACCAGCCAGATGGCGTAGAGGGTGGCGATCAGGCCGATGAACAGATCCTTGCCCTTGTCGCCCGGGTCTTTCTCGTAGGTTTCACCACGTACGGCGAGCAGCAGGCCGTAGGCCGCCGAGAAGAAGTACGGCACCAGAATCATCGACGTAGCCAGATACAGCAGCTTGAGGTAAGTGGCGTCGTTGAACAGGGTGATGATCAGGAACAGCTGGATCATCAGGTTCGACAACAGCAGCGCGTTGGCTGGCACCTTGTTGGCGTTTTCCTTGCGCAGGAAGGCCGGCATGGTGTGGTCGCTGGCGCTGGCGAAGAGAATCTCGGCGCACAACAGGGTCCACGACAGCAAGGCTCCGACCAGCGAGATCACCAGGCCGACGCTGATCAGCACCGAGCCCCAGTGGCCAACTACATGCTCCAGCACGCCTGCCATCGACGGGTTCTTCAGAGCGGCCAGTTCGGGCTGATGCATGATGCCCATCGACAGCACGTTGACCATCACCAGAATCAGCAGTACGCCGATAAAACCGATCACGGTGGATTTGCCCACGTCGCTGCGGTTTTTCGCCCGTGCCGAGAAGATGCTCGCGCCTTCGATACCGATGAACACCCAGACGGTGACCAGCATCATGTTGCGCACCTGATCCATCACGCTGCCTAGGTCGGCATTGCCTGCGCCCCAGATATCAGCGGTGAAGATATCCAGCTTGAAAGCCACGGCCGCCAGCACCACGAACATTGCCAGCGGTACGACTTTGGCGATGGTGGTAATCATGTTGATGATTGCCGCTTCCTTGATCCCGCGCAGTACCAGGAAGTGGTACATCCAGAGCAGGACCGAAGCGCAGACAATGGCAGCTACGGTGTTGCCTTCGCCGAAGACCGGAAAGAAGAAGCCCAGGGTGCTGAACAGCAGCACCATGTAGCTGACGTTGCCGATCCAGGCACTGATCCAGTATCCCCAGGCCGAGTTGAAGCCCATATAGTCACCGAAGCCGGCCTTGGCGTAGACGTATACACCACCGTCGAGTTCGGGTTTGCGGTTGGCCAGAGTCTGGAACACGAAGGCCAGGGTCAACATGCCGACCCCGGTGATCGCCCAGCCAATCAGTACAGCCCCCGGTCCGGCACTGGCTGCGATGTTTTGTGGCAGCGAGAAAATACCGCCACCGATCATCGAACCGACTACCAGCGCGATCAGCGCGCCTAAGCCGAGCTTGTTGGTTGAGTCGCTCATGTTCACCTCACTCTTTTGAACCTATGGGGAGAATCCTGAAACAGTGTTGCAGTTTCATTAAGAACCCGTTTGGCGGGCAGCAAGTGACGCAGGTCAAGTGAAATCAGCTCTTCCGGTTTTCAGCAGTAAATATTTCGGGAATGGGTTGGTGCGTGCGGTTCTGCGGAATTGAGCGTATGGGCCTTCCTGCAGCAGCAAACATACAACGCATTCGCGCTGTAAAGCTGGCTCCTGGATGCCTGTCTGTCAACCCTGAGCGGGAAATTTGTGCCGGCAGCGGTGTTCAGATACTGCTTGCATGGCTATGCTCAGCGCAGGGCTTGCCAAGTGGATTTTTTTCTGGAGATGGCGCATGACCAAAAATGTAGGTGGTATTGATCGATTGATACGTTATGGCCTCGGCATGACGCTGATTGCCATGGCATTGACCGGCTTTATTGGCGCCTGGGGCTGGATTGGTCTGGTACCGCTGGCCACCGCTGTTTTCGGCAGCTGCGCGGTGTATTCACTGTTGGGCCTGCGCACCTGTAAAGCGGCCTGAGTCCTGCCCGTCGCCGGCAACTGGCCTTGGGCTGCAGCCTTTATCAGGGGAACTCCGTGTCCAGCACGCAGCGATTGAAAATTGATTTTGTTTCCGATGTTTCCTGTCCATGGTGTGTGATCGGGCTACTGGCACTGCAACAGGCACTGCAGCGGCTGGGCGACAAAGTACAGGCCGATTTGCATTTCCAGCCTTTCGAACTCAACCCGCAGATGCCGGCAGAAGGCCAGGATATCCAGCAGCACCTGCAGGAAAAGTATGGCTCCAGCCCGCAGCAGGCTGCACAGGTGCGCGAGAACATCCGCCAGCGCGGTGCCGAGCTGGGCTTCAGGTTCAACCTGCAGGAACGCAGCCGCATCTATAACACCTTTGATGCCCATCGCCTGCTGCACTGGGCCGGGCTGCAAGGGCGCCAGCTGCAACTCAAGCAGGCCCTGTTTAGTGCCTATTTCAGCGAAGGGGGAAACCCGTCAAGCCACGAGTTGCTGACACGCCTGGCTGATGAGGTCGGGCTGGATCAGGCGCGTGCGGCGCAGATTCTGGCCGGCGACGCGTTCGCAGCCGAAGTGCGTGCGGCAGAACAGCACTACCAGGAGAACGGCATACAGGCGGTGCCGGCGATCATTATCAATGATCGTCATCTGTTGCAGGGTGGCCAGCCGGTTGAAGTATTCGAGCGAGCCTTGTTGCAGATCGCCGAGTCGTCCTGAGAACTTTTCAACAGCCCGAACCATCAACACGGCACGGATTATTGTTTGCCATATAATATATAAAAATATATATTGTTATCTGGCTAACTGAAGGCTGCGCCCATGACCGCTCCAGAAACTGCACTCGATATCCAGCAACTTCGCGACAACGCCGGTGCCGCCGGCCAGTTGCTCAAGGCGTTGGGCAATCCGGATCGTTTGCTACTGCTGTGCCAGCTTTCGCAGGGCGAGCGCAATGTCAGCGAGCTTGAAGCGTTGCTGGGGATCAGCCAGCCGACCCTGTCGCAGCAGCTTGCCGTGCTGCGCCGGGAAGCTCTGGTCGATACCCGTCGTGAGGGCAAACAGATTTATTACCGTATCACCAGTCCGGCAGCGCTGGCGGTGATCAATACCCTGTATCAACAGTTCTGTGGAGGTTCACCGCAATGACGCTTGACTGGATCAATTTCACGCCCTGGTCATCGCTGGCCGGGGGGCTGCTGATTGGCCTGGCCGCCAGTGTGCTGCTGGTTGCCAATGGCCGGATTGCCGGCATCAGCGGATTGCTCGGCAGCCTGTTGCAACGCGGCGCCGATGGCCGCATCGAGAAAGCGCTGTTCCTCCTTGGGCTGCTGTTGGCGCCGCTGCTGTGGGGGGTGTTTGGCGCATTGCCGCGTATCGAGTTCCAGACCGGCACTGCCGGCCTGATCGTTGCCGGACTGCTGGTGGGGATTGGCACCCGTTACGGCTCGGGTTGCACCAGCGGGCATGGTGTATGCGGTATTTCGCGCCTGTCGCCACGTTCGATGGTGGCCACCCTGTGTTTCATGGCCAGTGGTTTTGCCACGGTGTTTGTCATTCGTCATCTGCTGGGAGCCTGAACATGCGCAAACTGACAGCATTTATCGCCGGTTTGCTCTTCGGCATCGGTCTGCTGCTGGCCGGTATGGCCAATCCGGCCAAGGTCCTCGGCTTTCTCGACCTCGCGGGGTTGTGGGATCCCTCGCTGGCACTGGTGATGGGCGGCGCGATTGTGGCGGCCCTGTTACCGTTCAGCTGGGCGCGTCGGCAGACGCAATCCCTGCTCGGGGCGCCGATGCAATTGCCGCAGAAGCGTGAGCTGGACCCGCGGTTGATCGGTGGCAGCCTGCTGTTCGGTATCGGCTGGGGGATTGCCGGCATCTGTCCGGGGCCGGCGCTGGCGATCCTGCTGACGGGTCACTGGCAGGTTCTGGTGTTTGTGCTGGCCATGCTGGCCGGGATGCTGGTGTTTAGCGCGCTGGAGTCCAGGCGCGCGCCTTGAGTAGCACTAGAGCAGGAAAATGGTCGCCAGCCCGAGAAAGGCGAAAAAGCCGACCACATCGGTGACGGTAGTAAGAATCACGCTGCCGGCCAGGGCCGGATCGATACCCATGCGCTGTAACAGCAACGGCACGCCCCAGCCGGCGAACGCCGCACAGAGCAGGTTGACCAGAATGGCGGCGCCGAGAACGGCGCCGATGCCCCAGTCGCCGAACCAGAGCACTGCCAGCAAGGCGATAATCACTGCCCAGAGCAGGCCGTTGAGCACGGAGATGCCCAGCTCACGCCGCAGCAGGGTACGGGTGTTGCCTTTCTGCACCTGGCCCAGCGCCAATCCGCGAATCAGCAGGGTCAAAGTCTGGCTGCCGGCGATCCCGCCCATGCTGGCGACGATCGGCATCAGTACGGCGAGCGCTACCAGTTGCTGAATGGTGCCTTCGAACAGGCCGATTACCCAGGCCGCAGCAAAGGCGGTGACCAGATTGATGCCGAGCCAGATGGCCCGGCGTTTCGAGCTGACCAGTACGGGCGCGAAGATATCCGCTTCATCATCCAGACCGGCCATCTGCATCAGCGCGCGATCGGATTCTTCGCGAATCAGGTCGACCACGTCATCAATGGTTATTCGGCCGATCAAGCGGTTCTGCTCGTCGACTACCGGCGCTGACAACAGATCCTGATCCTGGAACAGGCGCGCCACATCGGCGCTGCTGCTGTCTGCCGGAATGGCGGCTATGTCCTTGTGCATCAGGTCGGCGACCTGCTGGTCCAGCTCGGCGGTAACCAGTGCGCTCAGGCGCAGTGCACCGATGTAGTGGCCTTTGCGATCGACCACCATGAGCATGTCGGTTTGTGGCGGCAGGTTTTCCAGCAGGCGCAGGTAGCGCAGTACCGTACTGGCCTTGACCTCCGCGCGCACCTGAATGGTGTCCGCGTTCATCAGGCCGCCGGCAGAGTCTTCCGGATAGGACAGCATCGACTCGATCAGCTGCCGCTGGCGTGCGTTGCTGGCGTGCAGCAGCCTTTGCCCAAGCTCGCTGGGCAGGGTCTGGATCAGGTCAACCCGGTCATCCAGTTCCAGATATGAGGCCGAGGCCAGCAGGTCCTCGATATCCAGCTCAAGCGCCAGGCTGGCGCGAATCTCGTCATGCAGATAGGTCAGGACACGGCCGGCACGTTCTGTTTCAACCATGCTCCAGGCGACGCGGCGCTCTTCCGGCGGCAAGGCCTCGAGAAGTCCGGCGATCTTGGCCGGATGCAGGGGGTGCAGGATCTTGCCGAGCCGCTTGAGCTTGCCCTGGGCCAGTGCTTTACGGGCAGCTTCCAGGTGGCTGGTGCCTGTCTCGCCAGTACCATCTTCCGCGTGACCATTCTCGCCGGGATCGTTGCGCAGCTGCAGAGCCAGACTCTGGCTCAGGTGCGGGAGTATGCGTGCCTCGCGCACCGGAGCGATCTGTTGCCACAGGTCCAGACGCTGTTGAGGTTCCAGGGACTCCAGTAACGCCGCGGTTTTTGCCGGGTGCATGCGTGCCAGCAGCTTGCGCACACGCTTGTTTTTGCCGGCATTCAGTGCCTCGAGAACAAGTTCGCTCTGCGTCAGGGTAGCCTGCGGTTTCTGCTCGTTGCCTGGTTCGGTTTTGACTGCTTTCATCCTGACGAGGGTATCACTTGGATAATTGCAGGCAATGCCATTAGCGGGTGGCAGGCCAGTTATTTATTCACTGCGCGCCGGTTGCTGCTGGGTAATGCAATGGATATTGCCGCCGCCGAGCAATATCTCCCGGCCGGGTACCATCACTACCCGATGCTCGGGAAATAGCCGCTGCAGAATAGCCTCTGCCTCGGCGTCTTTCGGATCATCGAAGCGTGGCGCGATGATGCCGCCGTTAACGATCAGAAAATTGACATAGGAGCCGGCCAGCCGAATCGACGGATCGCGCTGCTGACTGTCGGCGCTCAGGTCGACCCCGGCGCATTCCTCGGGCGTGGCATGCAATGGGCCCGGGATCGGCATCTTGTGCACGACCAGCTTGCGGCCTCTGGCATCCGGCTGGCTTTCGAGTACCCGCAGGGCTGCCTGGCAGCGTGAATAGTTGGGATCCTGCGCGTCATCGGTCCAGGCCAGCAACACTTCGCCGGGGCGTACATAGCAGCAGAAGTTGTCGACGTGACCATCGGTTTCATCATTGAACAGACCGTCGGGCAACCAGATCACCTTGTCGATGGCCAGGTGCTCGCCGAGCAGGGTTTCGATCTGCTCGCGGCTCAGGTGCGGGTTGCGGTTGCGATTGAGCAGGCATTCCTCGGTGGTGATCAGGGTGCCCTCACCGTCCACGTGAATCGAGCCGCCCTCCAGCACGAAGCCTTCGGTGCGGTAACGGGCACAGCCTTCTATTTGCAAGATTTTGCGGGCTACCTGATCGTCACGCTGCCAGGGCCAGTAGAGGCCGCCATCGAAGCCGCCCCAGGCGTTGAAGGTCCAGTCCACCCCACGTACCTCGCCGCTGGCGCTGGTCACGAAGGTCGGACCGGTGTCGCGTACCCAGGCATCATCGCTGCTCAGTTCGATGACGCGGATATTCGCCTGCTGCAAGCGGGCGCTGGCGTTATCGTACTGTTCGGCACTGACACACACGGTGACCGGCTCGAAACCGGCAATCGCTTTTGCCACTGCGGTAAATGCAGCTTGTGCCGGTTTGCCACCCAGGCGCCAGTTGTCCGGGCGCTGCGGCCAGACCATCCAGGTCTGCTGATGGGTTGCCCATTCGGCGGGCATGCGAAAACCGTCGGCGCGGGGCGTGCTGGTCAGGGTAGTCATGGAGTCACCTGTGCAATCTGGAGCAGGGTGGAAAATGGTGGCAGCCATTGCCACCGCCAGGTCTGTTGGTGGGAACGGCTGCGGGAAAGCTGGCGGCCTTATTCGGACGCCGTTTCGCCATCGAGGGTGCCGATCGGCCAGTACAGGTTCGGCCGGCGGTCGCGGAAGACACCCCAGGCGCTGCGGACCTTTTCCAGCTCGGTCAGATCGAAGCTGTGCACCAGGATGCCTTCTTCGCTCTGGTCCAGTTCCGCAACCTTTTCACCAAACTGGTCAGCGATGAACGAGGAGCCATAGAAGGTGATTTCCGAGCCATCCTGCTCTTCCTTGCCGATGCGGTTGCTGGCAACCAGCGGCATCACATTGGCGCCGGCATGACCTTGCTGGACCCGCTGCCAGTGCTCGCGCGAGGTGATATTGGGGTCATGCGGCTCACTGCCGATGGCGGTCGGATAGAAGAGAATTTCTGCGCCCATCAGCGCCATGCTGCGTGCGCACTCGGGGAACCACTGATCCCAGCAGATGCCCACACCGATTCTGGCGTAGGCGGTATCCCAGACCATGAAGCCGGTATCACCGGGGTTGAAATAATACTTTTCGTGGTAGCCGGGGCCATCGGGAATATGGCTCTTGCGGTACACCCCGAGGTTGCTGCCATCGGCGTCGATGATCGCAATGCTGTTGAAGCGGGCACGGCCGGCAAGTTCGAAGAAGCTGATCGGCAACACCACCTTGAGTTCGGCGGCGACTTTGCGGAAGTGCGCAATGGCCGGATTCTCGGCAACGGTGGTGGCCAGCTGGGTGTAGTCGGCGTTGGGCTTCTGGCAGAAGTAGGGGGTTTCGAACAGTTCCTGAATCAGGATGATCTGCGCGCCTTTGGCGGCGGCTTCACGCACCAGCTTTTCAGCGTTGGCAATGTTGGCGGCGCTATCCCAGGAACAGGCCATCTGGGTAGCAGCGACGGAGACAATGCGGGACATGGAACACCTCGGGCAACAGTGGATTTGACTAGTCTGAAAGTAGCAGGGCTTGGCGGATTCTGCGTTACCGCTGCAGTTAAGCTGGATATTTTATAATCGATAAATATCTGCAAATAAAGCAAATTAAAACTATCGAGAGCCTAATTTCAATTATAAAGCCGATAAATATCGATAATCCTGGAGTCTTTACTGGCTTGCAGCACCGCAGATGGGCGCAGGGTGTTTTGGCAGGTGGGCCGGCAGATACAGGGCCAGATACGCATCGAATACCCGCATGCCCTCTTCGGCCATGCGCGGGGTAATGACGCCATGGGACTGGACAGAGCTGGCGTAAACGCGATCGCTCAGTTCCAGAGCCAGGGTGAAGATGTCGATATCTTCCGGTAGCGCCGGCAGCTGGAAGTGCCGGGCAAAAAGCTGCTGCAACAGACGACCCAGTTCGACATCGTGACGCTGATCGGCACGGGTAACTTCGGTCAGCCCGTGCTGGGCGAGAACCAGCTGGCGTGCCGCAGGATCTGCAGCGTAGGTTTCGAGCATGCGCGATTCGACAATGCGCGACAGATCCCGCCAGTCACGCAGTTGTGCATGATCCAGCGGCGCCTGCAGACAGGCGCGGAATGCCGCATGGACTTCGCTGGTGAGTGCCTCGAGCAGGGCCGGGACGCTGGCAAAGAAATGGTACACCGAGGACGGAGGGATCCCCGCACGCGCGGCAACACTGTAGATGGACAGTTCGCCGGTGCCTTGCTCCGCCAGTTCGGCGCGGACTGCCGCAAGGATTGCGGCAATGCGCGCCTGGCTGCTGGCCCTCGGTTTGCGGGTTCTGGCAACGCTCGGTTGTTGGTGTTCTGAGCTGCTCATCGGAAGGCTGAAGTCAGAGCGCCTCAGGTGTTGGTGCTTCGATGAATTCTGCCCAGACGGCATCGATGGCTTCCTGGGTGTCATCCTGCAGGGTTGGCATCATGGTCAGGCGGCGGCGCATCTGCTTGTCCAGTTTGATCCCCGGCATGTTGCGCAGTTCTGCCGAAAGAAACTGGTCGGCTGCAGCATTGGCGTTCGGGTACAGCGTTTCGGTAGTGATCTGGGCGGCTACTTCTGGTTTGAGCAGATAGTTGATGAACCGGTAGGCGAGGTCAGGGCGTGCTGCATTGGTAGGAATTACCAGGGTGTCAATGAACATCGGGGCACCTTCTTCAGGCACCACGAAGACTACCGGCTGGCCCTCATCGGCAGCGACCAGCGCATCTCCGGTCCAGGCAACAGCGACGCACAGATCACCGGTATTCAGGGCCTCGATGTACTCCTCGCTGTCGATCTGGCGGATATTCGGCCGTATGGCAAACAATGTCTTGGCGGCAGATTTGATCCGGCGTGGCGGCGTGTGCGAAATGCTGCGGCCCTTGTAGTTCATCAGGCCGTCGAATACCTCGGCGGACGCATCCAGAATACTGATGCCGCAACTGGCCAGCTTGGCGCTTTGCTCGGGATCGAAGACCACGCTCCAGCTTTCCGGCAGCGGGCCACCAAAGGCGCTTTCGGCCTTCGGGGTATTGATGGCCAAGCCAACGGCTCCCCACAGATAAGGCATCGCGTGAATATTCTGGGGGTCGAATGCGGACAGCTTGCTGAGCACCTGCGAGTCGAGATTGACGGCATTGGGTAACTTGGCCTTATCCAGCGAGGTCAGCTTGCCTTCCTTGATCAGGCGGGGCAGTGAGTCGTGGGATGGCACCATGATGTCGTAGGGCGCGTTGTCGTCAAACGCCTTGCTTAGTTCCTCGTCGGTACTGAAGGTGTCATAGACAATCTTGATACCGGTTTCATTCTCGAAATTGGTCAGCACTTCCGGGGCGATGTAGTCATTCCAGTTGTATATGCGCAGAACATTTTCATCAGCTGCGACTACAAAACCGGGTAGCAGAGCAATCAACAGGCAGGCAAGAAGGCGGTGCATTGGGCGACATCCCTTAAGTCAGGTGCAGGTAAGTGCAAGTTTTTGGCGCGTGGCGGAAGCCGTTTTTTCATTGACGCGCGACGAGCTTGTTACTTCAGGCGTCCCGACTTTAGCAGTCGGGGAAAGAAAACTACAACGCGAGCTTGTGCGGGGATGCAGTGACTACAAGCGGGGGAACGGCAGAATGGACCGGTTGGGTCAGGAGTCGCCTGCAGCGGAAAGCGGAATGTCGGGCGGGCTGCTGCTATCCGGTGCGCGCCGGATCAGTGTGCTTTCGGCGCGCCGGTTCGGGGTTCGGGAGGTACTTTGGAGTTTCAGGCTGCCGGGTGTTGCAGTCTGATAATTCCCCGCATTCAAAGGCGTCTGGAGACTGCTGCAGGCAAACCCGCAAGACGGTTACAGCAGGGCAGAAAAGCTGCCAGCTCACGGGCTTGTTTGCCGATGGATAACCTGTTGCGCCCACGCAACAGGTTATCAGCAGCATGGGGGCAGCAGGGGTAGTGACGGTGTCACTTGGCCAGCAAGGCACTCCAGGCCTGATCGCGGGCTTTTTCCTGTGCTTCAGGCAGCGCTTTGAGCAGTGCCAGACGGCGCTTGGTTGCTTTGTCCGGAACAATACCCGGCCGGTTGCGCAGGCTTTCCGGCAGCAGCTCGATGGCTGCGGCATTGGCATTCGGGTAAAGGGTGGCGACAGTGATCTTGGCGATAACGTCCGGGCGCAGCAGGTAATCGATGAAGCGATAGGCCGCGTCCTGATGCTGTGAGGACTTGAGAATCGTCAGGCTGTCGATAAACAGCGTGGCCCCTTCGTTGGGGATGACGAACTCTACCGGTTGCCCGGCATCGGCGGCAGCCAGCGCATCACCGACAAAGGAAATGGCCACGCACAGTTTGCCGCTGGCCAGGTCCTCAATGTAGCGCTCGCTGTCTATGTAGCGAAGGTCTGGCTTGATCGCCTCGAGGGACTTGCCTGCCTTGAGGATCTGCCGCGGAGAGGAGTCTTCCAGGATTCGGCCCCGGTAGTTCATCAGGCTGGTCATGACGTCATCCACGGAGTCCAGATAGCTGACCCCGCAACCGGACAATTTGGCCACTTGCTCGGGGTCGAAAACCAGGCTCCAGCTCTGTGGCAGCTTGCCGCCATAGGCCGCTTCTGCCTGGGGGGTGTTGATGGCCAGTCCTACCGCACCCCACAGGTAGGGTATCGAGTAGCGGTTGCCCGCATCGAATGCGAGCATTTTCATCAGCATGGACTGATCGATATTCTTGCTGTTGGGCAGCTTGCTCTGATCCAGCAGGAGCAGCTTGTCTTCCTTGATCAGGCCCGGCAGGTCCGGGTTGGTGGGTACCACGATGTCGGCAGCGGTCACGCTGTCGATCATTTCTTTCATTTCGGCCGCAGAGCCGTAAGTCTTGTAATCAATCTTGATGCCGGTTTCTTTTTCAAAATCGACCAGCACCTGCGGGTCGATATAGTCGTTCCAGTTCAGTACGGTGAGTACCGTTTGTTCAGCGCTGGCAAGACTTGGCAGCAGGGTTATCAGCAGGCAGGCAATCAGTCGGCGCATAGTGCGGCTTCCCTATTCTAGTAGATCGCTGGACGCCGTTTCGGTCAGCCACTGTTGCGGCCCAAAGCTGCCTGATAACAAGGGATTTTGAAGAACGTAGCGGCCAGCCAAGAATATCCACAGCAAGGGCCAGCCGCTAGTAGCTTGCGGTTGAAATATCAGACGGTATGCAGATACCAGTTGTATTCCAGATCCGAAATGGTGGTTTCGAACTCTTCGAGCTCTGCTTCCTTGCAGGCGACAAAAATGTCGATGTAGTCCGGACTGATGTACTTGTTCATCACATCGCTTTCGTCCAGTTCACGCAAAGCGTCGCGCAGGTTGTTTGGCAGACTCTGTTCCAGCTGCTCGTAGGAGTTGCCTTCGATGGGCTCACCCGGTTCGATCTTGTTGGTCAGGCCGTGGTGAATGCCGGCGAGTATCGACGACATCATCAGGTAAGGGTTGGCATCCGCACCGGCAACCCGGTGCTCGATACGCATCGCATCGGGGCTATCGTTGGGCACGCGCACCGCAACGGTGCGATTGTCCAGCGCCCAGCTTGGCGCGTTGGGCACATAGAACTGCGCACCAAAGCGGCGGTAGGAGTTGACGTTGGGGCAGAGGAAAGCCATGGAGGCGGGCATGGTTTCAAGGATGCCGCCGATGGCGTGACGCAAGACCGGATGATTCTCCGGGTCGTCACTGGTGAAGATGTTCTTGCCGGTTTTCTTGTCGAGCAGGGAAATATGTACATGCAAACCGTTGCCGGCCTGTTTCGGATAAGGCTTGGCCATGAAGGTACTGTCCATTTCATGGTCATAGGCAACGTTCTTGATCAGGCGCTTGAGCAGCAGGGCATAGTCACAGGCCTTGAGGGCATCCTGCACGTGGTGCAGATTGACTTCGAACTGGGCCGGGGCGCTTTCCTTGACGATGGCGTCGGCGGGCAGGTCCTGCTCCTTGGCGGCTTCGAGGATGTCCTGCAGGCAGTCGGCATATTCATCCAGATCGTCGATCAGATACACCTGGGTCGATATCGGCCGTTTCCCCGACAGCGGTGAACGTGGTGGTTGTGGTCGGCCGTTTACGTTCTCCTGGTCGATCAGGTAGAACTCCAGCTCAAAGGCGGCACAGATGGTCAGTCCGAGATCATCGAACTTGCTGATGATCTGGCGCAACACTTCCCGTGGATCGGCAAAGAAAGGCTTGCCATCGAGTTCGTGCATGGTCATCAGCAGTTGTGCCGTCGGGCGCTTCTGCCACGGCTCGTTGCACAGCGTGCCGGGGATCGGCAGGCAGACGCGGTCTGCATCACCAATGTCCAGCCCCAGGCCGGTGCTTTCCACGGTTGAGCCGTTGATGTCGAGGGCAAAGATGGAGGCCGGCAGGTTGATGCCTTTGGCATACACCTTGTGCAGGCTGGCGCGCTCGATCCGCTTGCCGCGGACAACCCCGTTCATGTCCGCGATAAGAAGATCGACGAACTGGATATCCGGATTGTCCTTGAGGAAGTCGTTGGCCTCGTTGAGTTTTACGGTAATGGGAGTAGCCGACATGATGCAGAACCTGTTGTTTAAAATTTCAATCACGCGTTTGAACATTATGGCAAAGGAGCGTGAGGTCAGCTCTGCCATTCAATATGCGCGGCATTGTGCCCTAAAATGCCTGTGGGCAACTAATTACATGGTTTTCTGAGGTTTTGGTAGCTTCGAGATTGCCCTTGTTTTGGCGTTACGAAACAGACTGTGTTTAATTTTTTACGCCCTATTGTATAAAAAAATGAACAGCGCTAAGCTCGGAACGATTCGAATAACAGCAAAAACCGGTGTTTCATGTCGTGCCAGACGTCGAATGGCCAAGCCACCCGCATTCAGCCGTTCGGCTCGAATAATCACTATCCAGCGGCTGCAGGAAGCGCGCCAGTCAGGCTGGCGAATCCTGATACAGCATCGCGGGTCTCTCCATTGCCGGCAAGCGCTCCGGATCAGCCTGCGTCTACCCAGAGTCTAGATGGTCTTTTGCTAAAGGCGTTGCGTTGTTTTGTTGAACAGCGCTTCAGCCGGCAACGGCCCCTGCATCGTCGCGCTTCCGGCGTGCGCGCAAGCTGCTGTAGCGCTGCGCGGCGTCCAGCTGACCAGTCTTTTTACCGGTTCCTGTTTCACAGCATTACAGGCGATTCGGGTATTTCTCTGCTCAACTGAGCGGAGCAATTCCGAATTGACTATAAACAACGTCAGGCTACAACCATCGAGGTCAACATGAGTGTCAAACTGGATCAGCTTACGTCCTGGCTGAAAGATCGAAAAATTACTGAAGTCGAATGCATGATCAGTGATCTGACAGGCATCGCGCGCGGCAAGATTGCGCCTACCAACAAGTTTCTCGACGAGAAGGGCATGCGCCTTCCCGAGAGCGTGTTGCTGCAGACGGTAACCGGTGATTATGTCGACGATGACATCTATTACGAGTTGCTGGACACCGCCGATATCGACATGTTCTGCCGGCCGGATCAGGATGCTGTTTATCTGGTGCCCTGGGCACTGGAGCCGACCGCGATGGTGATTCACGACACCTTCGACAAGCAGGGCAATCCGATCGAACTGTCGCCGCGCAATATCCTCAAGAAAGTCCTGAAAATGTATACCGACAAGGGCTGGACGCCGATTGTTGCGCCGGAAATGGAGTTCTATCTGACCAAGCGGTGCTCCGATCCGGATTTTCCGCTGGTCGCGCCGGTAGGCCGCTCCGGTCGCCCTGAAGTGGGTCGCCAGTCCTTCTCGATTGATGCGGCCAACGAATTCGATCCGTTGTTCGAGGATGTTTACGACTGGTGCGAGGCGCAGGAGCTGGATCTTGACACCCTGATCCATGAGGACGGCCCGGCACAGATGGAAATCAATTTCCGTCATGGCGATCCGCTACATCTGGCAGACCAGATTACCGTGTTCAAGCGCACCATGCGTGAAGCCGCCCTCAAGCATGATGTCGAAGTGACCTTCATGGCCAAGCCGATTACCGACCAGCCGGGCAGCGCCATGCATATTCACCAGAGCGTGGTGGATACCAAGACCGGCAAGAACATCTTTTCCAATGAAGATGGCTCCATGAGCAAGCTGTTCATGAATCATATTGGTGGTCTGCAGAAGTTCATTCCCGAACTGCTGCCGCTGTTCGCCCCCAACGTCAACTCGTTCCGCCGCTTCCTGCCGGATACCTCGGCGCCGGTAAACGTCGAGTGGGGTGAAGAAAATCGCACCGTAGGTCTGCGTGTGCCGGAGGCCAATCCGCAAAACCGGCGCGTGGAAAATCGCCTGCCCGGTGCCGACGCCAACCCGTATCTGGTACTCGCAGCATCCTTGCTGTGCGGCTACATGGGCATGGTCGAGGGCATCAATCCGAGCGCGCCGGTCAAGGGCCGTGGATACGAGCGCCGCAACCTGCGCCTGCCAGTGACCATCGAGCACGCCCTTGAGCGCATGGAAAACTGCAAGGAAGGTGTGAAATATCTGGGCGAGAACTTCATGCGCGGCTATGTGGCGGTAAAGCGTGCCGAACATGAGAACTACAAAAGGGTGATCAGCTCCTGGGAGCGCGAGTTCCTGTTGTCGTCTGTCTGAGCTGGCGGCTGGATTGATGCTTCGGCGTTGCCTCGGGTTGGCATGGTTACTGCTTTGTTAATGATGTGCAAATGACAGTTGTGTACTTTTCCGGTGGCCAGTTGACCATCAAGGAGTTGCTAACCTAGTTTGTACGAGGAAGACGTCTGCAATTTCACACAGGGAAGGCAGCAGCTACGTCGCCAACAAGGATGATTGTTTGGTTTTTGTTGGGGCTCATGAGTCCGGGCGCACTGCCTGGGCCGGGAGTCCATAAACTCAAGTTGGGAGCTGGTTTGCATGAAAAAATACTCCAAGACGCTGATTGCCTTGTCGCTCACTGGCGCTATTGCCGGTTTTGCCCAGGCCGCCGACAAATCGGTGAATGTCTACAACTGGTCTGACTACATTGCCGAAGACACCAATGCCAATTTTGAAAAACAGACCGGCATCAAGGTGGTTTACGACGTTTTCGACAGCAATGAAGTACTCGAAGCCAAGCTGCTGTCGGGAGCTTCCGGTTATGACGTAGTCGTGCCTTCCAACCAGTTCCTGGCCAAGCAGATCAAGGCCGGTGTATTCCAGAAGCTGGACAAGTCCAAGCTGCCGAACTGGAAGAACCTCAATGCGGATCTGATGAAAACCCTGGAGACTGCCGATCCGGGCAATCTCTACGCCTTCCCCTACATGTGGGGTACCACCGGCATCGTCTATAACGTCGACAAGGTCAAGGCAGCGCTGGGCGTTGACAGCATTGACTCCTGGGACGTGATCTTCAAGCCGGAAAACCTCGAGAAGCTCAAGTCGTGTGGCGTGTCCATGCTGGATGCGCCGCAGGAAGTCATGGCGGCAGCGCTGTTCTATCAGGGGCTGAATCCTAATCCGACTACCACGGCTGAAGTAAAGAAGGCTGAAGAGTTGATGATGAAGCTGCGCCCTTACATCACCTACTTCCATTCCTCCAAGTACATTTCGGATATGGCCAACGGCAATATCTGCGTGGCTCTGGGTTGGTCCGGTGATGCTTTCCAGGCTCAGGCCCGGGCCGAAGAAGCCAAGAATGGCGTGAAAGTGGCCTACGTGATTCCCAAGGAAGGCGCAGCCTCCTGGTACGACATGATGGCCATACCGGCTGACTCGAAGAATGCAGACAACGCGCTGGCTTATCTGAACTACATCATGGATCCGGCGGTAGTCGCAGAAATCACCGATTACGTGGCTTACCCGAATGGCAACTCGGCTTCTACGCCGCTGGTTGATGAGGATATCCGCAACAATCCGGGGATCTATCCGCCACCTGAAACCATGAAAAAACTTTACGCGTTTGGCGAGCTGTCACCGAAAGTGCAACGCGCCATGACACGCAGCTGGACCAAGATCAAATCGGGCCAGTAAGCAGGCAGAAACTCCGGCCATCGGAAGGTGGCCGGAGTGTTGCAGAGGGTTTTTTCGCAGGCGAAACGTCTGCGAAAGCACCATCGAAAAAGTCTGGAAGCAGGCAATCATCTGCCAGATGGTTGGTGCCGTAGCGAATTTCCGAATGCCTGTTGCCAGGTAACTATCAAGCGATAGGGTGAAATGGGCTGCAGATCATGGATGACAAATAATTCAAACAAGCCTGGCTACCCTGGCCGGGTCTTCAAGTGTTGGGAGTTGTAGTAAATGGCAATAGCCTCCGGTGTACAAGAAGAAGCCCTCGCCGGCAATCAGCAGCCTGCGAAACAGGTGCTGGTAAAAATCGACCGGGTAACCAAGAAGTTTGACGAGACGGCGGCAGTGGATGATGTATCCCTGTCGATCTACAAGGGCGAGATTTTCGCCCTGCTCGGCGGTTCTGGTTCTGGTAAATCCACCCTGCTGCGCATGCTTGCCGGTTTCGAGAAGCCGACCGACGGGCGTATCTACCTCGATGGCCAGGACATCACCGATCTGCCGCCGTACGAGCGCCCGATCAACATGATGTTCCAGTCCTATGCCCTGTTCCCGCACATGACAGTGGAGCAGAACATCGCCTTCGGTCTCAAGCAGGACCGCATGCCCAAGGCTGAAATCGAGAGCGTGGTCAACGACATGCTCAAGCTGGTGCAGATGACCGAGTATGCCAAGCGCCAGCCGCACCAGCTCTCCGGTGGCCAGCGCCAGCGCGTTGCACTGGCACGCTCGCTGGCCAAGCGTCCGAAATTGCTGCTGCTGGATGAGCCGATGGGCGCACTGGACAAGAAGCTGCGTTCGCAGATGCAGCTGGAGCTGGTGGATATCATCGAGGGTGTTGATGTGACCTGCGTCATGGTGACCCACGATCAGGAAGAGGCCATGACCATGGCCCAGCGCATCGCCATCATGCACATGGGCTGTATCGAGCAGATCGGCAGTCCGGTCGACATCTATGAGACGCCGATCAATCGGCAGGTCTGCGAGTTCATCGGTACCGTCAACCTGTTTGAGGGTGAAGTGGTTGAAGACGAGCAGGATCATGCGGTGATTGCCTGCCCGGATCTGGATCGCAAAATCTACGTGAACCATGGCGTTACCACCTCGGCGCGGGACAAGCACGTTGGCTACGCACTGCGTCCGGAAAAGCTGCTGGTGACCACCGAGCAGCCTGGCGATGATGTCAACTGGGCGCGCGGCAAGGTGCACGACATCGCCTACCTCGGCGGACATTCGGTGTTCTACATCAAACTGAACGGGGGCATGGTGGTGCAGTCGTTCATGGCCAACTCGGAGCGCCTCGGTGCTCGTCCGACCTGGGGTGACGAGGTGTTCGTCTTCTGGGAGCATGACAGCGGCGTGGTACTGCGCTCATGAGCATGCCAAAACTTAAAAGCCTGACCCCGCGGGGGCGGCACTTTGTCATCGGGGTGCCATTCATCTGGCTCTTCGTGTTCTTTGTGCTGCCATTCATCATCGTACTGAAGATCAGCTTTGCCGAGGCGGATGTTGCGATCCCGCCCTACACCGAGATCTACAGTTATCTGGATCAACAGTTTCAGGTCATTCTGAACTTTGGCAACTACGTCCTGCTTAGTGAGGATGCACTTTACGTCTCCGCGTATCTGGGCTCGCTGAAGATTGCCTTTTTCAGCACCCTGCTGTGCCTGTTGATCGGCTACCCGATGGCCTATGCCATCGCCCGCTCCAGCAAGGAAGCTCAGACGGTGTTTCTGCTGCTGATCATGATGCCGACCTGGACCGCGATCCTGATCCGCGTCTATGCCTGGATGGGCCTGCTGAGCAAAAGCGGTCTGATCAACAGTACGCTGATATCGATGGGGCTGATTGACGAGCCGCTTCAGCTGCTCAACACCAACCTGGCGGTGTACATCGGTATTGTCTATTCGTACTTGCCGTTCATGGTGCTGCCGCTGTTTGCCAACCTGGTCAAGCATGACCATACCTTGCTCGAAGCGGCATCCGACCTGGGCTCGAGCAACATCAACAGCTTCTGGAAGATCACCGTGCCGTTGTCGAAAAACGGCATCATTGCCGGCTGCATGCTGGTGTTCATTCCGGCAGTAGGCGAGTTCGTGATTCCCGAGCTGCTTGGCGGACCGGAAACCCTGATGATCGGCAAGGTTCTGTGGCAGGAGTTCTTCAACAACCGTGACTGGCCGGTAGCCTCTGCGCTGGCGGTGATCATGCTGCTGATCCTGATGGTGCCAATAATCCTGTTTAACCGAAATCAAGCCAAAGAGCTGGAGGGCAAGATATGAAGCGCTTCAGTTATACAAACTTCATGTTGTGGGCTGGTTTGACGTTCATTTACCTGCCCATGGTGATTCTGGTCATCTACTCGTTCAACGGCTCCAGACTGGTGACGGTCTGGGGTGGCTGGTCGATCAAGTGGTATGCGGGGTTGCTCGACAACCGTCAGCTGATCAGTTCGGTGGGGCGTTCGCTGGAAATCGCCTTCTACACGGCAATCGCGGCGGTTATCCTCGGAACCATAGCGGCCTTCGTGCTGACGCGGATTTCCAACTTCAAGGGCCGTACGCTGTTCGGTGGCATGGTTACCGCGCCGCTGGTAATGCCTGAAGTGATCACCGGTCTGTCGCTATTGCTGCTGTTTGTGGCCATGGCGCAGCTGATCGGCTGGCCGCAACAGCGCGGCCTGGTGACCATCTGGATCGCGCATACAACCTTCTGTACGGCTTACGTGGCTGTAGTGGTGTCGTCACGCCTGCGCGAGCTGGACCTGTCGATCGAAGAGGCGGCAATGGATCTGGGCGCACGCCCGTGGAAGGTGTTCTTTCTGATCACCATCCCGATGATCCTGCCGTCTCTGGCAGCGGGCGGCATGATGGCCTTTGCCCTGTCGCTGGATGATCTGGTACTGGCCAGCTTCGTCTCCGGCCCTGGTGCAACCACCTTGCCGATGGAGATCTTCTCCGCCGTACGGCTGGGCGTGAAGCCGGAAATCAACGCGGTAGCCAGCCTGATTCTGCTGGCGGTTTCGCTGGCGACTTTCATTGCCTGGTATCTCGGCCGGCGTGCCGAGGCACGTCGCAAGCGTGCCCTGCAGCAGAGTATGGAAGCCATGGCTGCGGAAGCCTCCGGCTCCAGCTGGAAAGGTGCTTCGGCCTCCTGAGGCTGATAACCTGCGTCATCGCAACAGGGCCACCTTGCGTGGCCCTTTTGCATTTCTAAAGATTGCCCCGAGGCTTGTATGTCGCTATCCGATGAACACAATCCGGCTGACCCGCAATGGCTGCAAATCTGTGACGCCGCCGGACTTGATCCGCGTGAACGCCTGCAGGCGCGCCTGACCATCCTGCAGCATCCGCAAGCGCAGGATTGCACGTTATACCGGCCGGATGAGGACGATTTCGAGGCAGAGGAAGAGGAGCTGGGCGATGCGCGGGTCCTGTTCGCTGGTGCTTTTCAGGCGCCAGCCAGCTGGGATGCCGCGCAGCGGGAGGCCTACTTCGATGATTGCGACCCGGCGCTGTTCAGCAATGCCTATATCGAGTGTGTGGCGGCTGTCGGCTCTGCGGCGTTTTTCATGGCCGAAAGCGGTGACCATGTGGCGAGCATCACGGCTGACGGGCAGGTGGTGATGCACTTCATTCACGACTGGCGCGAGGACGAGCAGGGCCGCTTGTGCGTGCTTGTCCGCGATGACCAGCCGCTGTTCTAGCCGCCCCGGCTGACTAGTTGTCCCGGGTCGGCATCGTGCTGATCAGCCGGTAGTAGAAGGCTGCTGCTGCACCCAGATCCTTGACTGCAATGCGCTCGTTGAGGCCGTGAATGCGCTGCATGTCCTGCTGCGTCAGCTGAATCGGCGCGAAACGAAAGACATTCTGCGTGAGCGGCAGAAAGTAGCGTGAGTCGGTGCCGACCACCGTCAGATTGGGAGCCACCAGGGTATTGCCGAAGCTGGCGCGAATGGTCCGGCTCAGGTGTTGGTAGGCTTCGCCGTTGACATCGGAGATGCTCGAGGGCTCGCGAGCCCCGGGCATGACCTTGATACTCACTTGCGGATCATTGATCGCGCCTCTGACGTGTTGCTGCACACTTTCAATGCTGTCGGCCGGATGAATGCGCAGATTGATGATGGCGCGGGCGTCGGGTGGCAGGACGTTTTCCTTGTTGCCGCCATTGATGATGGTCGGTGCGATCACCGTGCGCAGTTGTGCCGAGCCTGCCGGGGTGCTTTCGAGCATTTGTGTGATCAGCGGGCCGAACAGCCAGCGGTTGGCCAGCAGCATGCGCGGCAGGAAACCTTGTGCCGGGGCAATGGTGTCGAGGAAGTCATTGGTCGGCCCCTGGATATGGGCGGCAAATGGATGGTGGCCAATCTGCTGCAGGCTCAGGCTCAGCCGCCCGATGGCGGTTTCATCAAAGGCCTGCGGCATCGAAGAGTGACCACCGATGGCGGAAGCCGTGACGTTCAGCGTCACCGAGCCTTTTTCGGCAATGCCGACCAGCGCGACGTTGGCGTTAACGCCGGGAATGATGCCCCGGGTGATGGCGCCACCTTCATCGGAAACCCAGGCGAGTTTTGTTCCCTGCTGCTGCAAATGCTCGGCGACCAGGCGGTTGCCGTTATAACCGCCGATTTCCTCATCGGCACCAAAACTGAACAGCACGCTGCGCTCGGGTTTGAAACCCTGGCTGAGCAACAGCTCGGCTGCCTCGAGCATGGCAATCATGGAACCCTTGGTGTCGAGCGTGCCACGGCCCCAGACATAGCCGTCAGCCAGCGTGCCGGAGAAGGGCGGGAACTGCCATTTGCGCTCCTCGCGCGGTGCTATCGGCACCACATCCATGTGCGCCATCAGCAGTACCGGATCCAGCTCCCGGTTGCTGCCTTGCCAGGTAAACAGCAAGCTGCCGGCGCCGATCTGCTCGAGCCGGGTGTTGGCCGCCAGCAGCGGGTAAGTCTGCAGCAACCAGGCCTGCATGTCGGCAAAGGCACTGCGGCTGGCGGCCTGTTCTGCCTCGCTGGCACCTATCTGACGGGCAATGGTCTGGAAACGAATCGCTTCACCGAGGTGGCGCGCGGCGGTTTCTGCACTGATTCCGTCCGGCAATGCCGGATCGCTGGCACCGAGCAAAGGCGCGGGCAGCAGCAGGGTGCGGACGATGATCAGGGCCAGCACGCCGAGCAGGGCGATACCCAGTATCTGAAAAGCGCGTTTCATGCAGTTGCTCCTTGCAAGCCGGGCCCGGGTCCGCGTGTGCTCATGGCTGGGTGGTGAACGTCAGGGTGGAGCGGGTGTTGGCTTTCACATCATCCCGACTGAAGTGCTCGGGGACATAGTCGCCGAGGGCATAGGGCTCGGCCTGATCCCGGTAATGCTGGTCAAACAGTACGCCACTCTGGCCCACCGGGTTGATGCCCAGGGCATGCTCGGGGTCGGCAAAATCCACCAGGCGGCGGGTCGACGGGCCGTACAGCACTTGCCACGGCCCGCTGCCCACGCGCGAAGAGAGGTTGTTGGGCGTCTCGTGACCGCCGGGTACAGCAAAGGGCCCGACATTGAACAGCAGGTCCAGCGGTGGCTGCTTGGACAGCGGATGGTTGTGGGTAAGGGTATGCGCCTTGCCCCATTGCCAATTGCTGCTGTCGTCGCCAAGGGTTTTGTGCAGATGCTGCAGCCCTTGTTGCCAGGCACGTTTTACCGTGTCGGCGCGTGATTCCGGTTCGGGCGTGGCAACCTGATCCCACCAGGGCGAACCGGCATCGGCAGCCAGCCGTGGCAGGGCCAGATCGAGGATGCGCGTGGCCAGCAGGTTGTTGAAAAAGGCTTCGCCCAGTTCGTCCTGCATGGCATTCAGGGCCAGTTCATAGACCAGCTGGTTGAACAGCGTGGCCGGCACCGAATCCAGCGTGTGATTGCCATCCCATTCAAGCAGCTGCTCGACCAGCGCACGTTGCTGATCATCCGCAGCGGCGGCCAGCAGATCGTCCTGCAACGGTTGCAGGATGCGCCGGGCATAGCCGCTGGCGGTATCCAGCTGCACGGCCTGGCTGTTTTGCAGGTCCCACTTGATAGCAGGATCCTCGAGCAGGTCGGTCAGACGCTGGGCCCGATCAGGCAGGTTGTAGTAACCCGGAATCTGGATGCCGCTGGCCGGCAGCGGCTGGTGGTTGGCCGACATGATGTAGCCGCGCCGCGGGTTGAGTTCCTGCGGATTGTCGCGGAAGGGGTAAAAGCCCAGCTTGTCGGCCTGGTTGGTACTGCCGTTGAGAATGAACGCCGGGTTGACGCCGGCCGGGCGGATCGGCAGGCGCGCCGCTGCCCACCAGGCGATATCGCCGGCAGCCGAGGCCCAGACTATATTGAGCCCGGGCGACTGGATCTGCTCGACTGCCCTGGCGGCACTTTTCACGTCGGTAGCGTGGTTGAGTTCATAAAAGCCGTTGAGGATCGGATTGGGCGTTTCCAGAAAGGCCCACCACATGGCAATCGGCGTCTGGCTGTTCGCGATGCCCTCGCCCAGCGCGTCATTGATGATCGGGCCGTGGGGCGAGCTGCGCAGGGTCAGTTTGACCGGCTCGGCGCCCTTGACCTGAATCTCCGACTGGCTGCTTTGCAGATCCACCCAGCCGCCCTGATACCAGACCTGTTGCGGGTTGTCCGGGTTGACCTTTTCGGCGATCAGATCGAGATCGTCATTCTGGAACATGGTCAGACTCCAGCCCATCTGCTGGTTATGCCCGAGCATGGCAAACGGGTTGAGCGCCTGATGGTGCCCATACAGCTGGAAGTCCGGCGTGCTCAGCTGGGCTTCGTACCACACCGAGGGCACGGCAAAACTGATATGCGGGTCGCCAGCCAGCAGCGGTTTGCCGCTCTGTGTGCGGCTACCGGCAATCACCCAGGCGTTGCTGCCTTCGTATTGCGGCAGACCGGCGGCCTGCAGCGCCTGGTGGCTGATGCTCGCCAGCTGGTTCAGTGCGCGCCAGTCATTGGCGGCCAGTGCCGCTGAGCGGGTTACGCCCTCCGGGTGCCAGTCGATATCGAAGATTTGCAGATAATCGGCGCCGAGCTGGTCACGCACATAGGTCAGGATCGGTTCGGTGCGGAAAGCCGCGGCGAAGCTGTAGGCCAGATAGCCGGCAATGCTGGCCGTGTCTTCGGCAGTGAAGGGGCGCTTGGGAATGCCAAGAATATCGAACTCGATGGGTGCCGGACGCGTGTCCTGATACTGGTTGACGCCATCCAGGTAGGCCTGCAGGGCCAGCCATGCCGGCGAAGTCTTATCCTGTTCGGCAATGTAGCTGGTGGCGCGGTCGCGAATGCGCAGGGTGCGGAACAGGCGGTCGGTGTCGACCAGCTTTTCGCCGAACACTTCAGCCAGTTCGCCGCGCGCCAGACGACGCAGCATCTCCATCTGGAACAGGCGGTCCTGGGCGTGTACATAGCCGAGGGCGCGGTACAGGTCGAGCTGGTTCTGCGCATACAGGTGAGGTACGCCACGCTCGTCGTAATTGACCGTCACCGGGGCGCCGAGATGTTCCAGTGCCAGTTTGCCGTCACGCACCGGCTGTTTGCCCAGCAGGTAAAAAGCACCACCGATGGCGGCGGCAAGCAGCACGGCCAATGGGGCAATTATCAGGGTTTTGCGTTGCATGGTTTACCTCTGGTGGTTCTTGTTTTTATGCAGTCGATGGCCATGGGGCGATCGTCAGGCGCGCGCCAGTTTGGCGCACTAGTTTGCTGGACGCCAGTCACAGAAACAGCCCGAGGCCAGCGTCTGGGTGGCGTTCACCGGGCGGCCATCAAGCAGCGCTTGCAACACCGGCTCGATGAAACTGTTGCTGGCGTTGCAGGTGGCACCTTCGCTGTAGGGGCCGAAATACGCCAGCCGGCCCTGCTGGTCCCAGATGGCAACCGCCGGACTGGCGGGTATCTGCCCGGCACCCGGTGGCAAGGCGAGCACGGGGATATTGCTCAACAACTCGGGTAGCTGGCCCTTTGTCCCGGGCTTCTGCACGGCATGGAAACTGACTCCCAGCGCAGCGTAGTGCGCCACCAGTTCGGCCAGATGCTGCTGATTGCCGACATTGCACGGGCAGGCCGGATCCCAGAAATGCACCAGGCGGATCGGCCCCGGACCAGCGAGCTCGGCGGGCAACGCCAGTTCCGCGGCGCTGAACAATTCACTGCGCAACTCGAAGGGCCGTATGTAGCGGTTCTGGTACCACCAGAGTGCCGCGAGCAATGCGCTCAGCCAGCACAGGGCGAATGCGGTGATCAGCAGATTCTTGCGCGGCACAGACATGCGTTGCTTTCCTGAAAGAAATTATCCTCGGCAAGCTTGCCACGGACTGGCCCAGCGCCGAACATCCAGCCATGCAATGCCGCCCGTGAGTCCGGATATTGACGCTTAAGCCCTTGATGGATATGCCCATGCCTGCAGATTTTCAACCCGACAGCCTGCGTGCCGAACTGTTGCCCTTCAACCAGACAGGCGCCGAATCTGCGCAGGTGCAGGCCTATCGGCGTTTTTACCGGTTGCAATTCGCCCTGGCGCAGCAGACCCGCATCGGTACGCTGCAGGTAGCGGGCTACGAACTGGTGCTGCAGGCCTGGTGGCCGGCGCAGCCGCGGGCGACGCTGGTGCTGCTGCATGGCTATTACGACCATGTCGGCCTGTACCGGCACCTGATCGAGTGGGCGTTGCAGATGGGTTTCGTGGTACTCACGGCGGATTTGCCCGGCCACGGCCTGTCCACGGGCAGCGTGGCGAGCATCGATGATTTTGCCGAATACCAAGCGGTGCTCGCCGGTTTGCTGGATATGGCCGCGCAGCTGCAATTGCCAGAACCCTGGCATCTCTGCGGGCAGAGCACCGGCGGTGCGATTCTGATTGATTACCTGCTTACCGGTGAGCCCGCGGCGCAGCTTGGCGAGACTATTTTGCTGGCGCCGCTGGTCAGGCCGCGCGCCTGGTGGCGTTCCAGGCTCAGTTACCAGCTGGTCAAACCCTTTGTAAAAAGTATTCCCCGGCACTTTTATGCCAACTCCAGTGATGCCGAGTTCATTGAATTTGTGCAGTTTCACGACCCGCTTCAGGCCCGGGTTCTGCCCGTGGCCTGGGTGGGCGCGCTGGCGCGCTGGATACCGCGTATCGAGTCTGCCGCCCGCTGCGACAGGAGTCCGCTGATCGTGCAGGGCGATGCGGATCTGACCGTTGACTGGCGGCACAACCTTGCCGTGCTGGATGACAAGTTCAGCCAGCCGAGGCTGTGTCTGCTTGAGGGCGGCCGGCATCACCTGGCCAACGAAACACAGGCACTGCGCAGCCGCTATCTGGACTTTCTGGCGCAGTACCTGTCCTGATGATCAGTTGGCGGGCTGGGGTGCCGCTGGCGGATGCATGGCGGCATGCAGCGCGGTGAGGGCCGCCTTGTAGTAATTCTGGCCTGCCGGCGACTGGGCGAAATCGACGAACTGCTGCAGTTCGGCATCACTGAGATCGCGATAGACATACAGCAGGGTGTTGTCCAGATCGCTGTTGATCTGCTGCTGCAGCCGCTCGCGCTGGGTGTTGAGCAGCTCTTCACTGTTGCCGAGCACACCGGGGAGCATGTCGCTGAGGCTGTCGGCAGCCACACCGGCCAGGGCCAGGCTGACTTCGGCACCGGCTTCGCTGGCAGGCAGGGCCTTGGCCAGCTGGCTGATCAGCTGGCGACGCACCGCCCCGGCATCCGAGCGCGGCAGGCCCTTGCCGTAGAGGGCCAGCTGGTCGCCACGACTGGCGCGGATCTCGTCGGTAATCACTTTGCTGCCGACTTCACCCTGAAAGAATTGCAGCGCCGGCTGCGGGTCGGCCAGTGACTCGCGCAGGGCCTGCAAGGCACGCTGATCCATGGCCTGGGCGGCGAAGCGGCGATTGCTGCTTTCCAGCAGCGCCTGATACATGGCTGCCGGCAGGGTGTCGCGATAACGTAACTGCGCGGCGGCCAGCGCCTGGCTGAAATTGGCGCGCTGCTGCGGCCAGCCGGTAACCTGATAGAGCTTGAGGTAATCATCGGCCTGTACCGACAGGCTGAACAACATGAACAAAGCGGCAAGCAAAACGCGCATGGAAGCTCCTTGGCAGGCAGCGGCAAGCGGGGCGGGTTTCGCTTGTCGCGGGAAAAGCGCCATTTTCGTCTGCATAGCGCCGGGTTGTCGAGGCGCTGATAGAATCTGTCGATGAAAACCTTTATTTCCGATGCCTTGCTGGAAAGACTTGCCGATGACCTGGTCAGCCAGGGCTGGGCGATTGCCGACGACTTTCTGCTGCCGGCACAGACTCGCCAGCTGGCCAGCGAATGCCGGCAACGCGATGCGCAAGGCCTGTTGACCGAGGCGGCGACCGGTCGCGGCAACGCCTTGCGCATACGCCCGACGGTACGTGGCGACTCGATCCAGTGGCTGGAGCCCGGACAGTCGCCAGTGACCGATGACTATCTACTGGCCATGGATGCCTTGCGCCGGGGGCTGAACGCCAGTCTGTATCTGGGGCTGGAGGATTACGAAAGTCATTTTGCCCTGTATCCGCCGGGCGCTTTCTATATGCGCCATCTGGATCGTTTTCGCGATGATGACCGGCGGGATTTATCCGCCGTGTTCTATCTGAACGAAAACTGGAGCGATGACGCTGGCGGCGAGTTGCGTCTGTTTCTCGATGAAAATCCGGATCAGCCGCGCAGTCTGGATGTGCAGCCGCTGGCCGGGCGATTGGTGTTGTTCCGTTCGGCGCAACTGTTTCACGAGGTGCTGCCGGCGCAGTGCGAGCGACTGTCGCTGACCGGCTGGTTTCGCCGGCGTGGCAGTGGTGTGCTCTGATCATGCAGAAGATTCTGGTCAGTCGCTGCCTGCTGGGCCAGGCCGTGCGTTACGATGCCGGTAGTCACGGGCCGTTTGCATTGTTGCAGCAGTGGCAGGCAGAAGGGCGCATCGTGGCCTTGTGCCCGGAAGTGGCCGGGGGCTTGCCGGTACCGCGGGCACCGGCAGAAATTCCGGGCGGGCAGGGGGAGCGGGTACTCGACGGCCAGGTGCCGGTAGTGACCGACAGCGGCGAGGACGTCACTGCGGCGTTTCTCGCCGGTGCGGCAGAAGCGCAGCGGCTGGTGCAGCTACATGACATCCGCATTGCCGTGCTCAAGGCGCGCAGCCCATCCTGCGGCAATCTGCACAATTACGATGGCAGTTTCAGCGGCCGCAAGGTCGCGGGTATGGGCGTCACCGCAGCCGCCTTGCAGCGGCTCGGCGTGCAGTTGTTCAACGAGGAACAGCTGGCGCAGGCGCAACGCTGCCTGCAGCAGCTGGAAGGCTCGGAGCGAGGCTGATTACTCGACGGGCATCTTGCGCAGGTTTGCCACCTGGCTGGCGGTGGCATTGGCGGAAGCCTGGTTGCCCCAGCTGTTGCGCACATAATTGGCCAGATCGGCAATCTGCTGGTCACTGAGGTGGCCAAAGGACGGCATGGCGATGTAGCCGTCCTGTACCGGTACGCCGAACAGCACCACCTTGAGGATGTCGTTCGGGTCCTCGGCCAGCACTACGCCGTTACCGGCCAGTGGCGGAAATACGCCGGGCATGCCGTTGCCCTGGGCCTGATGGCAGCCGCTGCAATTGTCCACATACAGTGTGGCGCCGGTTTTCAGGCTGGTGTCGGGTTTGTAGTCCTGGCTCATTCGCGAGCTGGCCGGCAGTGCCTTGAGGTATTCAGCCATGGCCTGCAAGTCGCTGTCGGTCATGAAGCTCAGACTGTTGTGCACCACTTCGGCCATCGGCCCGAGACTGGTGGATTTGCCTTTGTCGGCACCGGTTTTCAGGTAGGTGGCAATCTCCGCCACACTCCACTTGCCGAGACCGGTCTTCAGGCCATCGGTCAGGTTGAGGGCAAACCAGCCATCGATTTCGGCGCCGCTGAAGGCTTTGCTCTGCTCGATGCCGCCGAGCAGGTTGCGCGGTGAGTGGCACTCGCTGCAGTGCCCGAGGCCTTCGACCAGATAGGCGCCACGGTTCCAGGAGTCGCTCTGCTTGGGATCGGCCTGATAGGTGCCTTTGTCGAAGTACAGTTCGTTCCAGCCGAGCATGCTCAGGCGCACATTGAAGGGAAAGCTCAAGTGGTTGACTTCCACCGCGTTAGTCACCGCCGGCAGACTCATCAGGTAGGCATAGATGGCATCGCTGTCGGCGCGCGTGACCTTGGTGTAAGAGGTGTAGGGCATGGCCGGGAACAGGTACTGGCCGTGCTTGTTCACGCCGTCATGCAGGGTGCGATAGAGGTCGTCGGCGCTCCAGCTGCCGATGCCGGTCTGCTGGTCAGGGGTGATATTCGGACTGAGCAGATAGCCGAACGGTGTGTCCAGACGGAAACCACCAGCGAACGGCTGGCCCTGCTGGGCGGTATGGCAAGAGGTGCAATCACCGGCGCGCGCGAGGTATTCGCCCTGTTGCACCAGAGTATGTTTGGCGGGCTCGGTGGTTTGTGCACAGACCGGTAGTGCCAGGCTGGTCAGCAGGCCAAGGATGGCCGGACGAAGTAATTGCGGTGCAAGTCGGGTCATGAGGCAAGTCTCGAGAAAGGTCGTAGGGTGTAGTGCAGTGCTTCCAAGCATATCAATTAGCCTGATCGATGGCCTGAGAAATGCTCGCCACGAGAGGGTGGGACGGTATGAGATTTTTAATGGATTGGAAATCCATAGCAGTTGTTGTTTTGGATTTCAGCCTGATTGGCGAGTGTGATTGGTAGCTTTGGTTTCGCCCTCCCGGGCGACCTACTTTCTTTGCTTGTGCAAAGAAAGCTAGGCAAAGAAACACCCCCCGACATACGGGTCGCGCTGTGCGCGACTTCCCTCGCTCCGGCACTGCTCCGAGGGTCGGCGCGAAGGGCCATCCATGGCCCAGCGCGCCTCATTTGGCATCCATGCCAAATGCCCCCCTGCGCAGCACCTGCGCTCAGCCTCCTGACGGGGACGGTCCGACTACCGAAACTTTGTATTTCCAACGAAACAGTGACTGACAAGCACGGACCAACTACCCCGTCAGCAGGGTGAGCGGCATCGGTGTGCAAGGGGTTGAGCGGCATGGATGCCGCGAAAGCTGTGATGGGCCACGGATGGCCCTTCACAGCGGGCCCCTGGAGCACCGATGCAGCGAACGAAACCGGTGCGCAGCGCAGCGAAGAACCGGGCCGTATGCCGGGCGCGCTTTCTCTTTGCTTACTTTCTCTTTGCGCGCGCAAAGAGAAAGTAAGGCGCCGTGCAAGGCGCAACCGGTAGATCAATGCCGAGGAAAGTGCTGAGCCTAGGATAAATGCTTATACCAAAAGCCCAGGAAAGTAGCCGGATTTCCAATCCGGCATAACCCGGTCCCTCGCGTGAATTCAGTGGCGAATCTGCAACAAAAAGGGAGGCCGCAGCCTCCCTTGGATAACATCACCAGCGCTTAGAACAACACGCGACTACGGATGGTGCCGCTGACGTGCTGCAGTTTTTCCAGCGCCAGATCGGAGTAGTCGCGATCCACGTCGATCACCACGTAACCCACCTTGTCGTTGGTTTGCAGGTACTGGGCGGCGATGTTGATGCCGTTGTCGGCGAACACCTTGTTGATCTCGCTCATCACACCCGGAATGTTCTGGTGGATGTGCAGCAGGCGGTGTTTGCCGGCATGGGCAGGCAAGGCCACTTCCGGAAAGTTGACCGAGGACACCGAGGTGCCGTTGTCGCTGTACTTGACCAGCTTCTCCGCCACTTCCAGGCCGATGTTGGCCTGTGCCTCGGCGGTGGAGCCACCGATGTGCGGGGTCAGGATTACCCGGTCCAGGCCGCGCAGCGGGCTTTCGAACTCTTCGTCATTGGACTTGGGCTCGACCGGGAACACGTCAATGGCGGCGCCGATCAGGTGCTCGTCCTTGATCGCCTCGGCCAGTGCTTCGAGTACCACCACGCTGCCGCGAGCGGCGTTGATCAGGATGCCGCCGGGCTTCATGGCGCGGATTTCCTTTTCGCCGATCATCCACTTGGTGCTGTCCAGTTCCGGAACGTGCAGCGAGACGATGTCGACCATGCCGAGCAAGTCATGCAATTTGCCGACCTGCGTGGCATTGCCCAGCGGCAGCTTGGTCGCCGGGTCGTAGAAGAACACCTGCATGCCGAGGGCTTCGGCGAGTACCGAAAGCTGCGTACCGATCGAGCCGTAACCGACGATGCCGAGTTTCTTGCCGCGGATTTCGTAGGAGTTGGCGGCGCTCTTGATCCAGCCACCACGGTGGCAGGAGGCATTCTTCTCGGGAATGCCGCGCAGCAGCAGGATGGCCTGGGCCAGCACCAGTTCGGCCACCGAGCGGGTATTCGAATATGGCGCGTTGAACACCGCGATACCTCGTTCGCGGGCGGCATTCAGGTTGACCTGGTTGGTGCCGATGCAGAAGCAACCTACGGCGACCAGACGCTTGGCGCAGTCGAAGACCTCTTCGGTCAGCTGAGTGCGCGAGCGAATGCCGATGAAGTGGGCGTCGGCGATTTTTTCTTTCAGGTCGGCATCGGACAGTGCGCCCTTGATGTACTCGATATTGCTGTAACCGGCGGCCTGCAAAACATCGAGGGCGTTCTGGTGTACGCCTTCGAGAAGAAGAAACTTGATCTTGCTCTTGTCGAGAGAGGTCTTGCTCATCGGAATTCCTTTGCGCCGCTTGAAGTAATAAGGGAAGGCCGGCGTCAGTTCCGGCGTCCCGCGATGCGCCGTCAGGCTCGTTTCGCGGGGTGCATATGCTAGCATAAGCACCCCCTGAAACACCCGTACCTGGCCGATGAAGCGTGCTCAGGATGACCATGAATGATCCGAGAGTTGCACGATGACCACCGCCACCCTGATTGATGCGCTGAAGTCCCTGCTGGAGCCCGGCAAGCTGCTGACCGATAGCGACTCGCTGAATACCTACGGCAAGGACTGGACCAAGCATTTCGCGCCCAAGCCGCTGGCGATTGCTTTCCCCAAGAGCATCGAGCAGGTGCAGGCGATCGTGCGCTGGGCCAACCAGCATCAGGTGGCGCTGGTACCTTCGGGCGGGCGTACCGGGCTCTCGGCTGGCGCGGTGGCGGCCAATGGCGAAGTGGTGGTGGCCTTCGACTACATGAACCAGATTCTCGAGTTCAACGAATTCGACCGTACCGCCCGCTGTCAGGCCGGGGTAGTCACCAAGCAGCTGCAGCAATTTGCCGAAGAGCATGGCCTGTATTATCCGGTGGACTTCGCTTCCAGTGGTTCCAGCCAGATTGGCGGCAATATCGGCACCAATGCCGGCGGGATCAAGGTAATTCGCTACGGCATGACGCGTAACTGGGTCGCCGGCATGACTGTCGTCACCGGCAAGGGCGAAGTGCTCGAGCTGAACCGGGACCTGATCAAGAACGCCACCGGCTACGACCTGCGCCAGTTGTTCATTGGTGCCGAAGGCACCCTGGGCTTCGTGGTCGAGGCGACCATGCGTCTGGATCGGGCGCCGAAGAACCTCACCGCCATGGTGCTCGGTGCGCCGGATCTGGATTCGATCATGCCGGTGCTGCATGCCTTCCAGAGCAAGCTGGATCTGACCGCCTTCGAGTTCTTCTCGGACAAGGCGCTGGAGAAGATCCTCGCGCGTGGCGACGTGCCGGCTCCGTTCGACACCGAATGTCCGTTCTATGCGCTGCTGGAGTTTGAGGCCAGCACCGAGGAAGTCGCCAATCAGGCGCTGGAAACCTTTGAATATTGCGTCGAGCAAGGCTGGGTGCTGGACGGGGTGATGAGCCAGAGCCAGCAGCAGCTGGAGAATCTGTGGAAATTGCGCGAGTACATTTCCGAGACCATTTCCCACTGGACGCCGTACAAGAACGATATTTCGGTCACCGTGAGCAAGGTGCCGGCCTTTCTTCATGACATCGATGCGATTGTCGCCGCCAACTATCCGGACTTCGAAGTGGTGTGGTTCGGCCATATCGGCGACGGCAACCTGCACCTGAACATCCTCAAGCCGGACAACCTGAGCAAGGACGAGTTTTTTGCCAAGTGCGTGACGGTGAACAAATGGGTGTTCGAGACGGTGCAGAAGTACCACGGCTCGATTTCTGCCGAGCATGGCGTGGGCATGACCAAGCGCGACTATCTCGGCTACAGTCGTTCCGCCGAGGAGATTGCCTGCATGCAGGCGATCAAGGCCGTCTTTGATCCGAACGGCATCATGAATCCGGGCAAGATATTCCCGCTCTGATTCAGTCCGGCGCTCGCCGGGCGGGCTTAGCCCGTCAAGCCTGCGTCACGGGTAACCTTTCTGGTGGGCTGACACCCACCCTACGCAGGTCCGGAGTCTTGTATGACCTACCAGCACCAGTACCTCGATGGCACCCGCATCCACTTCCCGCTGGGCAAAGTGGTGTGTGTCGGACGCAACTATGCCGAACATGCCAGAGAGCTGAACAACCCCGTCCCGAGCGAGCCCTTGCTGTTCATCAAGCCGGGCAGTTGCGTGGTGCCGCTGGACGACAGCTTCAGCATCCCCGCTGAGCGTGGCGCGGTGCATTACGAGGCGGAAATCGCCGTACTGATCGGCAAGCCGCTGTCGAAAACGCCCGATGCCGAGGAGGTGCTGGACGCCATTTCCGGCTTTGCACCGGCGCTGGACCTGACCCTGCGCGAGGTGCAGGACCAGCTCAAGGCCAAAGGCTATCCGTGGGAGGTCGCCAAGTCGTTCGATGGCGCCTGCGTGCTGGCACCTTTCGTGCCGGGCGATGCGCTGACCGACCTGACCGATATCGGCATTCGCCTGAGCCTGAACGGTGTTGTACGCCAGGATGGCAACAGCCGCGACATGCTCAATCCGATCCTGCCGCTGATCCAGCACATTTGCGGGCAGTTCAGCCTGCAGGCGGGTGATGTGGTCCTGACCGGAACGCCGGCCGGCGTCGGAAAACTGGCCGATGGCGACCTGCTGGAGCTGGAACTGGTCGGCCAGGCGGGGTTTACCACCCGCGTAGTGCAGGCGACCGTGAAGGCGCAGGGAGAGGCTTGATGTCAGTCAGCAAAAGCAGTTTTCGTTCGGGGCCCTACAAGGCATTTTTCGCCCAGGGCGTGCGGGTCGGCAATGTGCTCTACCTGTCCGGGCAGGTCGGCGTGGATGCCAAGGGTGTAGCGGCTGCCGATCTGCCTGCGCAGATCGAGCTGGCCTACAGCAATATCCAGCGCGTGCTGGCGCAATTCGACGCAACGCTGGATAACGTGGTGGATGAAACCCTGTTCATCACCGACATGCAGGAGCTGCTGACCCAGGCCGAGGCAATTTATGCCAAACGCCAGCAGGCCTATGGCAAGCCTCCGGAAGTCTGCCAGACGGTGGTGCAGGTCAGTGCCCTGCTGCTGCCGGAGCTGAAGGTCGAGATCAAGTGCGTCGCCCACTTGTAGGCCGGTCGTACGCGGCCTGCAGTTAGTTACGGATTTTTCACCCGCGCTGGGTATGATGCCTGCTCATCCGGTGCTTGCGTTCAGACAACGCAGGCGCCTTGCCTTTTGCCAGCCAGAGCATTGTTATGACCCTACGCCGATTCGTCATTCTTCTTCTGTTGCTGCTGCTGGCGCTGGCCGCTTACCTGATGCGCTGGGATGCGCGGGTGCTGCTGTGGCTGGACGAGGCCAGGGCGACTCCGCAGGTGCGCGCCGCCAGTCTGTGGCTGCCCGATTACACGGCGGTGCTGCAGACCGAGATTCCCGGTTTCGAAAAAGAGGAATTCTCAGACCTGGCCTATAACCCGGCAAGCAACACGTTGCTCACGGTCAGCGGGAAAACTCCGCTGCTGATCGAGTTGTCGCTGGCGGGCGAGGTGTTGCGCAGCATTCCGGTCATCGGTGCGGCCAATATGGAAGGCGTGGCGGTCATGGATGACGGCCTGATAGCGATTACCGACGAGCGCCAGCACAGCCTGTTCATTCTGCGGCTGCTGCCGGACAGCAAGGAACTGCGCACAGATCAGGCGCTGCAACGTGTCGATCTCGGCTATGCCGACGATGCCAACAAGGGCTTCGAGGGGCTGGCCTGGGATCGCGCCGGGCAGCGTTTTCTGCTGGGCAAGGAAAAGCGCCCACTGGCCTTGTTCAGTCTGCCCACGGATGGCCGGCAGGTGACCGGCGACCTGCAGGAGCTGGCTGATCTGGGCACTATCATGACCGATCTGGCGGGGCTTACGGTGGATCCGCGCAGTGGCCATGTACTGGCGCTGTCGCAGGAGTCGCATCTGCTGGTGGAGCTGAACCAGGACTACCGGCCGAGCAATTTCATTGCCTTGTTGCGCGGGCTGCACGGGCTGGAACATTTCATTCCGCAAGCCGAAGGGGTGGCGCTGGACGCTGAGGGAAATCTGTACATCGTCAGCGAGCGCAACCTGTTCTATGTATTCAGGAAGCAGCCGGCAGCCGAGTAATCGCTGAGCGTTGTGCCAACTGTCGGAAGTAATTGATGCCCAAGGTTTCACTGAAACGCCTGAGCGTACTGCTGCTGTTTCTGGTCGCTGCTGTAGCGATCATGCTCGGCAGCAACTGGCGCCTGTTCGAATTGGCGCAATTCCAGTGGCAAGCGTGGCGCAATGCCGGGCAATGACGGCAGGAGTCCCTCTGGCTGCCGGATTATCAGGTGCAAATCGAAGCCAGAGCGATTGCCGGGCTGGAGAATGTCTCTGCGCTGACCTTCGATCCTGATCGGCGCAGCCTGCTCAGCGTGACCAACAAGGCCAACGAGTTGATCGAGCTGTCCACGGACGGCGAATTGCTGCGGCGCATCCCGCTGACCGGTTTCGGCGATACCGAGGCGGTGGAGTACATCAGCCGGGGCATTTATGTCATCAGTGATGAACATGGCCAGCGCCTGGTCCGCGTGCATGTAGATGAGCGTACCCGCTGGCTGGATGCTGCCGACAGTGAACAGCTGACACTGCCGAACGGTCCGCATGACAACAATGGTTTCGAAGGGCTGGCCTATGATCCGGCGGGCCAGCGCCTGTTCATCGCCAAGGAACGCAATCCGCTGCGTATCTTCAGCGTCGCCGGCTTTCCTCGTGACGGTTATGGTCCGCCGGTTGAAGTGCGGGTGAAAAGTGATCGCCAGCGTGATCGCGAGTTGTTTGTGCGCGACCTGTCGGCCCTGCAGTTTGATCCGCATACCGGCCACTTGCTGGCCCTTTCCGATGAATCAGGCCTGATTCTCGAACTGGATCTCGCCGGTGAGCCGATCAGCAGCCTGTTGCTCTGGCGCGGTTTGCATGGCCTCAAGCGGCGGGTGCCGCAGGCCGAGGGCCTGGCCCTGGATGACCGGGGTGTGCTCTACCTGGTCAGCGAGCCGAACCTGTTTTACCGTTTTGCCAAGCCCGAGCCGCCGCTCAGGCCCTGAGCGTCTGCACCCCATCGCTGGTGCCAAGCAGCAGAACATCTGCCGGGCGCGCGGCGAACAGGCCGTTGGTGACCACGCCGACAATGGCGTTGATCTCGCTTTCCAGCTTGACCGGATCAACAATCGACAGGTTGAACACGTCGAGGATGATGTTGCCGTTGTCGGTCAGCACGCCTTCGCGGTACACCGGATCGCCGCCCAGTTTTACCAGCTGACGGGCCACGTGGCTGCGTGCCATGGGAATCACTTCGACCGGCAGCGGGAAGTTGCCGAGTACCGGCACCAGCTTGCTCTCGTCGGCGATGCAGATGAAGGTGGTGGCCACTGCGGCAACGATCTTTTCGCGGGTCAGTGCGGCACCGCCGCCCTTGATCAGGTGCAGGTGGGCGTCACTTTCATCGGCGCCATCGACATAGAACTCGATATCGCCGGCTGCGTTGAGGTCGTAAACCGGAATGCCGTGGGCCTTCAGTCGCGCTGCGGTGGCATCCGAACTGGCAACGGCGCCGTCGAATTCCATCTTGTGCCGGGCCAGGATGTCGATGAAGAAGTTGGCCGTGGAGCCGGTGCCAACACCGATCACGCTCTTCTGATCCAGTTGCGGAAGGATCAGGTCCATGGCGGCTTGCGCCACGGCTTGTTTGAGTTGGTCCTGGGTCATGCGGCACCGTGCATTCAATTAGCGGGGGCGAATTATAGCCGGATAAATCGGCAAATCCTCGTGGTCCCGGTGGTGGCGCGGTGAAACGCTGGGGTAGACTGCGGTATCCAGCACAAACCCCATAAGAAAGCCCTGATGCTCGAACACTACGTCAAGAAGATCCTCACCTCGCGCGTTTATGACGTGGCGGTGGAAACACCGTTGCAGCCGGCCCGGCAGTTGTCCGAGCGTACCGGCAACCAGGTTCTGCTCAAGCGCGAGGACCTGCAGCCGGTGTTTTCGTTCAAGATTCGTGGCGCCTACAACAAGCTGGCGCAACTGTCTGCCGAGCAGCTGGCTTGCGGCGTGGTCACCGCTTCGGCCGGCAATCATGCGCAGGGTCTGGCGCTGGCAGCCAAACACATGGGCGTCAAGGCGACCATCGTGATGCCGCGGACCACGCCGGAGATCAAGGTCAATGGCGTGCGCGCACGGGGCGGCAAGGTGGTGCTGCATGGTGACAGCTTCCCCGAGGCACTGGCCCACTCGCTCAAGCTGGTCGAGGAAAAGGGCTATGTCTATGTGCACCCCTATGACGACCCGGACACCATTGCCGGGCAGGGCACCGTGGCCATGGAAATCCTCCGCCAGCAACCGGCGCAACTCGATGCCATCTTCGTGCCGGTCGGCGGCGGCGGACTGATCGCCGGGATTGCCGCCTACGTCAAATACCTGCGGCCGGAGATCAAGGTAATCGGCGTCGAGCCGGAAGACTCCAATTGCCTGCAGGCGGCCATGGCTGCCGGCAAGCGTGTGGTGCTGCCAACCGTAGGCCTGTTTGTCGATGGTGTGGCGGTGGCGCAGATCGGCGAGCATACCTTTGCCGTGTGCCGCCAGCATGTCGATGAAGTGATCACGGTCAGCACCGATGAAGTCTGTGCGGCAATCAAGGATATCTTCGATGACACCCGCTCGATCACCGAGCCGGCCGGCGCGCTGGCAGTGGCCGGAATCAAGAAATACGTCGAGCGCGAGGGTTGCGTGGATCAGGTGCTGGTCGGTATCGACTCCGGTGCCAATATCAACTTCGATCGTCTGCGCCACGTCGCCGAACGGGCCGAGCTGGGCGAGAAGCGCGAAGCGATCATTGCCGTGACCATTCCGGAGCGGCCGGGCAGCTTCAAGACGTTTTGCGAAGCCATCGGCAAGCGCCAGATCACCGAATTCAACTACCGTTATCACAGCGATGGCGAGGCGCAGATTTTCGTTGGCGTGCAGACCCATCCGGAAAACGATCCGCGTGAGGCGCTGCTGGCCAGCCTGCATGAACAGGGATTTCCGGTGCAGGACCTGACCGATAACGAGCTGGCCAAACTGCATGTACGGCACATGGTCGGCGGGCATGCGGCTGCCGTGCCGGATGAGTGCGTATTCCGCTTCGAGTTTCCGGAACGGCCCGGCGCGCTGTTCAACTTCCTGAGCAAGCTGGGCGGGCGCTGGAACATCTCGATGTTTCATTATCGCAACCACGGCGCGGCGGACGGCCGGGTACTGGCGGCCTTGCAGGTACCGCATGCACAGCGGCACCTGATTCCGGAAGCGCTGGATGCGATCGGCTATCCGTACTGGGATGAAACAGAAAATCCGGCCTATAAGCTGTTTCTCGGCTGAGCCCTTCGACCTGAGCGAGTTGCCATGGAACATTACCTTCTGCTGAAAATTTCCCACAGCCTGCCAGGTGTGCTGGTTCTGCTGGGGCTGCTGGCACACCTGTTCATGCTCTGGAAGGCGCAGCGCAGTGGCGACACTGCCGTGCTGCAGCGCAAGTTGCGCAATACCCTGCGCTTCAGCTTTCCGGCACTCGGCCTGCTCGCGCTGAGTTTGCCGGTCAGTGGCTGGTGGCTGGTGCATCTGGCGGGTTTGCCGCTGGGGCAGACCTGGCTGCTGGGCAGTTCGCTGCTGTTTGCCTTGCTGGTGTTGTCTGCTCTTTTGCTGGCGGGGCGCCTGCGTGCCTGGCAAGCCCTGGGGGCTGTGCCGGCACCCGGTCTGCTGTTGAAATTGAGCATGGCCTACGCTGTACTGGTAGCTGTGTTGTTGCTGGCAATCATGGCGCTGATGGGTGCCAAGCCGGTCTGAGCCGGTATTTTCACAAGCATTTCCTGCCACCTTGTCTGAATAAAAACCATACGGAGAACCGCCATGAGCACATTTGAAAAAGCCCAAGCCGATATCAAGACCCTGAAGAGTCGTCCCGGCAATGACGACATGCTGTTTCTCTACGCCCACTACAAGCAGGGTTCGGCTGGCGATGTGAGTGGCAAGCGTCCCGGCATGCTGGATATGGTCGGGCGGGCCAAATACGATGCTTGGGCAAAGCTGGAAGGCCTCGACAGTGCCGAAGCGCAGGCCAGATATGTGAGCAAGGTCAAGGAGTTGCTCAAGGCCGATGGCTGAGCTGGTTGCCGGGCCGGTTTCTGGTTTAAGTTCATATCCAGGCGGAGAGTTGTGCGCTTGCGGATTGGCATCTCACTGCGAGAGCAAGGTCCCTTATGAGTGATATCAGGCTTCTGGCCAAGCGAAAAATCGATGTTTCCCAGCTCGAACTGGGCATGTATGTCTGCGAAGTGGATCGGCCGTGGAGCGAAACACCGTTTCTGTTCCAGGGCTTTCCATTGCTGACCAGGGAAGACCTGCTCGCTGTGCGGAGTGTGTGCCAGTTCGTTTACGTCGATGAATACCGCCGCGTCATCATCAAGCTGGGCACTTCCCCGGTGGATAACGCTGCCAGACCGAAACAGCAGCAGCTTCGCTCTGCCGCGGCGCAGCTGGCCCGCGATGGCCGCCCGCTGAAGCCTGAACAGCAAGTCAAACGCGAACCTTTATCCACCGAGGTACAGAAAGCGCGGGTACAGGAGCGCAAGACCTCGACGCTGGTCAAGGACATGTTCTTTGATATCCAGCTGGGCCGCGGAATTGATACCGGCGCCTGCCGCACGGTGGTTCGGGAAAACCTGGAAAGCATGTTGCGCAACGAGAGTGCCTTGCTCTGGTTGTCACGCATGAAAAGCCAGGACGATTACACCGGTCAGCACTGCCTGGCGGTTTCGGTGATGGCCATGGGTTTTGGCCGTTATCTCGGCATCGAACACAGCGGGCTTGAACAGCTTGGCCTGGCTGGCTTGTTGCACGATGTGGGCAAGATACGCATCGATTCGGAAATTCTGAACAAGCCGGGCAAGCTGACCGAGCAGGAATTCGCCGTGATGAAGGCGCATCCGGGTATGGGTCGCCAATTGCTGGTCGGTCACAAGGATTTGCCGCCGATAGTGATTGATGTGGTTTTCGGCCACCACGAGCGCCCCGATGGCAGAGGCTATCCGCGCCAGCTGGGCGCCGAGCATATAGCGCCCTTCACGCGGATCATCAGCATCGTCGATACCTTTGACGCGATCACCAGCAACCGCGTCTACGATTCCGCGCGCAGCGTAAAGGATGCCTTCAAGGTCCTGATGGAAATGCGTGACCAGCAGTTTGACAGCGAGCTGGTGCTGCACTTCATCGAGTGGCTGGGTATCTTCCCGGTAGGTACTCTGGTCCAGCTGCACACCGGGGAAGTCGGCCTGGTGGTGGAAAAGAACCCCCGGTTCAAGTTGCGCCCGAAAGTGGTGGTGCTGATCGATGCGCAAGGACAGCGTTGCGCGCCGAAGTTCATGGACATGGCGCAGATCTGTGTCGACCAGGAGGGCGTGCCGTACCGCATTACTGCCTCCCTGCCGGATGGTGCCATGGGCCTGTGCATGGTTGACCCGCAGGTGCAGGCGCTGCTGGATGATCAGGAGCTTGAAAGTATCAACGATCAGCTGGACCCTGCTGCGATGCTCGATAAGGATGGCGGCGGGCCGTCACCCCTGCACTAGCGAATTGCGTAACGAGATAGCCGGCCAGCCGCGCGCCCGGGCAGTGCTGCGCAATACGTCGTCGGGGTCGACGGCCACCGGATGGCTGACCCGCTCGAGCAGTGGCAGGTCATTGCGCGAGTCGCTGTAGAAGTAGCTGTCCTGCAGATCAAGTCCCTGTTCCTGCAACCAGAGTTCGAGGCGGGTGACCTTGCCTTGCTGGTAGCAGGGAATGCCGCTGATCCTGCCCAGGTAGCGACCATCCTGCATGGCGCACTCGGTGGCCAGCAGGTTTTCCACGCCCAGCCTTGCGGCAATTGGTCCGGTGACGAAACGGTTGGTGGCGGTAATGATCAGCAGCTGGTCACCCTGGCTGCGATGCTGTGCCAGCAGCGCCTCGCCTTCGGGCAGAATCAGTGGCTCGATCACCTCGGCCATGAACTGGGCATGCCATTGTGCGAGGACGGCCATCGGTGTGCGGCCGAGAATTGCCTGGCTGAAATTCTGATAGGCCACAACGTCCAGTTTGCCGGCACAGTAATCGGCATAAAACGCATCGTTGCGGGCCTGGTAGGCGCTGGCGTCGACATGACCGTGCCGGCAGAGGAATTCGCCCCAGCTGTGATCACTGTCGCCAGCCAGAAGGGTATTGTCGAGATCAAAGAGAGCCAGGCGCACGGTTGAACCCCCACGGGTTGTCACAAAGGCCGCACAGAATAAGGTGTTTTCTGCGGACTGCCCACTGGCACAGCGCTTGCGTTGCCGCGCCGCGCGGCTTTGTGGAACAATGCCTGCATATGTATTTTCGAGGTTCCCACCGTGATTGACTCCGATGGCTTTCGCCCGAATGTCGGCATCATCCTTGCCAATGACGTCGGACAGGTGCTGTGGGCGCGGCGTATCAATCAGTCGGCATGGCAGTTTCCGCAAGGCGGCATCAATCAGCATGAATCGCCGGAAGAAGCGTTGTATCGCGAACTGACTGAAGAAGTCGGCCTGGAACAGCCGGATGTGCAGATTCTTGCCTGCACTCGCGGCTGGTTGCGCTATCGTCTGCCGCAGCGTCTGGTGCGCAGTCACAGTCAACCGCTGTGCATCGGGCAGAAGCAGAAGTGGTTTCTGCTGCGTCTGCTCTCCGATGAGCAGCGGGTGCGTATGGATGTAACCGGCAAGCCGGAGTTTGATGGCTGGCGCTGGGTCAGTTACTGGTACCCCCTGGGACAGGTGGTGACATTCAAGCGCGAAGTCTATCGGCGCGCCCTCAAGGAACTCGCACCGTGTCTGCCGGCGCGTGACTGTTAGTCCAGGGAGTGCAAAATGCTCAACACGCTGCGCAAGATCGTCCAGGAAGTAAACGCTGCCAAGGATCTGAAGGCAGCGTTGGGGATCATTGTGCTGCGTGTGCGCGAGGCGATGAACAGCCAGGTATGCTCGGTCTACCTGCTGGATACCGATACCAACCGTTTCGTCCTGCAGGCTACCGAGGGCCTGAACAAACGCTCGATCGGCAAGGTCAGCATGGCCCCCAGCGAAGGTCTGGTGGGTCTGGTCGGCTCCCGTGAGGAGCCGCTCAATCTCGAAGATGCTGCCAGTCATCCGCGCTATCGCTACTTCGCCGAAACCGGTGAGAAACGCTATGCCTCGTTTCTTGGCGCGCCGATCATTCACCACCGCCGGGTGATGGGCGTACTGGTTATCCAGCACAAGGAGCGCCGCCAGTTCGACGAGGGCGAAGAAGCCTTTCTGGTAACCATGAGCGCACAGCTTGCCGGGGTGATCGCCCACGCCGAAGCGACCGGTTCGATCCGTGGGCTGCAGGGCAAAGGCATCCACGAAGCCAAGTTCATCGGCGTAGCGGGTTCGCCCGGTGCCGCAGTAGGTACGGCGGTGGTCATGCTGCCGCCAGCGGATCTGGATGTGGTGCCGGACAAGAGCGTCGAGGATATCGAGACCGAATTGCAGCTGTTCAGCGGCGCGCTGGAATCGGTACGCAAAGACCTGCATGCGCTGTCAGCCAAGCTGGCTACCCAGTTGCGCCCGGAAGAGCGCGCCGTGTTTGATGTCTATCTGATGATGCTCGACGACGATGCCATTGGTAACGAGATCAATCGCATCATCCGCACCGGACAATGGGCGCAGGGCGCCTTGCGTCAGGTTGTGAATGACCATGTCCAGCGTTTCGAGATGATGGACGATGCCTATTTGCGCGAACGCGCTTCGGACATCAAGGATCTGGGCCGGCGTTTGCTCGGCTACCTGCAGGAAGCGCGCACCCAGAGTCTGAGCTACGCCGAGAATACCATTCTGGTCAGCGAGGAACTGAGCCCGGGCATGCTCGGTGAAGTGCCGGTAGGCAAGTTGATCGGTCTGGTTTCGGTGCGCGGTTCAGGTAACTCGCATGTGGCCATTCTTGCGCGCGCCATGGGTATTCCCACGGTGATGGGTGTGGTCGATCTGCCGTACTCGAAGGTGGATGGCATCGAGATGATCGTCGATGGCTATCACGGCGAGGTGTTTACCAACCCTTCGGCAGAACTGAGCCGGCAATACCGTGCGGTGGTCGAGGAAGAACGGGAACTGTCCAAAGGGCTGGATACGCTGTGCAAGCTGCCGTGCATAACTCTGGACGGGGTACGCATGCCGCTGTGGGTCAACACCGGCCTGCTGGCTGATGTGGCGCGTGCCCAGGAGCGCGGTGCCGAGGGCGTCGGGCTTTATCGCACGGAAGTGCCGTTCATGATTCGTGACCGCTTTCCCAGCGAGAAAGAGCAGCTGGCAATCTACCGCGAGCAGCTCGAGGCTTTCCATCCGCTGCCGGTGACCATGCGCACGCTGGATGTCGGTGGGGACAAGGCGTTGCCGTATTTCCCGATCAAGGAAGACAACCCCTTCCTCGGCTGGCGCGGGGTGCGCATCACCCTCGACCACCCGGAAATCTTTCTGGTACAGATTCGCGCCATGCTCAAGGCCAGCGAAGGGCTGAACAACCTGCGCATCCTGATACCGATGATTTCCGGTCTGCAGGAACTGGAGGAGTCGCTGCACCTGATTCACCGCGCCTGGGGCGAGGTGCTCGATGAGGGTGTCGATGTGCCGATGCCGCCGGTGGGGGTGATGATCGAAGTGCCGGCAGCGGTTTACCAGATACGTGAACTGGCGCGGCAGGTCGACTTCATCTCGGTCGGCTCCAACGACCTGACGCAATATCTGCTGGCGGTTGACCGCAACAATCCGCGGGTTGCCGATCTTTACGATTTTCTGCACCCCTCGGTGCTGCACGCGCTCAAGCTGGTCGTCGATGGCGCCCATGCCGAGGGCAAGCCGGTGAGTATCTGCGGCGAAATGGCTGCGGATCCGGCTTCTGCCGTGCTGCTGCTGGCCCTGGGCTTTGACAGCCTGTCGATGAATGCGACCAACCTGCCCAAGGTGAAGTGGTTGCTGCGCCAGATCAGCAAGGCAATGGCCAGCGAACTGCTGGAGCGGCTACTGAAAATGGATAGTCCGGCTGTTATCTACAGCACCCTGCAACTGGAGCTGCGCAATCTGGGTCTGGAGCGCATGATCAATCCGGCGGCGACTATCGAGGCCTGACCGCTACCGACCCGCTGTGCCAGACGCTCCGGCCACTCAGACCTTTGGCGCGGGCAGCTGGCGGATATCCAGGCGGGTTTCGCCCTGCAACACCCCGCCCGGGCCAAAGCGCCGCTCGGCCAGCCGCGATATACCGGCAGCCTCGACAATCAGCGCAGTGCTGGCACAGGTGCCATAGCTGGGAGTGGCAATGAACACGCTGGAGAGCATCTTTTCCAGCGCCGGACCGACGCCGGTTTCCGGCAGTTCGGCAGCGTCGGCGCTTTGCGCATCCTGCAGCAGATCCAGCAGTGCGCCGGTTTGCGGCTGTTCCAGGCAGCTGGCCAGGGCCGCCTTGGCGCGGCGCAACTTGGGCCAGGGACTGTCCAGGTCGGCATTGGATAATCCGTAAAGGCCTTCCTGCAGCTGGCGCGGGATGCCTTGCTGCTGGTTGAAGTGCCAGAGCTGGCGGCTATCCCCGACCAGCAGATTGAAGCCGGCATAGGCAGCCGCGCGTTTGCCGAGCTCGTCCAGATATTGCCCGGCACTTTGCCGGCCATGCAGAAACCCGGCTACCAGCTCGCCACGTGACGGCCCGCCCTGGGGCAGTCGCGGGTCGCGGATATTGGTCAGCGCGGCAAAGCGCCCGGTTTCGCTGATGCCCAGCCAGGTGCCGCCAGCCTTCAGGTCACGGCCGGCATATATGCCGGGGCGGTCGTCCCAGTGTCCAAGGGCTTGACTGGGGCGGGCGTAGAACTCGTCACGGTTGGCCGCAACAATCAGCGGTTGCGGGTGGCCGGGGCGCCAGGCAAAGACGATCAGGCACATGGGTAATCCTTTGTGTTCGACGGCCTTTGATCATGGCTATCTGCACGGCTAACGTCCAGCCCGGGAAATCCGGGCCGGCCGCCGGTAGGCCAATGATGGAGCCGCTGGCAGCCATCCGGTAACATGCGCGCATTAGCTTTGGGGGTTTCGATGGAATTTGCGCTCTACCTGTTGCTGGGAGCTGCGGCCGGTGTTCTGGCCGGGCTGTTTGGCGTGGGTGGCGGAATCATCATCGTGCCGGTACTGGTGTTCAGTTTCACCGCGCAAGGGTTTTCTCCGGAAATCCTCACCCAGCTGGCCGTCGGCACTTCCCTGGCGACGATCATTTTTACTTCGATCAACTCGGTACTGGCACACCATCGACAGGGTGCAGTGCAGTGGCCGATCGTACGCTGGATGTCGCTGGGCATCCTGCTCGGTGCCGGGGTCGGTGCGCTTACCGCAGCGGCCATCAATGGCCCGCAGTTACAAAAACTGATCGGCGTGTTCGCCCTGGTGATTGCCATACAGATGGCTTTCGGGCTGCAGCCCAGAGCCAGTGCGCCGGTGCCGGGCAAGCTCGGGCTGACTGCGGCCGGTGGTGTGATCGGCTGGGCCTCGGCGATCTTTGGTATCGGCGGCGGTTCGTTGACCGTGCCGTTCCTCAGCTGGCGCAGCGTGCCGATCCGGCAGGCAGTGGCTACCTCCTCGGCCTGTGGTTTTCCGATAGCCGCGGCCAGTGCGCTGAGTTTCATGCTGATTGGCTGGCATAATCCGCAACTGCCGGATTTGACCCTGGGTTTTATCTATCTGCCGGCGATGGTCGGCATTGCCTTCACCAGCATGTTTTCTGCCCGCCTTGGCGCGCGGCTGGCGCACCGGCTGTCACCGCGTTTGCTCAAGCGCCTGTTTGCCCTGTTGCTGTTTGTTGTTGGTCTGAATTTTCTGCTTTGAGGAGTCGCAATGCTGGTTTACCCGCAAATTGATCCGGTAGCCCTGGCCATCGGGCCGCTGAAGATCCACTGGTACGGCCTGATGTATCTGGTCGGCATCGGCGGTGCCTGGCTGCTGTTGTCGCGCCGGCTGCAGGCCTTTGATCCGCAGTGGAGCAAGGAGAAGCTCTCCGATCTGGTGTTCTGGTCGGCCATGGGTGTGATCCTCGGTGGCCGGCTGGGCTATGTGCTGTTTTACGATCTGGCTGCCTATCTGCACGAGCCGCTGAAAATGCTGCGGGTGTGGGAGGGCGGCATGTCGTTCCACGGCGGTTTCATCGGCGTGATGCTGGCCTGCTGGTGGTTCGGCAAGCGCAATGGCAAGACCTTCTTCCAGCTGATGGATTTCATTGCGCCGGTGGTGCCGATCGGCCTGGGCGCCGGACGCATCGGCAACTTCATCAATGCCGAGCTGTGGGGCCGGGCCACCGATGCGCCCTGGGCGATGGTGTTTCCGGCATGGAGTGACCCGCAGCAACTGGCGCGGCACCCTTCGCAGCTCTACCAGTTCGCCATGGAAGGGCTGGCGCTGTTCGTGATTCTCTGGCTGTACACGCGCAAGCCACGGCCGACCATGGCCGTGTCCGGCATGTTTGCCCTGTGGTACGGGGTGTTCCGCATCATTGCCGAATTCTTCCGCGTACCGGATGCGCAGCTCGGTTACCTGGCCTTCGGCTGGCTGACCATGGGCCAGTTGCTCAGCCTGCCGATGGTCGCGCTGGGCATCTTCCTGATCTGGTTTGCCTACCGCCGTCAGGCCGCACAGGGAGTCGCCGGATGAAACAGTACCTCGACATGATGCGTCTGGTGCGCGATAGCGGCACCTTCAAGAGCGACCGCACCGGCACCGGCACCTACAGCCTGTTCGGCCACCAGATGCGCTTCAATCTGGCCGAGGGTTTCCCGCTGGTGACTACCAAGAAGTGCCATCTGAAGTCGATCATCCACGAGCTGTTGTGGTTCCTGCAGGGCGATACCAATATCCGGTATCTGAAAGATAACGGTGTGCGTATCTGGGACGAGTGGGCTGACGCCGAGGGCAACCTCGGCCCGGTCTACGGCTACCAGTGGCGCAGCTGGCCGGCGCCCAATGGTGAGTCGATCGACCAGATCAGCAATCTGATCCGGATGATCAAAAGCAATCCGGACTCACGCCGGCTGATCGTCTCGGCCTGGAACCCGGCGCTGGTCGAGCAGATGGCATTGCCACCCTGTCATGCGCTGTTCCAGTTCTACGTGGCCGACGGCAAGCTCAGTTGCCAGCTGTATCAGCGCTCGGCCGACATCTTTCTCGGGGTGCCGTTCAACATTGCCAGCTATGCCCTGCTGACGCTGATGGTGGCGCAGGTCTGCGGCTTGCAGCCGGGTGAGTTCATCTGGACCGGCGGTGACTGCCACCTGTATGCCAACCATCTGCAGCAGGCCGATCTGCAACTGTCGCGCGAGCCGCTGCCGTTGCCGGTGATGCAGCTCAATCCTGCAGTGACTGACCTGCTGGCCTTCAGGTTCGAGGACTTCGAGCTGCTCGGTTATCAGGCGCATCCGCATATTCCGGCGCCGGTGGCGGTATGACGCCGCGCCTGTGCCTGATCGCCGCCCTCGCGGAAAACCGTGTGATCGGCCGTGACAACCAGCTGCCCTGGCATTTGCCGGCGGATCTCCGGCACTTCAAGGCGCTGACCCTGGGCAAGCCGATCATCATGGGCCGCAAGACCTGGGATTCGCTGGGGCGGCCGTTGCCGGGCCGGCTCAATCTGGTGGTCAGCCGGCAGGCGGACTTGCAGCTCGAAGGTGCCGAGGTGTTCGCTTCGCTGGATCAGGCAATCGCCCGCGCCAGCCAGTGGGCAACTGCGCAGGGCGTTGACGAGCTGATGCTGATCGGCGGCGCGCAGCTGTACGAGTTGGGTCTGGCCATGGCCGAGCGCCTGTACCTGACCCGCGTGGCCCTCAGCCCGCAGGGCGATGCCTGGTTTCCCGAGGTGCCGGAGCAGGACTGGCGCCTGCTCGAGCGGCAGGCGCAGGTTGCCGGCGAGCAGAGCCCGGCGTACTGCTTCGAGACCTGGCAGCGCGCCTAGAACCGTCGACGCAATCGATCATTGCGGCGCGCCCGGCGAGCGGCAGAATCCGCCGCGCTACTCGCTGCTCTGCAGCAGGTCGAGAGCCTGTTGCAGCACTTTCACCGACTCGGCATGGTCGCCGGCATTGTGCAATGCCTCGCCTTCCGCACGAAGCTTCTGCACTTCTGTCAATACCTGGGGACTGGCTGGCGGATCGGTTTTCAGCAACTCGTCGATTTTGGCCATGTCCTGTGGGCAGTGCATGGCCAGTAGGGGGGCGCTGAGCAGGGCAGCGCAGAGGAACAGGGCAAGACGGCGCATGGTGCTTCTCCGTGGGCGAGGCTTACCCTGTCAGTGTAGGTGAGCTGTCCTGACCCGAGGCGTTGTCCGCTGTAAGGTCAGCCGGCCTTCGGCTGACTGACCCGGTCGAGCAGATAGACCAGCGAGTGGTAGTCGATGCCGCTGTGGTGCGACAGGCCGATCTCGCAGGTGCGGCTGGTCGACAGTCCCTCCGTGCAGGTTTGCACGGCATCCTTCAGCGTGCGCAAGGCATGGGCATTCAGCTCGGGCCGGCTGAAGCCCTTGTCGCCGGCAAAGCCGCAGCAATGGATGCCTTCGGGAATCACCACCGTGCTGGCGCAACGTCTGGCGATATCGATCAGGCCCTGCGCCTCCCCCAGATGCTGGGTGCTGCAGGTCACGTGCACCGCCACCGGCTGCAGCTGGGGGGTGATGTCCAGCTTGTCGAGCAGCTGCTCGCGAATGAATTTCACCGGGTCGTAGAGCCGCAGCCGGCTGTCGGCATTGCCCTCTACCAGCCGCAGGGTGCAGGGGCTGGTGTCGCAGTAGATCGGGTCCTGGCCGTTGCGGCTGGCCTGCAGCAGAGCGGTCAGCAGCTCGTCGCGCTTGCTATCGCCCTGTTCGGCGTAGCCTTTGGAGGTGAACGGCTGGCCGCAGCACAGGCTGTCCAGACCTTGCGGGAACACCACCTCGAATCCGGCTTTTTCCAGCAGCTGGCGGGTTTTGTCGAGCAGCGTGGTTTGTTCGCTATCGCTGAACGCCGGGCCCATGGCGCGCGATACGCAGGCCGGCAGGTAGACCACGCGGGGGCGCCCGGTAGCCGGCATTGGCAGCCACTTCAGGGGCTGCACGGCTTGCGGCATGGCCGGCGTCCATAGCGGTAATCCGCCGTGCTCATGCAGGCTCGTGGACCAGCGCGCCAGCCGTGGCGCGCCGAGCAACCGGCGCGCACGGTCGGCGGCCAGCAGGGCCAGGCGTGTGCCCTTGAGGGCGCCGGCGAAATGCCTGGCCAGCCAGCTGGCTGTGCCGGATTGGTGTGCCTGCGCACCGCGCAGCTTGCGCACCAGATCGCCGGTGTTGATACCTACCGGGCAGCGCTCGGCGCACAGTCCGGTGGCGGCGCAGGTGTCGAGGCCGTGGTACTGGTAGGCGGCCTGCAGCTGTGTGGTGTCGATGCCGGCGCGCTGCTTCGCCTGAATGTCGCGCCAGATGACGATGCGCTGGCGCGGGCTGAGGGTCAGCCCGCGGGACGGGCAGACCGGCTCGCAGAAGCCGCATTCGATGCACTTGTCGACTATGTCATCAGCCGCCGGCAGCGGTTTGAGGTTCTTCAGATGAATCTGCGGGTCGTCGCAGAGGATCACGTCCGGATTGAGAATGCCTTGCGGATCGAGCAGGCGCTTGATCTGCCACATCAGCTGGTAGGCATCCTCACCCCACTCCAGCTCGACGAACGGCGCCATGTTGCGCCCGGTGCCGTGCTCGGCCTTGAGTGCACCGCCGAACTCGACAGCCACCAGCTGTGTCACGTCGTGCATGAAGGCTTCGTAGCGGGCGACCTGTGCCGGGTCGTCGAAGCCCTGGGTGAACACGAAGTGCAGGTTGCCCTCCAGCGCATGGCCGAAAATTATTGCCTCGGCGTAGCCGTGCTTGTCGAACAGTTGCAGCAGGCGGTTGACCCCTTCGGCCAGCACCTCGAGCGGGAAGGTCACGTCCTCGATGATCACCGTCGTCCCGGTGGCGCGCACCGCACCGACCGCCGGGAAAGTGTCCTTGCGGATTCGCCATAACAGGTTGTACACGGCCGGGTCGGTGCTGAAGTCGACCTGCCTTTCCAGCGCGAAAGCGGCGATGGAGGCCTTGATCGCGCCGATCTGTTCCTGCAACAGACTGGCGCTGGCGGCACGCGACTCGATCAGCAGGGCGCAGGCATTGGCCGAGAGCGACTGCACCCAGTCCGGCATGCCCGGTTTGTTCTGCACCGAGCGCAGGCTGCGGCGGTCGAGCAATTCCACGGCGGAGACCGGTTGCTGCTTGAGCAGCGTCACGGCGCGGCAGCAGCTAGCCACATCGGGGAACACCAGCAGCGCCGTGGCCTTGTGCGGATGCTCCGGCACTGTCTGGTAGGTCACCGCGCTGATGAAGCCCAGGGTGCCTTCCGAGCCGACCATCAGGTGACTGAGGATATCCAGCGGATCCTGATAGTCCACCAGCGCGTTCAGCGACAGACCGGTGGTGTTCTTCAACCGGTATTTATGCCGAATCCTGGCTGCCAGTGCGGGGTTGGCCCGGGTCTGCCGCCCCAGTTCGGCCAACTGTTCCAGCAAGCCGGCATGGCTGTGGCGAAAGGCCGTGACGCTGGCCGGCTGCTCGGTATCGACCACTGTGCCGTCGGCCAGCACCAGGCGCAGACCAGCCAGGGTGTGGTAGCTGTTCTGGGCGGTGCCGCAGCACATGCCGCTGGCATTGTTGGCGACGATGCCGCCAATCTTTGCCGCATTGATCGAGGCCGGATCGGGGCCGATCTTGCGCCCCAGCGGTGCCAGCAGCGCGTTGGCATTGGCGCCGATCACGCCCGGTTGCAGACGGATCTGCGCGCCCTGCTGGCGCACCTCGCGGCCGTTCCAGTTGTCGCCCAGCACGATCAGCACGGAGTCGGAAATCGCCTGGCCGGACAGGCTGGTACCGGCAGCGCGAAAGGTCACTGCCACCTTGTGCACGCCTGCCAGGCGGAGCAGTTGTACCACCTCGCTTTCGCTTTCCACGCGCAGCACCAGTTGCGGGATCAGCCGGTAGAAGCTGGCGTCGGTGCCAAAGGCCAGCGTCGACAGCGCATCGGAGAAACGCCGGTCAGACGGAATCAGCTGTTCGACAGCGGCAATGAAAGCGGTGGGCAGAGGCATGGGAACTCCTGGTCAGTGGCTGGCGTGCCGGAGCTCGCGCACCAGCGAGTCGGCGCTGATCTCGCTGATGCTGCGGGCGCCGGTGAGCACCATGGCCACACGCATTTCCTTCTCGATCAGTTCCAGCAGATTGCGCACGCCCGCTTCACCGGCGGCGGCCAGCGCATAAATGTAAGCGCGGCCGAGCATCACGCTGTCCGCGCCCAGGGCGAGCATGCGCACCACATCCAGGCCGCTGCGCACGCCGGAGTCGGCGAGAATGGCCAGCTCGCCCTTTACCGCATCGGCAATCGTTGGCAGGGCGCGGGCACTGGAGAGCACGCCATCGAGCTGGCGGCCACCGTGATTGGACACCACGATGCCGTCGGCGCCGAACTTCACCGCATCCCTGGCATCGTCCGGATCAAGAATGCCCTTGATCAGCATCGGCCCGTCCCAGAAGTCGCGGATCCATTGCAGGTCTTTCCACGAGATCGACGGGTCGAAGTTGTCACCCAGCCAGCCGATGTAGTCAGCCAGTCCGGTGGGGTTGCCGCGGTAGGCCGAGATGTTGCCCAGATCGTGGGGCTTGCCCTGCAGGCCGACGTCCCAGGCCCAGAGCGGGTGGGTCATGGCCTGCAGCATGCGCCGCAGTGGCGCGTTGGGGCCGCTCATGCCGGAGTGGGCGTCACGGTAGCGCGCACCGGGTACCGGCATGTCGACGGTGAACACCAGCGTGGTAACGCCGGCAGCTTTGGCGCGCTCCAGCGCATTCTTCATGAAGCCGCGATCCTTGAGCACGTACAGCTGGAACCACATGGGCCGGGCGAGCTTTGGCGCCACTTCTTCAATCGGGCACACCGACACCGTGGACAGCGTGAAAGGGATGCCTTTGTCAGCCGCTGCCCGCGCCGCCTGCACTTCGCCACGCCGCGCATACATGCCGGTCAGGCCAACCGGCGACAGTGCGACCGGCATGCTCAGGGTCTCGTTGAACAGGCGGGTTTCCAGGCTCAACTCCGACATGTCGCGCAGTACCCGCTGGCGCAGGGCAATGTCGGCCAGATCGCTTACATTGCGCCGCAGCGTCTGTTCGGCGTTGGCACCACCGTCGATGTAATGAAACAGGAACGGCGGCAGCTTGCGCCGGGCGGCGGCGCGGTAATCGGTGGAGGCGGAGATGATCATGCGGGTTACCTTGCTTGTGGAGTCCGGGCTTGCCTAGCCTGCCATCAGTGGGTCGCTGATGCCCAGCGCATAAATGGCGAACAAGGCAATCAGGCCAGTGAACAGCACGTAGTAAAGGGTAGGCCAGAAGGTCTTGCGCAACACCGCGCCTTCGCGTCCGAGCAGGCCGACAGTGGCCGATGCTGCCACCACGTTGTGGATCGCTACCATGTTGCCGGCGGCCGCGCCGACGGCCTGTGCCGCCACGACCAGTGCGGTGGAAACCCCCAGGCTTTCGGCCACGCCAAACTGGAACTGGCCGAGCATCATGTTGCTCACCGTATTGGAACCGGCGATGAAGGCGCCGAGGGCGCCGACAGCCGGTGCCAGCAGCGGATAGATGTTGCCCACGCTGTCAGCAACGTAGCGCGCCATGCTGATCGGCATGCTCGCCAGCTCGGCGCTGTTGACCCCGGAGTTGATCAGGATGCGCACCATCGGCACGGTAAACAGCAGGACGAAGCCGGCACCGAACAGCACGCCTGTCGACTCCTTGAGTGCCGCGCGCATGTCACGCAGTTGCATCCGGTGCAGGAAGAAAGTGGCCAGCACTACCGCGACCAGAATCCCGCCAGGCAGATACAGCGGCAGGAAGTCGGCCTTGATGCCGGTCTCGCCGAGGATGTCCGGAAAGACCACGGCTACCGCTTTAAGTGCACCGCCGACTTCGGGGAATACGCGGCTGATGACCAGCAGGGCGCCGACCAGCACATAGGGCAGCCAGGCCCGCAGCGTGCTCATCGGGCGTACGGTAAGGCTGTCCAGCTTCATCTCGACACTGCCCAGCCACTCGGCTGGCCACTCACTGGCCGGAGCAAAGTCCCAGTTTTGTTTCGGGGTCAGGAAGCGAAAGTGCGCGGCCGTGGAAACAATCGCCAGACCGATCAGGCCACCCAGCAGCGAGGGAAACTCCGGGCCGAGGAAGATGCCGGTCAGGGCATAGGGCAGGGTAAAGGCCAGGCCGGCGAACAGGGCAAAAGGCAGCACTTCCAGCCCGGCTTTCCAGCTTTTCTCGCGGCCAAAGAAGCGCGTCAGCATCAGCACCATGATCAGTGGCATCAGGGTGCCGACGGTGGCGTGCATGATCGCCACTTCGCTGGTGATCAGTTGCAGAAACGCATTCCAGCTGGAACCTTGCTGCACCAGCTGTGCGCCGATGCCGGCGCTGTCCAGACCGCTGTTGATGCCGATAATGATCGGTGTGCCCACGGCACCGAAGGACACCGGCGTGCTTTGTACCAGCATGCCGAGGATCACCGCAGCCATGGCCGGAAAACCGATCGCCACCAGCAACGGAGCTGCGATCGCCGCCGGCGTGCCGAAACCCGAGGCACCCTCGATAAAGCAGCCGAACAGCCAGGCAATGATGATGGCCTGGATGCGCCGGTCCGGGCTGATGGTGGCGAAGCCGGCCCGAATGGCGGTGATGCCACCCGAGTGCTTGAGGGTGTTGAGCAACAGGATGGCGCCAAAAATGATCCACAGCACGCCGGCAGTGATGATCAGCCCTTGCACGGTGGAGGCCAGCACACGGTTGAGGCTCATGCCCCACACGCCCAGCCCGATGCCGGCAGTCAGCAGATAGACCAGTGGCATCGCCCGCCGCGCAGGCCAGCGCAGGCCGATCAGCAGTACTGCTGCGAGCAGGATGGGTGAGAAGGCAATCAGCGCGAGAAGTCCGGATGACATGCGGATTACTCCTGTAGGTGGGCGAGGTGCAACGGCTGGACGCTGCACTGGGCGGAATGGGTAAGGGCGGGCCGGATGTGTGACATGGGTGCTGTCCTCGGGGACTGTTCTTGAAATTGTTTGCGCACAAATATTGGTAAGACCAATTAACAAATAATGCGAGCGCAGAATAAAAATCACCTCCGGGCTTGTCAATTATCCGAACCGCTACTTTGGTCGTAGATGCCTGGCTTGCAAGCCGCTGCTTCTGACCGCTAGGCTATCCGCCCAGGGCCGCGGTAGAGCGCTGCAACTGGTCAAACCAATGGAGAGCAGGCAATGGAAGTGGGTCAGGTGCGACAGCGCCGTCTGTCGGATGACATCGTCATGCAGCTGGAAGCGATGATCCTTGAGGGCAGTCTTAAAGCCGGTGAGCGGTTACCCGCCGAGCGGGTGCTGGCCGAACGTTTCGGGGTGTCGCGGCCGTCCCTGCGCGAAGCCATCCAGAAGCTGGTAGCCCGCGGCTTGCTGGTCAGTCGCCAGGGCGGCGGCAACTATGTCGCCGCCGAGCTGGGCTCGACTTTCAGTGATCCGCTATTGCAGTTGCTGGAAAGCAACCCCGGCGCCCAGCGCGATTTGCTGGAGTTCCGGCATACCCTGGAAGGCTCCTGCGCCTACTATGCGGCGCTGCGTGCCACAGCTCCGGATCACCAGCGCTTGCGCAAGGCATATGAGGCGTTGCAGGCCTGCTACGCCGAGGACAGTCAGGCCAGCCGGGCGGAGGAGGGGGCGGCCGATGCGCGCTTTCATCTGGCGATTGCCGAAGCCAGTCACAATGCGGTGCTGTTGCACACCATTCGCGGACTGTTTGATCTGCTCCGGCATAACGTAGTGACCAACATCGGCGGTTTGTATCTGCAGCGCAGCGAGACCCGCGAGCGCCTGCGCGAACAGCATCACGCGTTGTTCCAGGCGATTATCGAGGGGCGTGCCGAGGAGGCGCGGCGCTGTTCGCAGTTGCACATCGATTATGTGCAGGCGGTGTTGATTGAAGGTGGCGCCGAGGCTGAGCGCGTCGCCCGTGCCCAGCGTCGTCAGGGTGGCTGAGACGCTGTCCTGGGCGTGGATCAGCTGCGGTAACTGATGCGGCCATCCACCAGTGTATAGCGCACCTTGCCCGGCAGTGTTTCACCGATAAACGGGCAGTTGCGGCCTTTGGAAAACCACTGCTCACCCGCCAGAGTGCCGGCTTCGGGGTCGAACAGCAGCAGGTCGGCCGGCGCACCGACCGCCAGCCGTCCGGCTGGCAGGTGCATGGCGCTGGCCGGTCCGCAAGTCAGACGCGCCAGCAGGGTGGGCAAGTCGAGCAGGCCGTCTTCCACCAGACGCATGGCCAGCGGCAACAGCAGTTCGACACTGCTGATACCCGGCTCGGTGGCGGCAAACGGGGCCAGCTTGGCGTCCGCTTCATGGGGTTGATGATGACTGGCAATCGCCTGGATCACACCGTTTTTTACTGCTTCACGCAGACCGTCACGATCCCGTGCGCTGCGTAGCGGCGGCTGGACATGGTAGAGACTGGAAAAGTCATAGAGGGCTTCGTCGGTCAGCAGCAACTGGTAAAGCGCCACATCTGCGGTCACCGGCAGGCCGCGTGACTGGGCATGGGCAATCATGCTGGCGCCCTTGGCGCTGGTCAGCTGGGTGAAGTGCGCGCGCACGCCGGTTTGCTCGACCAGCAGCAGGTTGCGCGCCAGTGCCACGGTTTCCGCCGTTTCCGGAATCCCGGCCAGGCCGCGGAAACTGGCAGTGGCGCCGTCATGGGCATGGCCATCGGCGGCCAGATCGGCGTCCTGCGAGTGGATCACCAGGGTCAGGTTGAAGGTTGCCGCGTACTCCATGGCCCGGCACAGCACCCGGCTGCTGGCAAAATTGCTCAGGCCGTTGCCGAAGGCTACGCAGCCGGTATCGCGCAAGGCGACCAGTTCTGCCAGTTGCTCTCCGGCCAGGCCCTTGCTGAATGCACCGATCGGGTAAACCTTGGCATGCCCGGCTTCCTGGGCGCGGTCAAGAATCAGCTCGGCAACCGCAGGGGTATCCAGTACCGGTCTGGTCTGTGGCGGGCAACACAGGCTGGTGACGCCGCCTGCGGCTGCCGCCAGGGTTTCGCTGGCAATCGTGCCCTTGCGGCTGAAGCCGGGCTCGCGCAGGGCCACGCTGAGATCGACCAGACCCGGCGCGGCGATCAGGCCGCTGGCGTCGATGCTCTGCTCGGCGATGAAGCCGGGCGGAGCCTGGTTGAAAGCCATCAGCTTGCCGGCCTCGATGAACAGTTCACAGTTGCGGTCCATGCCGCTGGCGGGGTCGATGACCCTGGCGCCATGAATACGGGTGCGCATCAGTTCTGCTCTCCGGCTTCCAGATTGAGTTGGCGCTGGGTGTTTTGCCCGCTCATGGCCATCGACATGACCGCCATGCGGATGGCAATGCCGTAGGTGACCTGATTGAGAATCACCGATTGCACGCCATCGGCGACCGCCGACTCGATTTCCACGCCGCGGTTGATCGGCCCGGGATGCATGACGATGGCGTCCGGCTTGGCCAGTAGCAGGCGCTGCTGGGTCAGGCCGTAGAGGCGGTAGAACTCGCCCTCGCTGGGCAGCAGGCCGCCGGCCATGCGTTCCTTCTGCAGGCGCAGCATGATGACCACGTCGACGTCCCTGAGGCCTTCGGCGAGGTCGGTGAAAACGCGCACGCCGTACTGTTCGACACACACCGGCAGCAGGGTTTTCGGAGCGATCACGCGGATGTCCGGACAGCCCAGGGCTTTCAGGGCCAGCATGTTCGAGCGGGCCACGCGGGAGTGCAGGATGTCGCCGACTATGGCTACCGAAAGCTGGCTGAAGTCGCCCTTGTGGCGGCGGATGGTCAGCATGTCGAGCATGCCCTGGGTCGGGTGGGCGTGACGGCCGTCGCCACCATTGATGATGGCAACATCGGGGCAGACATGTTCGGCGATGAAGTGGGCAGCGCCGGAGTCGCCATGACGCACGACGAACATGTCCGCAGCCATGGCCTCGAGGTTGCGCAGGGTATCCAGCAGGCTCTCGCCCTTGCTCGCCGAGGAAGTGGAAACGTTGAGGGTGATCACGTCGGCCGAGAGGCGCTGTGCCGCCAGTTCAAAGGTGGTGCGGGTGCGCGTGGAGTTCTCGAAGAACACGTTGCACACGGTCTTGCCACGCAGCAGTGGCACCTTCTTCACCGCCCGTGCACCTACTTCAAGGAAGGAGTCTGCGGTATCGAGAATTTCCGTCAGCAGCTCGCGCGGCAGGCCGTCGATGGAAAGGAAATGGCGGAGCTGGCCCTGGTCGTTGAGTTGCAGCGGGCGCTTGCTGGCAGTTGGCGTCATCGCGGTTATCTCAGTGGGAAGCGAGGGACTTGAGCTCGAAGCTCAGCGGTGTCGGGCCGAGCAATTTTATCCGTTCGCCCTCGGGCAGCGACAGGGTGGCGCCTACTATATCAGGGCGTATCGGCAGTTCATGGGCATTCAGGTCAAGCATGCACACCAGGGTGACGCTCGCCGGCCGGCCGTAATCGAACAGCTCATTCAGGGCGGCGCGAATGGTGCGGCCGCTCATCAGCACGTCATCGATCAGCACCAGATGCTGTTCATCCACGCTGAAGGGCAGGGCTGAAGGCCGCACCAGCGGGTGCAGGCCGTTCTGGCTGAAGTCGTCGCGATAGAAAGATACGTCCAGCGTACCCAGCGCATCGTCGCGACCGAGTTGCTCGAGCAGGGCCTGGGCGACCCACACGCCGCCGCTATGGATGCCGATGAAGTACGGGTTGTGGATTCCGCGGGCCTGCAGGTAGTGCTGCAGGTCGCCGGCCATTTTCGGCAGCAGTTCGGCCGGGGAAGGTAGTGTCATGGGGTGTCCTCGTTGTGTGCGCTTAGCCAGCCTTCGAGCAGCATGGCAGCGGCCAGTGCGTCTACCGGATTCTCGCGATAGTTGCCGGAGTGCTGCCCCTGGGCCATGCGTTCGCCCTTGGCAGCATAAGTGGTCAGCCGCTCGTCATGGGTATGCACCGGCAGATTAAAGCGGCCGTGCAGCTGACGGGAAAACTTTTCAGCGCGCGCGCTCATGTCGCTCGGGCTGCCATCCATATTCAAAGGCAGGCCCACTATCAGTGCATCCGGCTGCCACTCGCGCAGCAGCGCCGCTACCTTTTGCCAGTCGGGTACGCCATTCTGCGCCTTGAGCACGCACAGTTCGCGAGCCTGACCGGTGACCGCCTGGCCTACGGCGACGCCGATCTGCTTGCTGCCATAGTCGAAGCCCAGCAGCAGGCGCAAAGGTCTGGCTGCAGGTCGCTCGCTCATGCATGCCCCGCCTGGCTGGTGAGCAGGCCGAGATTGACGCCCAGGCGTCTGGCGGCTGCCTGCAGGCGCTGCTCATGGGGCATGTCGAACAATATGGCGGGATCGACGGGGCAGCTGAGCCAGGCGTTTTCGGCCAGCTCGTTCTCCAGCTGGCCAGCACCCCAGCCGGCATAGCCGAGGGTAATCAGGTATTTGTCCGGTCCGTTGTTGTCGGCAATCGCGAAGAGCGCGTCCTGGGAGGTGGACAGACCCAGTTCGCCCAGATCCAGGGTGGCCTGGAAGTCATGCCCGGCAGGATGCAGGACAAAGCCCCGATCGGTCTGCACCGGGCCGCCGGCCATGATGGGCAGGTGGTGACAGTGCTCGGCCGGCGTAACCTCCGGGCGCAGTTGCTCGAGGATGTCGGCCAGGCTCAGCCCGCTGGGTTGATTGATCACCAGGCCCATGGCCCCTTGCTCGTTGTGGTCAATCAGGTAAATCAGCGACTGCGCAAAATTCGGATCGTCCATGTGTGGCATGGCGATCAGCAAGTGATGTTTCAGGTAGCTTGGCTCAAGTGTCTTCATGGGCCTAGTTTCGGAGGTTGCGCGCCGGGCCGCAAGGGTCGGCTGGCAAGCAGCGGTTTGCGCTGGTCTTGTCGGGGCTGGGCGAGCGGCTATTGGCTGGTGAGTCGATCGCCACGATCGAAGCGCCAGGTGCGGATGATTTCCAGGCGGTCAAATTCGTTCAGGTCGCCGGAAAACGGTGTATAGGGCGCTGCCAGCCGGACAATGCGCAATGCTGCCTGGTCGAGAATCGGTTGTCCCGATGACTCCAGTACCAGCACCTCGTAGAGCGTACCGTCCCGGTTGATTGAGACCAGCAGGCGCAAACTGCCATAGATACGCTTGTGTCGTGCTTCGGCCGGATAGTTGAGGTTGCCGATGCGCTCAACCTTCTTGCGCCACTCATCCTTGTACCAGGCGCCCTTGTCGCGCCGGGTCGATGCCGCATTCAGGCGCTGGATCTTGGGGCGCTTGGCGTAGCGCTGGACGTCCTGACTGAGCTCGGCTTCCAGGCTGGCGATGGCTGTCGAGAGCTGGGCGCTATCGAAGCCGGTGACCTGTTGCGCGGGCTTGGGTTGCGGTTGTTGTTTCTTTTTGTCCGGTGTTTTCTCCGGTCGCGGCGCGCGGGTAGCAACGGTGGTTTTCTTCACGGGCTCCTGACTGGCTGGCGGTGGTGCGCTAGGCGGTGTGACCCGGCGCACTTCCTGATCCTGAAACATTGCCTGTTCGGTGGTTTTGGGTGCGGCTTTGTGCTCCAGGGTGCCGCTGCCTTGCTGGTTTTCCTGGGCAAGGTAGTCGGCTTTCTCCGGGGGCTTGTCACTCTTGAAGCTGGCCAGCGTGATTTCCAGGCTGCGGCTGATTAGCTCGGGCTTGCTAAAAGTGAAGCCCACGCCGAGGAGAAGGACCAGATGAATCAGCGCTGCCAGAAACAGCGTAAAACCAAGGCGGTCCGCGGGGCGGATGCCTGTGGTGATTAATTCTGGCGGGATTGAATCAGGCGGCATGGCTAGTAGCTTTCACTGGACTGTCGGCAGTCTGCCGAGCAGTCACGGAAATGTCCACGAACCAGTCGTTGTCTTTGCCATGCGCCGTCATGCAGCCTGATGCAAGATCGCCCGGACCTCAGCGGCTGGCCAGCCTGGCAGTGATCACCTGCATCAGTTTTTCGCCAATCTGCGTATCAAAGGCGTTATCTATCTCGCGGATACAGGTCGGACTGGTGACATTGATTTCGGTAAGGAAGTCCCCGATCACGTCGAGTCCGACAAATAACAGCCCGCGTGCGCGCAGTTCGGGACCGACCAGACTGGCAATTTCGAGGTCGCGAGCGCTCAGCGGTCGCGCCTCGCCGCGTCCGCCGGCAGCAAGGTTACCGCGGGTCTCGCCTTGTGCCGGAATGCGCGCCAGGCAATAGGGTACCGGTTCGCCGTCGATCATCAGTATGCGTTTGTCACCGTCCTTGATGGCGGGCAGGTAACGCTGGGCCATTATTTGTTGAGAGCCATTGGCGGTAAGCGTTTCAAGGATTACCGAGAGGTTTGGATCTCCCTGGCGGTGCCGGAAGATCGAAGTTCCGCCCATTCCGTCCAGCGGTTTGAGAATAACGTCACGCTGTTCCTCGGCGAACTCGCGCAAGATGTCTGCACGCCGGCTTACCAGCGTAGGTGGGGTGCACTGCGGGAATAACGTGGCAAAGAGCTTCTCGTTGCAGTCGCGCAGGCTTTGTGGCCGGTTGACGATCAGGACGCCGTCACGTTCGGCCTGCTCGAGCAGGTAAGTGCTGTAAACGAACTCGTTGTCGAAAGGGGGATCCTTGCGCATCAGGATCACGTTCAGGCTTGAAAGGGGCTGATCCAGTTCGCTGTCCAGCTCGAACCAGTGCTGCGGATTGTCGAAAACCTGAAGCGGGCGCATTCTGGCACGGGCCTCGCCAGCCTTCTGGTAAAGATCCCGCTGTTCCATGTAAAACAGGGACCAGCCAAGGGTTTTGGCGGCCAGCAGCATTGCAAGGGAACTATCCTTCTTGAAGGAAATGTCGGCGATGGGATCCATTACGATGCCCAAACGGATGTTCATGAAGAGATCTCCCGGCTGGATGTTGGTTGTTTGGCGTTAATAAAGGTTGCTGAGGTTGGCGTGCCGAGGGTTTTTGGTCAAGGCGGGTACTGTTTCAGTCTGGTAGATTGCCGTTGGAGACTGTGTTAAAAAGATCGCTCGATGGGTTTGCCCAGTCGGTAGCGAGTCTCGGCGCACTGATGCAAAAATAAAATAATGAATCACCGGGTCGATGGAAGGGCAAACATGGAACAGCATTCCGAAGGGTTGAAGGTCATGGTGATCGACGATTCGAAAACGATTCGTCGCACCGCGGAAACCCTGTTGAAAAAAGTGGGCTGTGATGTGATTACGGCGGTGGACGGCTTCGATGCTTTGGCAAAGATTGCCGACTCCCGACCACGAATTATCTTTGTCGATATCATGATGCCGCGTCTTGATGGCTATCAAACCTGTGCGTTGATCAAAAACAACAGTGCTTTCAAGTCGACCCCGGTAATCATGTTGTCCTCCAAGGATGGTCTGTTCGACAAAGCAAAGGGCCGCATCGTCGGCTCTGATCAATATCTGACCAAGCCGTTTAGCAAGGAAGAATTGCTCGGCGCAATCAAGGCGCATGTTCCCGATTTCGTACCGGCAGAGCAGGCATCCTGAACCCTGGCTTGATGCCAGAAAAGCCAATTTATGGGGAGTTCCATGGCTCGTATTCTAATTGTTGATGACTCGCCTACCGAGATGTACAAACTGACTGCCATGCTGGAGAAGAATGGCCATCAGGTGCTCAAGGCTGAAAACGGGGCTGACGGCGTGGCACTTGCACGTCAGGAAAAGCCCGATGTTGTGTTGATGGATATCGTCATGCCGGGTCTCAACGGCTTTCAGGCTACGCGCCAGTTGAGCAAGGATGCGGAAACCAGCCACATTCCGGTTGTCATTGTTACCACCAAGGATCAGGAAACTGATCGGGTCTGGGGTAAGCGGCAGGGTGCGCGGGACTACCTGACCAAGCCAATTGATGAAGCTACTCTGATGAAGACCCTCAAGGCTGTACTGGCTGGTTAACAAACCCGTCAGCTTTGCGACTAAAACTACAATAAAGAGGCAAAGGCCGCATGTCGGACCTGCAGACACCTTTCCAGCTTCTGGCCGGAATTGATCAGCGCTGTCGAGTTTATGCCGCTGGCCTGCCATCGCAGCAGGAAGTGCTGCAAACCTGGAGTGGCATCGGCTTTCGCATGGGCGATCGCCACTTCGTAGCCCCCATGGGTGAAGTCAGCGAAGTTCTTCACGAACCACGATTCACTTTGCTTCCGGGCGTAAAGTCCTGGGTCAAGGGGGTTGCGAACGTTCGTGGACGTCTGTTGCCGGTTATGGATCTATGCGGCTTTTTCGGTCAAGACCTTACTGCTATACGCAAGCAGCGCCGGCTATTGCTGGTGGACCATCAAGAGATTTTTGCCGGGCTGACTGTGGATGAGGTTTTCGGGATGCAACACTTCCCGGTTGAAACCTTTTCGGAGCAGTTGCCTCCCCTGGAGGCCAAGATCCAACCTTTTATTCATGGTGTTTTCCAGCGTGAGCAGCCCTGGCTAGTGTTCAGCCCGCATGCGCTGGTGCAGCATCAAGACTTCATCGAAGTGACAGTTTAGGGTTTCTCGGTTGGGTCGACCTTGTCGGCCCTTTGGCATTGCATGAAAAACGTAAAGCGTGAGGTCCGGGTGGGGGCCAGATAATGAAAAAACTTGATGCAGGCAATCTTATAGCGGGTTTGCGCAGCAACACGTTGATCACTGGACTGTTCGTGATCTTGATCGTGTCGATCGTTTTGCTGTTTGCCAACTTCTTTTATCTCGGCAAGCAGGCGGATTACGACAAGGTTTACCTGTCGATTGCTGGCGACCTCCGGGTAACCTCCCAGCAGATATCCAAGGCCGCAACGGAATCGGCTGCCGGTAAGGCGGATGCCTTCAAGGTCCTCAAGGAAGCGCGTGATTACTTTGCAGGGGACTGGAAAGTCTTGGTTGATGGCAACCCCGCCACAGGCTTGCCGCCAGCTCCCGAGGCAGTGAAAGAGCAGATTGCTGCGGTACAGGCAGACTGGGACGTGATGCTGAAGAACGCGGATGCGATTCTGGCTGCCGAACAGGCGGTAACTTCGTTGCATGAACTGGCAACTTCGCTTGAAGAAACTATTCCGCAATTGCAGATCGACTATGAAGAAGTCAACGCGATTCTTCTGGATGGCGATGCCCCGGCCAACCAGGTGTCAGTAGCTCAGCGTCAGGCACTGCTGGCGGAGCGTATTCTTGGTTCGGTTAACCAGGTGCTGGCAGGTGATGACAACTCCGTTCAGGCTTCTGACATGTTTGGTCGGGATGCGAGCTTGTTTGGTCGTATCCTCGATGCCATGCAGTACGGCAACCCTGCCATGGATATTCCGCGGGTAGAGGATACTGAAGCGCAAGACCGGCTGGCGGAAATTGCCGAACTGTTCCAGTTCGTTTCGGGTTCGGTTGACCAGATTCTTGAAGCTTCCCCGGAGTTGTTTCAGGTTCGGGAATCTGCGGGCACAATTTTCACCGTGTCCCAGAGCATGCTGGACAAGACCTCGGCCCTTGGTACGCAGTTTGAAAACCTTGCCGACAGCCGCTACCTGAACACCCTGCTTGGTTATGTGCTGGCCGCTCTCGCCCTGGGTTCGATCATTCTCATCGGCTTTGTAATGATTCGATCCACCAATCTGCGTCTGGCGGATACGGCAGAGAAGAATGACCGGAACCAGGCTGCAATCTTGCGTCTGCTGGATGAAATTGCTGACCTGGCAGATGGTGACCTGACAGTTAACGCGACAGTAACCGAGGACTTCACGGGTGCTATTGCGGACTCGATCAACTACTCCATTGACCAGCTGCGTGATCTGGTTGAAACCATCAACCTGACGGCCGTGCAAGTATCGGCGGCGGCGCAGGAAACCCAGTCTACGGCGATGCATCTGGCTGAGGCATCCGAGCACCAGGCGCAGGAAATTGCCGGAGCTTCTGCGGCTATCAATGAAATGGCGGTTTCGATTGACCAGGTATCGGCAAACGCCTCGGAGTCCACCGCGGTAGCGGAGCGCTCGGTAGCCATTGCCAACAAGGGTAACGAGGTGGTGCATAACACCATCACCGGCATGGATAACATCCGCGAACAGATCCAGGATACTTCGAAGCGGATCAAGCGACTCGGTGAGTCGTCCCAGGAGATCGGTGACATCGTTAGTCTGATTAACGACATTGCTGACCAGACCAACATCCTTGCACTGAACGCGGCGATCCAGGCATCCATGGCCGGTGATGCAGGTCGAGGCTTCGCCGTGGTAGCGGACGAAGTACAGCGTCTTGCGGAACGTTCGTCGGCGGCAACCAAGCAGATCGAGGCGCTGGTTAAAACCATTCAGACCGATACCAACGAAGCAGTTATCTCGATGGAGCAAACGACTTCCGAGGTGGTGCGCGGAGCCCGCCTGGCACAGGATGCCGGTGTGGCGCTGGAAGAGATCGAGAAGGTATCCAAGACCCTGGCGGCATTGATCCAGAACATCTCCAACGCTGCGCGGCAACAGGCATCTTCGGCGGGCCATATTTCCAACACGATGAACGTGATTCAGGAAATTACTTCGCAGACGTCCGCCGGTACCACAGTGACAGCCAAGAGCATCGGAAATCTGGCGAAAATGGCCAGCGAGATGCGTGGTTCTGTATCCGGTTTTACCTTGCCGGAATCAGCTGGTTAGGCTCGAGAAACTACTTAACAGAGGTCCGCTTTGGATGCCTGTTGGAGAAGCCAGACCATGAGCGGTGGCGAGGGACATGGCATGCAGTCAGACGGCGCCTGGGCATTGAGGCCATTGGCCGAGATGTCCGTGCAGGAATTTCGTGACTGGCAGGTTCTTCTGGAAAATCGAACCGGCCTGGTGCTGAGCGATCAGCGCCGCGCGCTCTTGCAGGCCAGCCTGAGTACGCGGATGCGTGAGTTGAACATCGCCGATTACAGCAGCTATTACCAGCAGGTAACTGATGGTTTGCGAGGTGCAATCGAGTGGTCGAACTTATTGGATCACCTGACGGTTCAGGAGACGCGGTTCTTTCGCCACCGGCCCTCTTTCGAAATTCTTGATGGTTATTTGCGCAGACGGATTTCCGAGACAGGCCTCAGGCATCCGCTGGCGCTGTGGAGCGTTGGTTGCTCTACCGGCGAGGAGTCTTACTCCCTGGCGATAGTTGCGGCAGAGGCATTGCGCAACTGCGAGCAACCCGAGCTGTTCGGGGTTACCGGCACGGACATCAGCATGAAAGCCCTGAGCAAGGCGCGGAATGCTGAGTACGGTGCACGCAGGCTGGAGCAGATCGAAGTTGATCTTCTTGAGCGCTACTTTGATCCGCTGGGTGAAGGGCGCTACAAGGTTCGGGCGGCTTTGGCCTCGCGAGTGTGTTTTGCCAGACTCAATGTGCTGGAGCTGGCCAAAGCGCCATTTTCCGGTGTGGATGTAATTTTTTGTCAGAACCTGTTGATTTATTTCCGGCGCTGGCGGCGTCGTGAAATTCTTAATCGCCTGGTTGAGCGCCTGGCACCAGGCGGATTGCTGGTGATTGGTGTGGGTGAAGTGGTCGATTGGCAACATCCGGATATGCTGCCGGTGGCTGACGATCAGGTTTTGGCGTTTATCCGGAAGAATGTATGAGCGGAGTCGTTATGGGTGATTGGCACGACTATGTCGCCCTGGAATGGGTCAAGGGCGAGATTGCCGAAACGCTGAAGCAGGCACGTCAGGCGCTGGAAGCGTATGTCGAAAATCCGCAGGACTTGACGCGCATGCGGTTCTGTCTGACCTACCTGCATCAGGTGCATGGCACCCTGCAAATGGTAGAGTTTTTTGGTGCTGCCCTGCTCGCAGAGGAAATGGAACACCTCGCTCAGGCGATGATCGAAGGGCGCATTGCCAACCGCAATGAGGCACTTGAGGTGCTCATGCAGGCAATTCTGCAGATGCCGGCTTATCTGGAGCGGGTGCAGGAAGCCCGGCGTGATTTGCCGATGGCTATTCTGCCCCTGTTGAATGATTTGCGCTCGGCGCGGGGAGAGGCGCTGCTTTCCGAGACAAGTCTGTTTTCCCCGGACTTGTCATCACGCCCAGCCATGTTGTCTCCTGATGCGCTCGCCAGTTTGCATAGTGGTGATCTTCCGGTTTTGTTGCGCAAGCTGCGGCAAATGCAGCAGCAGGCCTTGGTGGGGATTATTCGTAATCAGGATCTGGCCACCAATCTCGGTTATATGGCGCGGGTATTCGCGCGTCTCGAAAGTCTTTGCAAGGATGCTCCGCTCGGTCAGCTTTGGCAGATCAGTTCCGGCTTGATAGAAGGTCTGGCCGAAGGCTGCGTGAGTAATGGCGCATCGGTCAGGGGGCTATTGCGTCAGGTAGACAAGGAATTAAAGCGATTTATTGAGCAGGGCAGTGTTGGCGTCAATCAGGAAGCGCCGTCGGAGCTGATCAAGAACCTGCTGTTTTACGTGGCCAAGGCTGAAACGCTTTCACCAAGAATCAATGCACTCAAAGCCCGGTTCAAGCTCGATCTGGCCTTACCCGATAGTGGTCAGGTTGAGGACGAGCAGGCGCGACTTGCTGGTCCTGATCGCGATGCGATGCGCTCGGTAGTGACGGCACTTTGTGAGGAGTTGGTGCGGGTAAAAGACAGTCTGGATTTGTTTGTGCGCAGTGATCGCCAGACTTTCTCCGACCTCGAGCCAATGCTGGCACCGCTCAAGCAAATCGGCGATACCCTGGCTGTTCTGGGGTTTGCACAACCGCGCAAAGTTATCCTTGACCAGTGGGAGCTGCTGCATAAGATGTCGCGCGGCGAGCAACAGTCAAGCGATGCCTTGTTAATGGATATCGCCGGGGCATTGCTCTATGTGGAGGCGACGCTGGCGGGCATGGCTGGCCCGGCCGAGTCAGGCAAAGACGAAGACAGTCTGGTTCCGACTACGGATGTTGCGCAAATTCACCAGGTGGTGATCAAAGAGGCGCGCAATGGCCTTGAGCAGGCCAAGGACGCCATTGTCGAATTCATTGCCTCGCAATGGAATCACGAGCATCTGGAGCGTGTTCCGGCGTTGCTGTCACAGGTTCGTGGCGGCTTGGCCATGATCCCCCTGCCCAGGGCGGCTGCATTGCTTGGCGCTGCGACACGTTACATTGAGGAGCAATTGCTGGTTCGCAAGATGGTGCCGAACTGGCAAAGCCTGGACACCCTTGCCGATGCCATTACCGGGATTGAGTACTACCTGGAGCGGGTTGCTGAGGATCGCATAGAGCAAGGCGAGCAGATTCTCAATGTGGCTGAAGACAGCCTCGACAGTCTGGGTTATCCGCTGCAGGAAAAGCCGTCAATTCTTGACTGGCCCGATACGCAAGAAGCGCTTCCTGTGCCCAGTAGTGACCCGTTGCAAGAGATCGATGTGCTGGCGGCAGAATTGCCGGAGAGTGTTGTCGACGAGGAAGACCAGGCCATTGCAGAAATGGCTGTGGAGGATTTTGCTGAAGATCTGCATGCTGTTGATGTCGTCTGGTCGGAGATTCAGGAAGATACGCTCCCTGTCGAACCTGAGTTGCAGGTGGACTATTTCAGCGAGAATCCTTCAGTTGAAACAGCAGACTTGGGTGACGATGACGATCTGCTGGACGAGATCGAGCTGCAGGACATCCGTGAGGATTCAGCACCCTCAGGCGAAGGCGCTGTTGTCGAGCATGATTTTTCCGACGAGCTATTGGTTGATGACGATAATCAGCCCTTGGCGGAATGGGATGCTGAAGATCTGGCTGAGCTGGATCTGCCCGAGGTCGAGTTGCCAGAACCGGTTGAATTGGCAGAAACAGCTCCTGCCGAGAAGCCGCTGTCAGTAGCCGATGTAATGGCACAGCCGGTACAGGCTATCAACCCACCGGCGCAGAATGTTCCGCAAAGCCTGTTGCCGCCGCCGGCCGATGAGGAGCCGGTTGACGAGGACCTGCTGGAGGTTTTTGTTGAAGAGGCTGGTGAGGTTCTGGAAACCCTTGGCGAATATCTGCCGCAATGGTTCGCGGATACTGAGAGCAAGGAAGCCCTTGCTGAAATCCGCAGAGCCTTTCACACCCTCAAGGGTAGCGGACGCATGGTTCGGGCCCTGGTGATCGGCGAGCTGTCCTGGTCCATTGAAAACATGCTGAATCGGGTTCTGGATCGCAGCATTGTTCCCGATACAGATGTTCAGCAGTCGATTGCAGATGTGTTCGCCCTGCTGCCTGAACTGGTCAGCGAGTATGCTGCCAAGGCGCAGCGCCAGCGGGATGATGTCGATCTGTTGGCAGCCCGGGCGCATGCCTTGGCACTTGGTCAGAAACTGGCCATGCCGGAAAGCGAACCTGAAGTCGAGAACGAGACAGCAGGTGCAGCCGCACCTCAGGCGCAAGACACCAGCGAAACAGTTGCAGTCGAACTGATTGATGCGCAGTTGCTGGAGATTTTTCTTACTGAGGCGCAGTCCCACCTGGAAACACTGCAGGCATTTCTGGCTGACTGTGCCAGAGAGTTGCCCCTGCCGGTAACTGACAATCTGCAACGTGCCCTGCATACGCTGAAGGGCAGCGCCTATATGGCTGGAATCCTGCCTATCGCAGAGATTGCCGCTCCGCTGGAAAAGCTGGCCAAAGATTATAAAGCCCACTTGATCGATATTGATCTGGCAGAAGTAGAGCTGTTGCGTGAAGCAACCCAACTGTTCAGGAAAGGTCTGGATCAGTTGGAGACTACCCCGCTGCAGTCCGTTGCGGGAGCGGCAGACTTCCTCGAGCGGCTTGGGGCTCTGTACGAAGAGCGCCTGACAGTTCAGGCCAGCCAGTTCCAGGAAGAAGGTAGTGCGCGTGACCCGCAACTGATCGGCATTTTTCTTGCCCAGGGCATGGATATATTGCTCGATGCCGAGGCCCTGCTTAAGCACTGGCATGCCAACCCATCAGAGCGGCGTGAGCTCGATGGGTTGCTGGAAGAGCTGGCAACACTCGGCCGTGGCGCGCAGATGGCGGAGCTGCCGCAGATCGATGCGCTCTGTCAGTGTCTGCTGCAATGTTATGCCGCAGTACAGGCTGGCCAATTGCAGGCAAACGCGACTTTCTTTGCAGAGATTGAAGCAGCCCACGAGTCGCTGATCAGCATGATGGATCAGCTTGCTGCCGGGCTCGAAGTAAAACCGCAGACTGCACAGATTGCAGCCCTGAACGAATTGATGAATCAGGCAGTTTCTGCACAAGCGCCAAACCCGGTCGAGCCAGAAAATAGTGAGCTGCCGGGACTGGTCGATGTTGTAGAGGAGCAACCAGCAGACGAGCCGGTTGAGTTCGTGCCTGACTCGGTTTCACCAGCGGAAGAGATACAGGAGCTTGAGGTAGCCGAGGTTGACGATCTGCAAGAGCTCGACGATGAGATGGTCGAGATTTTTCTGGAAGAGGCCATTGAACTCGTTGAAGAGTCAAGCCATTGCCTGGAAAAGTGGATTGATGATAACGACAACACGCAAGCCCTGGCTGCCTTGTTGCGCGACTTGCACACTCTAAAGGGTGGCGCCCTGATGGCGGGAATTCGCCCGATCGGCGATCTTGCCCATGAGATGGAAACCCTTTACGAAGGCCTGGTCGATGGCCGTTATCTGGCGACAGCCGAATTGTCCGGATTGTTGCATCAGGGCCATGACCGCCTAGCTGTCATGGTTGAGCAGATGCAGTTGCGGCAACCGTTGGTGAGCCCGTCGGAACTGATCAGTTCATTGGCCAGCTTCGGCCGCGGTATTTCTCATGCTTTCGCCCAGGATGAAGCTGGCGAACAAATACTTCCTGAACCGTTAACTCCTGCAGCTACCGAACCTGTGCCCGGCACAGACGAGTCCCATGAGTATGACCTGGGTGATTTGTCCATCGCGGAACTGCAATTACCAGACCTGGAGATGCCCGAAAGCCCTGCTTCTGAACATGCAGGCGAGGCGCCAGAGGATTTTGCTGAAGAAGAAGTGACAGAAATGCCCGCATTGACCGATGCGGAGTGGTCGATGGAGGAAGCGCTGCCGCAGCTGGGTGCGCAACCACTGGAAATTCCGGCTATCCAGGCCAGTGAAGAGCCGCTCAGCTTTGACGCGGCAGCAGATTCAGGGTTGGTCACAGAGGCGCTTCCCGACAATATTCCCACTGAAGCAGCAGACCCCGAGCTGGTCGAGATCTTCCTCGAGGAAGGCTTTGACATTATCGAGAGCTCCTCTGCCTCGCTGCAGAACTGGATGCAGAATGTGGATAACAGCCTTGAGCTGGAGTCGCTGCAGCGTGACCTGCATACCCTCAAGGGTGGTGCACGGATGGCCGAAATCAGGGAGATCGGCGACCTTGCGCATGAACTGGAATTTCTTTACGAAGGGCTTGGCAACGGCAAGCTGAAAGCCGCGTCTGACCTGTTCGTGCTTCTTCAAAGCTGTCATGACTGTCTGGCAGATATGCTTGAAGCCGTGCGCGATCAGGCACCTATGCCATCCGGCGCGCTGCTGATTCAGGCAATCCGGGGCTTGCTTGCAGATCCCGGATCGCAGTTGCAGATGCCCACCAGTGTGCATCTGCAACCGGTCGAGCAGGAAAATGTAGACGGCCCGGAGTCCGACATCCTCGATATTTTTCTTGAGGAGGCTGATGATCTGCTGGAAACAGTAGAAGCGGCTTTGGGCAGCTGGGAAGCGGCTCGTGATGACCTTGAGCCGCTCGGCAAGATACAGCGAACCCTGCATAACCTAAAAGGTGGAGCACGCCTGGCCGGCCAGTCACGACTGGGTGATCTTGCGAATGATTTAGAGCAATACCTCGGCGATATTCAGCTGCAGGGCCAGCCCTGGCCGGAGTCGATGTTTGCCGATGTGCAATCGGCGTTTGACGGCTTGAAGGCGGAACTGGAGCAGTTGCGGCAACGCATCAGTCGCAGTGACGAGGCCGATGCACAGGCAAGACCGGTCAAGTCCGCACAATCGGAAGTACTCCCGCTGCGCAAGCTCGACCTGCCGATCGTGGCGGTCAGCACCCAGCCAGCCGCAACGGCCAGGCAAGCGGAAGTCTTGCCTTTTGTCCGGCGCGCGGCGGAGGCAGCGCAGGAGGCTGAAGCCCGGCGAGCGCCCCAGGAACTGGTCAAGGTGCCAGCCGAGTTGCTTGAAGGGTTGGTCAACCTGGCTGGTGAAACCTCGATTTTCCGTGGTCGTGTTGAACAGCAGGTCAGCGATGTTGGTTATACCCTCGGGGAAATGGAGGCCACGATTGAGCGGGTGCGTGACCAGCTGCGTCGTCTGGATACCGAAACCCAGGCGCAGATTCTCAGCCGCTATCAGTCGGAGGCTGAACGTTCGGGCTATGAAGAGTTTGATTTGCTGGAAATGGATCGCCATTCACAGCTTCAGCAATTGTCCCGGGCACTGTTCGAGTCGGCATCCGACTTGCTGGACCTGAAGGAAACCCTGGCAGTCAAGAACCGCGACGCTGAAACCCTGTTGCTGCAGCAGGCGCGGGTCAATACCGAACTGCAGGAAGGCCTGATGCGCACGCGCATGGTGCCTTTTGACCGGCTGGTACCGCGTTTGCGGCGGATTGTCCGGCAGATTTCCGGCGAGCTGGGCAAGCAGGTTGAATTCAATGTAGCCAATGCTGAAGGCGAGATGGACCGTACTGTGCTCGAGCGCATTGTGGCTCCGCTTGAGCATATGTTGCGCAATGCGGTTGACCACGGTATCGAGTCTGCAGCAACGCGCCAGGCAGCCGGCAAGCCCGAAGTCGGCACCATCACCCTCGGACTGGGTCGTGAGGGTGGCGATATCCTGCTGACGCTGGCCGATGATGGCGGCGGGATCCAGCTTGCTGCCGTGCGCCGCAAGGCAATCGAACGCGGCATGATGACTGCCGATGCTGACTTGTCGGATCAGGAGATCCTGCAGTTCATCCTTGAGGCCGGATTTTCAACGGCCGAGAAAATTACCCAGATTTCCGGCCGCGGTGTCGGTATGGATGTGGTGCACTCCGAGGTCAAGCAGCTGGGTGGTTCGATGCGGATCGAATCTGCCGTCGGCGAGGGCACGCGCTTCCTGATACGACTACCGTTTACCGTTTCGGTGAACCGGGCCCTGATGGTGTTGTCGGGTGAGGATTTGTACGCCATTCCGCTTAACACCATCGAAGGTATTGTGCGCGTCTCGCCTTTTGAGCTGGAGGCGCTGTATCAGCGCGAAGTCGGCCAGACCGAAGCGGCGCGCTTCGAATATGCCGGCCAGACCTATGACCTGAAGTATCTGGGTGATCTGCTGAATAACGAGCAGCATCCGAAACTGGTTGGGCAAAGCCTGCCATTGCCGGTGATTCTGGTGCGCTCGGCCGAGCATGCAATGGCGGTGCAGGTGGATAGCCTGGCGGGTTCGCGCGAGATTGTGGTGAAGAGCCTGGGTCGGCAATTTTCATCGGTGCATGGCATTTCGGGTGCAACCATTCTGGGGGATGGTCGCGTAGTGGTCATTCTTGACCTGCTGGCAACCATCCGTTCCCTGCACGCCCTTGACCAGTTCCAGTTGCGTCGTTCGGCACTGCAGAAGCAGTTGCAGGAAGAGAGCGATCACACCCGGCCGACACTGGTTATGGTGGTGGACGACTCGGTTACCGTGCGCAAAGTGACTACTCGCTTGCTGGAGCGTGCGGGGATGAATGCGATCACGGCCAAGGATGGGGTAGATGCCCTGACACAACTGCAGGAACATCATCCGGACGTCATTCTGCTTGACGTTGAAATGCCGCGAATGGACGGTTTTGAAGTGGCCACTCTGGTTCGTCACGATGAGCGGATGAAGGATCTGCCGATCATCATGATCACCTCGCGGACCGGGGAAAAACACCGGCAGCGCGCCATGGCTATCGGGGTCAACGAGTACCTCGGCAAGCCTTACCAGGAGTCGCTGCTGCTGGAAACCATCAACCGGCTGGTCAAGGTCAAGGCAAATGACTGACAAGACTGCAGGCCGTATTGCGGTAATCGCCGACACCTCCCTGCAACGTCATGTCCTGCAGCAGGCCCTGCAGAGTAACGGTTATCAGGTGGTGCTCAATAGTGATCCGGCACGCCTTGAACCTGAAGTGCTGCAGGAGTGCGAAACGGATCTGTGGCTGGTTGACCTGTCGCAAATGGAAGATTCACCGCTGGTTGACGAGTTGATCGAGCGCGCCAGCGCACCGGTACTGTTTGGTGAAGGACATGCGCCGGAGCGCCATTCGGAGAATTATCCGCGCTGGGAACGGCGGCTGTTTGGCAAGCTCAAACGTCTGGTCGGTGACCCGACCAAGGCAATCGGCCCCAGTCTGAATGCCTTGCTGGAAGATGCGCAGCGACCTAACCGCGTAGAGGTACCGGGTGTGTTGGCGGATACCCCGCTCAAATCGGGTCCCGCTGATATGGTCTGGTTACTGGCCGCCTCGCTGGGCGGACCCAGCGCAGTCAAGGCGTTTCTGGATGCCCTGCCTGGGGGCTTGCCCATCGGCTTTGTATACGCTCAACACATAGATGCGAGTTTTGAAGCCATGCTGCCGCAGGCGGTAGGCCGCCACAGTCAATGGCATGTAACGGCGGCGCGGGATGCCGAAGCAGTTCGTTATGGCGAGGTGATTGTTGCGCCGGTCAGTAACGAGTTGGCATTTACCGAAGATGGGCTAATGCACATGAGCAATCGCAGTTGGCCTGAACCCTATAGTCCTTCGATTGATCAGATGATGCTCAATCTGGGCCGTCAGTATGGCAATCGCTTCGGGGTCATCGCTTTCAGCGGCATGGGTAGCGATGGCAGTGCTGCGGCAGCTTACGTGATTCGTCAGGGCGGTCTTATCTGGACACAACGGGCCGAGACCTGCACCTGCCCGAGTATGACCGACAGCATGCGCGATGGTGGTTACAGCAGTTTCAATGGTGACCCCCGCGAACTGGCCACCGCGCTGGTGAACCATCTGGCCGAGCAGTGCGCCTGACAGTCGCGGTTTAATCAGGTTAGAACCTGTTCAATACACAGTTTTAGGAGTCTTGCATGAGCCAAGCCGTCGCAGCCCAGAGCAGCGTTGAAAGCCTCACGGGTCTGTTATTGCCTCTGGCAGATCGTACTTTGCTGCTGCCCAACGTGGCACTCGCGGAACTGGTGCCGTACCGGGCACCACAGACTGCCGAGGGCATGCCGCCCTGGTTGCTGGGACAGTTCAGCTGGCGTGAGTTGCGTTTGCCCTTGCTGTCGTTTGAAGCCGCATCCAATGGGGTTGCCAGCGTTGGCCCGGGCTGTCGGGTTGCCGTACTCAACGCTCTTGGTGGGCGCCCGCAAATCAAATTCATCGCCTTGCTGCTGCAAAGCATCCCGCACTCGGTAAAGGTTGATTCGAATCTGGCGAGGGCGGATGTGGAGCTGGCTCCGCTGGAGCTCGAAGCCGTGTCGCTGGATGGCAATGTGTTGAAAATCCCCGACCTGGTCGGGCTGGAGCAGTTGCTGGCGGATGCCGGACTGATCTGACCTTTGCTGCGGATGGAATCCCGCGACTAGAAATCGCCCCAGAGGAATTGCGCCAGTGCCAGCGCAGCTACCGGTGCAGTTTCGGTACGCAATATGCGCGGGCCAAGTCGTGCCGTTTGAAAGCCGGCAGCCTGTGCGCGGCTGACCTCATTATCGCTTATACCCCCTTCAGGGCCGATCAGAAAGGCCAGGGATTTCGGCGTGCTGTGCTTGCTCAGCTCCTGTGCAAGGGGGTGCAGCACCAGCTTGAGATCTGCCGAACTCTGCTGCAGCCAGTGTTCCAGTTCCAGCGGTGCATGAATTACCGGTAAAACTGAGCGGCCGGATTGTTCGCAGGCGCTGATGGCGATTTGCCGCCAGTGGCTCAGGCGTTTTTCGGTGCGTTCGTCCTTGAGGCGTACTTCGCAACGTTCCGAAACTATCGGGGTGATTTCACTTACCCCCAGCTCCGTAGCTTTCTGGATGGCCCAATCCATCCGCTCACCGCGTGACAGGCCCTGACCGAGATGGATGCGCAGGGGGGACTCGGCCATGCCGGGCAGTTGCTCATGCAATTCGACACACACCTGTTTCTTGCCGACCTCGCTGATTGCACCGAGATACTCCATGCCGCTGCCATCGAACAATTGCACTGCCGCGCCAGTGTTCAGGCGCAAGACGCGGCCGATGTAGTGAGCCTGGGCATCGGGTAATGCATGGTTGCCGAGCGATAGCGGCGTATCTATATAAAAACGGGAAAGGCGCATGGGTCAGACTACAAACAGTGACGGGACAGCGCCAAGCTTAACCGCTATGGCGCACCTGGCGTAGGGCAGAAAAGCGGTGGCTGGTGATGCCCGGCCAGGGCTAATGACAGCAAATGACATCCGCTTGCCAGACTAGCCGGGGTCGCGGAAGCCGGGATAAAGGCTGTTGGGTGTTGCCACGCTGACGGAATGCCGGGTTGCCAGATCGATGCCCTCGCTGGCTACTTCGGCGAGGAAGTCGATTTGCTCCGGGGTTATCACATAGGGCGGCAGAAAATACACCACACTGCCCAGTGGCCGCAGCAGGGCGCCACGCGACAAGGCATGCCGATATACCTCGAGGCCCCGGCGTTCCTGCCATGGGTAGGCTATCTTGCCGGGCTTGTCCTGTACCATCTCGATGGCCAGGGCCATGCCGGTCTGGCGCACTTCGGCGACATGCGGATGATCGGCCAGATGCGCCGTGGCGCTGGCCATGCGGCTGCTCAAGGCCTTGTTGGCTTCGATCACCCGGTCATCGCGGAAGATATCCAGGGTGGCCAGGGCCGCGGCACAGGCAAGCGGGTTGCCGGTGTAGGTGTGCGAATGCAGAAAGGCCCGCAAAGTAGCGTAGTCATCGTAGAAGGCGCCATACACGGCATCGGTGGTGAGGACCGCCGCCATTGGCAGAAACCCGCCGGTCAGGGCCTTGGACAGCACCAGGAAGTCCGGGGTAATAGCGGCCTGCTCGCAGGCGAACATGCTGCCGGTGCGGCCAAAACCGACGGCAATCTCGTCGTGGATCAGATGCACGCCATAGCGATCGCAGGCTTCGCGCAGCAATGTCAGATAGACCGGGTGGTACATGCGCATGCCGCCGGCGCCCTGGATCAGCGGCTCGACAATCACTGCGGCAACCTCGTGGTGATGCTCGGCCAGCGTCTGCTCCATGGCGGCGAACATGTTGCGCGAGTGCTCCTCCCAGCCCATGCCGTCCGGGCGCAGGTAGCAATCCGGGCTGGGTACCTTGATGGTGTCCAGCAAGAGGGCTTTGTAAGTGTCGGTAAACAGCGCCACATCACCGACCGACATGGCTGCCACAGTTTCGCCGTGATAGCTGTTGCTCAGGGTGATGAAGCGCTTCTTCGCTGGCTGGCCGAGATTCAGCCAGTAGTGAAAGCTCATTTTCAAGGCGACTTCGATGCCGGATGAGCCGTTGTCGGCATAGAACACCCGGTTCAGTCCGGCCGGGGTAATCTCGACCAGACGCTCGGACAGCTCGATTACCGGCTGATGACTGAAGCCGGCCAGCATCACATGCTCCAGATTGTCCAGCTGATCCTTGATTCGTTGGCTGATGCGCTGATTGCCGTGGCCAAACACATTCACCCACCAGGAGCTGACCGCATCCAGATAGCGCTTGCCGTCGAAATCCTCCAGCCAGACGCCCTCGCCACGGCGAATCGGAATGATCGGCAGGGTCTCGTGATCCTTCATCTGCGTGCAGGGATGCCACAGCACGTCCAGATCGCGCTGCATCCATTGGGCATTCAGGCTCATCGGCAACTCTCCTCGGCTAATCTGCAAAGCCTACCAGATCAGGCTGCCGGTAGTTCTGGCCCGGACCGGGTGGCTGGCGTATTCTGCGCGCCGTTGCCAGAAGCGGAGACAGAAGATGATTGCCAGCACTTTGCGCCTGGGCCTGCTGTGGTTGCTGCTGGGCAGTGCCGCGGCCTTGGCCGCTGACCAGCCACCTTCGGCGATTGTGGTCGGTGCCGGACTTTCAGGGCTGACAGCCGCCTATGAATTGCAGGAGCAAGGCTGGCAGGTGACCTTGCTGGAGGCTCGGCCAGAGGTCGGTGGCCGCGCCAGCCTGGCCTCTGCCGAATGGCTTGGCAGCAGGGAACTGCAGCCGCAGCTGTATCACTACCTGCAGCTGTTCAAGCTGCAGGTGCAACCGGCGCCGGCCGCCGTGGCTCAGCCAGCCTACCTGATTGATGGCCGCTTGTTCACCGAGGCCGACCTGCAGCGCCAGCAGCCTGCAGTGGCCGCGGCGCTCAGGCAGTATGAAGAACATATAGAAGAACTGGCGGCGCGCATGGATGACCCCTTGCAGCCGCTGGCAGATTCGCAGCTGCAGGCGCTGGATCAACTCAGCGTGGCTCGCTGGCTGGATCAGTTGAACCTGCAACCAGTGGCAAGAGCGCTCGTAGAGCAGCGTATCCGTTCCCGTTACGACGAACCGTCGCGGCTGTCACTGTTGTATCTGGTGCAGCAGACCCGGGTGTATCGCGGCGAGTCCACGCTGATGCAACACAATGCACGCCTGCCCGGTGGTAGCCAGGTGCTGGCACAGGCCTTGGTCAAACCGTTGCGCACCATCAAGACCCGTGCGCGAGTGGAGGCGATTACCCAGAATGAGGACGGGGTGACGGTCAAGGTTGGCGCTGCCGGTTACACGGCCGACTACGTGGTGCTGGCGTTGCCGCTGCCGGCGCTGGCCAGGATCAGCCTGACACCGGCCCTGTCGCCGTTACAGCAAAAGGCCTTGAAGGACATCAACTACGGCTGGCGCGAGCAGATTCTGCTCAAGTTCAGCAAGCCCTTCTGGGGGGCTACGCGCCTGAGTGGCGAGATAGTCAGCAACCAGGGGCTCGGCATACTGTGGATCGAGCCGGCATTCAAGGGCGGCGCCAATCTGCTGGTAAATATCTCCGGTGACAACGCGCGCATGATGAAGGCCTTCAATGACCGGCAGATGGCCGATCAGGTACTGATCCGTCTGGACCAGTACTATCCCGGTGCGCGCGCCGCCTACACGGGTTTCGAAGTGCGCCGCTATGGCAATGACCCGCTGGCCGGCGGTGCCTATCTGGCCTATGGGCCGGGGGAAATCAGCCAGTATTGGCGATTGTGGGAGCAGCCGCTGGGCCGCGTGCTGTTCGCCGGCGAACATACCGACGCCCTGTATCCGGGCACCATCGAAGGTGCCCTGCGCAGCGGTCAGCGCGCGGCACGGCAAGCGGAAAAGTTGCAGGCCGGGGATTAAATCGGGTTTGCCGGCACAGTCGCAGCCGGATTGTCTGGTTCAGTCAGGGCGGAGAATGCCGCAGCAGTACTGAGAAACACCTTGCCGCTGAGCTGGCTTAGCAGCAGATCACTGCGTTGCAGGCGGTCCATGACCGGTCCTTTGACTTCAGCCAGATTCAGCCGAATGCCGCGTGCGTTGAGGGCGCGATTGAGCTCGACCAGCGTGTACAAACCGGTGGTATCTATCTGATTGACGGCAGACAGCACCAGTACCACGTCACGCTGGCTGTCTTGCAACTGCTCCAGCACGCTGTCACTGATGCGTTCGGCGTTGCCAAAAAATATGGCTGCATCTACGCGCAACAGCAGCAGTTCGGGACGGGTTTCCACGGCATACCGGGAGACGTTACGGTAATGTTCGGTGCCGGGTATACGGCCGATCACGGCTATATGCGGACGGCTGGCTCTGGCAATCAGCGTGCCCAGCGACAGCAGCAAGCCGACGATGACGCCTTCCTCGACGCCAAGCAGCAGCACGCCGGCAAGGGTAACGCCCCAGGCCAGCGCATCGCCACGATCATAGCGCCAGGCCTCGCGCGGTGTTTCAAAGTCGAGCATGCCGAGCACCGCAATCATGATGGTCGCCGCCAGCGCCGAGAGCGGCAGGGGGGACATCCAGCCCGTTGGAACGCTCAGCAATACCGCCATCAGAACAGTGGTGATAACGCTGGCCAGTGGCGTGTTGGCCCCGGCGGTGTAATTGACCGCCGAACGCGAAATGCTGCCGGTTACCGGGAACCCGCCGGAAACGGCACTGGCCAGATTGGCTGCGCCAAGCCCCAGCAATTCGTGATTGCCATTGATGCGCTCACCGCGCTTCTGCGCCAGGCTGACCGCCGCCGACTGGCTGGAGAGGAAAATCATGAAGCCGATCAGCAGCGAAGGCATCAGCAATTCGCGCATTTGCCCAAATGCCAGCGGCAGACCGAGTGCCGGCAAGCCGGACGGAACCTTGCCGACAACCTGCACGCCAGCCTGCTCGAGATTCAGCAACAACACGCAGAGGATGGCCAGTGCCAGCACGAATACCGGGGCCATCTTGGCCAGGATGTCGGCGACCTTGCCGGCAAGCCCCAGACTTTTCAGCAGCCGCATCAGGTACTGGCGCGCCAGCCACAGCAACAGCAGTGAGCTCAGGCCGATGGCTGCGCCGGGCAGGTTGATCTGCTTCAGGGAGCCGCCCAGCAAGGTGGAGAACTGGCTGGCGGCAATCACCAGCGCGGCGCCGCTGGTAAAACCGCTGAGTACCGGGCGGCTGAGGAATTGCGCCAGAAAGCCCAGGCGCAACAAGCCGCAAAGAAACAGCACCACGCCGGCAATCAGAGTCATTTGCGCGGCCATTGCCGAGTACAGTTCCGAGCCCGCAGGCGCCAGACCGGCCAGTGAAGAGGCAGTCATCAACGAGGTGATGGCCATCGGCCCGACTGACTGCACCATGCTGCTGCCGAACAGCGCATAGGCGCAGGCCGGTAGCAGGCTGGCGTACAGTCCGGCTACCGGCGGCAGGCCGGCAACCAGCGCATAGGCCATACCTTGCGGAACCATCATCAGTACCACAATGATGCCGGCCGTTACGTCGCCGGCCAGCAGGTCGCGATGGTACTGTTTGAGCCAGGACAGCATGCAATGATTCTCCCCGTCCAAAAACGATCCGGCGCATTCCGGTTAGCGATCGCCAGGTACAGTTTAATGCGCCGGACGGGAATTTTGCTGAAGTTGCAGATCCTGCAGGTAATGGCGGCTGGCAGCAAAATAGGCAGCAGCTGCTCCTAGGCCGATCAGGGGCACCAGAGTCATTGCCAGATGCAAATTGAAACTGTCGGCCAGCAGCCCGGTGATAAAGGGGCCTGGCGCCAGGCCGAGGATGTTGTTGCCCAGCGTCAGGGTGGCCAGTACGCTGGCGCGAAGCGAGGCATTGGTGACACTCGACACCACCGCTCCGGAGGGTCCGGCAAAGCCGGCGCCAATCAGCAGGCCGAGGCCAATCAGCAGCAGTTGTAACTGCCCGTCTGCCAGCAGCAGGGCAGCCAGCAACAGGAAGCTTGAGCCCAACGCATAGCACATGGGGACCAGTAGCCTGTTTCGCGCGTGGCGGGTACTCAGCCGGTCAACCAGTGCGCCACCCAGAGTCATGCCGATCCCGGCCATCAGCACCAGTCCCCCGGCAAACATGGCGGCCTGACTCAAGTCCATGGCGTGATAGCGGTTCAGGTAGCTGGGTATCCAGGCAATGATCGAGCCCTGGACGAACATTTGCAAACCCGATGCAAGGTAAGTCCAGAGCGCGCTGCGGGCACGCAGTAATTCATGAAACACTGCCTTGAGCGGCATTCTTGCTGCCGCCTGCCTGCCCGCAGGTGCGGGTTCGCGCACCAGCAGCGGATAGACAATGGCCAGCACCAACCCGGACGCGCCGACCAGGATGAAGGCCATGCGCCAGCCATAACTGTCGGCGATCAAACCGCCGAACATTACCCCCAGCACCGAGCCGAACAGTGCCGCGGACAGAAAGGCGCCGGTCACCGTGGCATGCAGCCGGCGCGGGAACACCCCAAGCAGAATGGCGCCACCGGCGCTGCCATAGCCGGCTTCACCTAGGCCGACCAGTGCGCGGGCGATAAACAGCATGAAAAAGTTGCCGGATAACCCGCAGGCGATGGTAGCCACACCCCAGAGCAAGGCCATGGCAGTGGCACTTTTGACCCGGCCCCAGCGATCCGCCAGCAGCGAAACGGGAAAGCTCATCACGCCAACGGTGAGCGCCACCACGCTGACCAGCAGCCCCAGCTGGGTGTCTGTCAGCGCCCATTCAGCCTTGAGCGCCGGAAACACGGCATTGATCACCTGGCGCGACATATAGTCCGAGAGCATCAGGCCAAAGGTCAGGAAGAACACCAGCCAGGCGTATCGGCGCGATACGGGCGGGTCATCGTCGCATGGGCTGCTGGCGCAATCGGGCATGGGCACGGGCAAGAACAACTCCTCAAGATGGTTGGGCAGGGAGCGGCCCGTGCCGTGGCTGGGAGGGCCGGCTCTCAGCTCTGGAATGCTGCCAGTTCGGGACCGACCACCGAGACGCGTTCGGCAATACGGGTTTGTGGAAAGTAATCCCAGCTGGCGATGTGCTGGGTAGCGAGGTTATCCCACATCACCAGCATGTTGTTCTGCCAGCGGATCCGGCACTGGTATTTCGGCTCGCGTTCGATGTGATTGAGCAGCATGTCCAGCAGGTGGTCGCTCTCGTGTTTGGATACTTCCATGATGCGCTGGGTGAAGCCGCCGTTTACCCAAAGCAGGGGGCGTGCGGTTTCCGGGTGGCGCAAGATCACCGGATGCACAGTGACATTGTAGGGCTGGTCTTTCGGTGGTTCGATGCCGTAGCCGTCACGCCACGGCAGGGCGCCGTTGTGCCGCGCGGTCAGCCCTTCAAGCATCTTGCGCAGCGGCGCGGAGAGGCCTTCGAGGGCGTCATACATGCTGGCGAACAGGGTGTCGCCGCCACCGTTTTCCGGGACCTGCTTCATGTACAGCATGGATACGGCAATCGGGTTGGGGTCACAGCTGACATCGGTGTGCCAGGATTCGCCGACCGCGTATTTGGAGTTGGCGTCAGCTTTGACCACCACGACGTCGGGGTCATTGCTGCCCGAGTGCAGCGCCAGGGCGTGGCGGTGCAGCACGCCGGTGCCGAAATGCTTGCCCAGCGCTTTGTGTTGTTCGCGGCTCAGGTGCTGATCGGGGAAGGCCAGTACCATGCGTTCGCCAAGCAGGCGGCGTATATCTGCCATGTCCGCGCTGCTGGCGCTGGCCAGATCGAAGTTGACCACGCTGCCAATGGTTGGGGTGATGTTCTGCATGGACAAGTTGCGCATGGCAGGCTTCCTGATGTGAAAGTAGAAGTCCGCAGGTTAAGCAGGCGGCGGTGTCCGTATTCGACATTTCGGGACTATTATTGGGTAATTCGGGACATTGCTGCGACCGCTTGCCGCAGCGTCAAGAGGGTTCGCCATGGTCATGTTGATCCGTAGCGCCAGTCTGACCGGCTTTGCCGAGGTGGCTCGCTCGCTGGGTCTCGACCCGTTACAGCAGTTGCGTGAGGTCGATATCAGTCCGGCCAGTTTGCAGCAGGTTGACCTGAAGATACCGGCGATGGCGGTGGTGCGGCTGCTGGAAAGCGCTGCAACGGCCACTGGCGCGGAGGATTTCGGCCTGCGCATGGCGCGCACCCGGCAGCCATCCAATCTCGGGCCGTTAGCCTTGTTGCTGCGTGAGGAGCCGACCCTGCGCAAGGCGCTGGAAGCATTGCAAAGCTACCTGTCCGTGCATACCGATGCGCTGTCGCTGAGCCTGGAGGAGGCAAACGGTGTGGCGCTGATCCGCGAGGTCCACGCCAGCTTCGGCAATCTGTCTGCGCGGCAGGTCACCGAGTTGTCACTGGCGGTTACCCATGGATTTCTCAAGAGCCTGCTGGGTCAGACCTGGTTGCCGCTGGCGATCCACTTCCGCCACCCGGCACCAAGGGACGAAAGCACCCATCGGCGGGTCTTCGGCGTACCACTGCAATTCAACAGCGAACTGGACGGTATTGTCTGCCGCAGCAGCGATCTGGATACGCCGATGCCAAGCGCCGACCCGGTTATCGCGCGTTATGTCCATCACTATCTGGACAGTCTCAAACAGCAATCCAGAGTGGCTCTGGTGGATCAGGTACAGCAGCTGATCGGCCTGCAGTTGTCCGGCGGGCGCTGCTCGGTGGAACGTCTGGCGCAGCAGCTGGGCCGCGACCGGCGTACCCTGCACCGGCAACTGCAGTTGCAGGGGGAGAGTTACTCGTCGCTGCTTGCCAAGGTACGCAGCGAGCAGGCGCTGCGCCTGCTGCACAATCAGCAACGCGCCCTTGGCGAGATTGCCGGGCTGCTGGGTTTCTCGTCGCTGAGTGTATTTTCCTACTGGTTTGAGCAGCGCTTCGGTTGTCGGCCGAGTGTCTGGCGCCAGCAGCACAGGCTAACCTGAGCTCTGGCCCGGGCTGCCGCTTACTGGCGGGTTGGCTGCGTGGCCAGCCAGGCGCTGATGCGCTCGACCAGCGCCTGATGACTTTTTACCCAGCCATAATGGCCTGTCGCGTGCAGACCGAGATCAGCGGGTTGAAGCTGGAGGTGGGTGGCCGCTGCGGCGGGCAGTTTTTGCAGCAGGTTGCGGGTTGAGGCGTGCGGGGCGAAGTCATCGTCACTGAAGGAAACCGCCAGCAGCGGTTTGCTGAAGGACTGCATGGCGCTCTCATAGTCGACTGTGCTGCCGGCTACCCTGAAGCGGCCGGTCCGGGCCAGGTACGCCCAGTCACGCATCACTCCGCGGGCTTCGCTGCCGCCAAAGCCGATTTTCTTGCCGGGCAGATAGCCGACTATTTCGCTGATGCCGCGCAGTAGCTGCGACATCGCGAGAATTTTCAGCGAGGCCGGAAAGTGCCAGCCGCGGAAATACACCGAGCCGCTGGAGACAAAAATCAGTCCGTCGAGGCGCTCCGGGTGCAGGCCGGCATACAGAGCGTTGAGCTGGCCGCCAAGGCTGTGTCCGAACAGATAAACCGGTAGTCGGGGAAAGCGCTTGCGGACCGCGTCGAGGTTGGCGGGCCAGTCGAGTTCGAGCATTTCGCGATAGCCGAAACGGGCGCCAGCCTGTGCCCGTGCCCCACTTTCACCGATACCGCGCAAATCGGCCGTGACGGTGTGCCAGCCGGCACCTGCCAGACTTTGCGCGATCGGGCGATAGAAGTCGGCGCGGACACCCATGGCGGGCATCAATACGATGACTGCCCGGTCCTCGCCGGCTGGGTACAGCGTCAGTTGGTTGCTGACCCCGTCGGCAGCAAGCACCTGCAGCTTCTCCATACCTGCTGGCGCTGCCGGATGAGGCGCGCCCGTGTGCTCTGTGGCCATGCCTGTCTCTCCCTCATGCCAGCGGCTGATGCTCCGAGATTAATCAATTGTGCGCCGCGGGGGAACGCGCGGAATGGCAGAAAAGCCGACCGTTCGCACATCTGTGATTGCCGCGCAGTGGCCTGCTGGGCGAAAATGGCCGCCTTTTTCGCACCTTTCGCCCCACAAGCAGACTCCCAGGAGATCGTCGATGCCCAGCCGTCGTGAACGCGCCAATGCCATTCGTGCCCTCAGTATGGATGCCGTGCAGAAAGCCAACAGCGGCCATCCCGGCGCCCCGATGGGCATGGCGGATATCGCCGAAGTGCTCTGGCGTGACCACCTCAAACACAATCCGGGTAACCCGCAATGGGCCGACCGCGACCGCTTCGTGCTGTCCAACGGCCACGGTTCGATGCTCATCTACTCCCTGCTGCACCTGACCGGCTATGACCTGTCGATCGACGATCTGCAGAATTTCCGTCAGTTGCACAGCAAGACGCCCGGACACCCGGAATACGGTTACACCGCGGGCGTTGAAACCACTACCGGTCCGCTGGGGCAGGGCATTGCCAATGCCGTGGGCTTCGCTCTGGCCGAGAAGGTCCTCGGCGCGCAGTTCAACCGCGATGGCCACAACATCGTCGACCATCGCACTTACACCTTCCTCGGTGACGGCTGCATGATGGAAGGCATCAGCCATGAAGTCTGCTCGCTGGCCGGTACCCTGGGCCTGGGCAAACTGACCGCCTTCTATGACGACAACGGCATCTCCATCGACGGTGAAGTCGAGGGCTGGTTTACCGATGACACCCCGGCGCGCTTCGAAGCCTATGGCTGGCAGGTGATCCGCAATGTCGACGGGCATGACGCTGCAGAAATCCAGACTGCTATTCAAACGGCTCAGGCTGAAACCGCGCGACCGACGCTGATCTGCTGCAAAACCGTGATCGGCTTTGGCTCGCCGGGCAAGCAGGGCAAGGAAGAGTGCCACGGTGCACCGCTGGGTAACGATGAAATTGCCGCCACCCGTGCAGCCTTGGGCTGGAATCATGGACCTTTCGAAATTCCGGCGGAGATCTACGCCGAGTGGGACGCCAAAGCGGCCGGTGCCGCGGCGGAAGCCGAGTGGAACCAGCGCTTTGCCGCCTATGCCAAGGCCCATCCGCAACTGGCTGCCGAGCTGCAGCGGCGCATGGCTGGAGAGTTGCCGGCCGATTTTGCCGAGAAGTCCGCGGCTTATGTGCAGGATGTCGCCAGCAAAGGCGAAACCATCGCCAGCCGCAAGGCCAGTCAGAATGCCCTGAACGCGCTCGGCCCGTTGTTGCCGGAGTTCCTCGGCGGATCGGCCGATCTGGCCGGTTCCAACCTGACCCTGTGGAAGGGTTGCAAGGGTGTGACGGCTGAGGATGCCAGCGGCAACTACATGTACTACGGCGTGCGCGAGTTCGGCATGTGCGCGATCATGAACGGTGTGGCGCTGCACGGTGGCTTCGTGCCCTATGGCGCGACCTTCCTGATCTTCATGGAGTACGCGCGCAACGCGGTGCGCATGGCGGCGCTGATGAAGCAGCGGGTGCTCTACGTGTTCACCCATGACTCCATCGGTCTGGGCGAAGACGGTCCGACCCACCAGCCGGTCGAACAGCTGGCCAGTTTGCGCAGCACACCGAATCTGGACACCTGGCGTCCGGCCGATGCCGTGGAATCCGCTGTGGCCTGGAAATACGCCATCGAGCGCAAGGACGGCCCGTCGGCGCTGATCTTCTCCCGGCAGAACCTGCCGCACCAGCAGCGCGATGCCCGGCAGCTGGCAGATGTCGCCCGTGGTGCCTACGTACTCAAGGACTGCGCCGGTGAACCGGAACTGATCCTGATCGCTACCGGTTCGGAAGTCGGTCTGGCCGTGCAGGCCTGTGACAAGCTCAGTGAGCAGGGTCGCAAGGTGCGTGTGGTGTCGATGCCGTCGACCAGCGTGTTCGACCAGCAGGATGCCGGTTACAAGCAGGAAGTACTGCCGCTGCAGGTCAGCGCGCGTATCGCTATCGAGGCCGCCCATGCGGACTTCTGGTACAAGTACGTGGGTCTGGAAGGGCGCATCATCGGCATGACCAGCTTCGGTGAGTCGGCTCCGGCCCCGGCGTTGTTCGAGGAGTTCGGCTTTACCGTCGAGAATGTCCTGGAAACTGCTGCCGAACTGCTGGATTGCTGACTGTCCTTGTAGGAGCGGGCTTGCTCGCGATGCGCAAACATTGTTCGCGAGCAAGCTCGCTCCTGCAGGTTGACCGCTACCGTGCCGAATATGCCTGACACTCACCGCCCCTATCGCATTGCCCTCAACGGTTACGGCCGTATTGGCCGTTGTGTGTTGCGCGCGTTGCATGAGCGGGGCGCTGGCAGCGCGATCGAGATTGTTGCCCTGAACGACCTGGCCGATCAGGCCAGCATCGAATACCTGACCCGTTTCGACTCCACTCACGGGCGCTTCCCCGGCGAGGTGAAGGTCGCTGGTGACTGCCTGCATATCAACGGCGACTGCGTGAAGGTGCTGCGCCAGAGCACGCCGGAAGCGATCGACTGGGCGGCGCTGGATATCGATCTGCTGATCGAGTGTTCCGGCCAGTACACCACCCGTGCCCAGGCCGAACGCTTTCTGCATGCCGGCGCACCGCGGGTGCTGTTGTCGCAGCCGATGGCCAGCGCTGCGGATGTGGATGCCACCATCGTCTACGGCATCAACCAGCTGCAGTTGAGCGGCCGCGAGCGTCTGGTATCCAATGCCTCCTGTACCACCAACTGCGGCGTACCGTTGCTCAAGGTGCTGAACCAGGCAATTGGACTGGAGCAGGTTTCGATCACCACGCTGCACTCGGCGATGAATGACCAGCCGGTGATTGACGCCTATCACCACGAAGACTTGCGCCGCACGCGCTCGGCTTTTCAGTCGATGGTTCCGGTTTCAACCGGGCTGGCGCGGGGTATCGAACGGCTGCTGCCGGAACTGCACGGCCGCATCCAGGCCAAGGCCATTCGGGTGCCAACGCTGAATGTCTCCTGTCTGGATATCACCCTGCAGACTGCCCGCGACACCACGGCGGCGGAAGTCAATCAGCTGTTGCGCGCGGCCAGTGTGTCAGGCGCGCTGAAAGGCCTGCTGGACTACACCGAATTGCCCCATGCCAGTTGTGATTTCAACCACGATGCCCATTCGGCGATTGTCGATGGCAGCCAGACCCGCGTGTCCGGCCCGCGGCTGGTCAATCTGCTGGCCTGGTTCGACAATGAGTGGGGCTTTGCCAATCGCATGCTCGATGTCGCCGAACACTTTCTTGCTGTATCCACAAAATCTGTTTAATCAGCCCCGAGAAGGACTGCTGCCATGACCGTTCTGAAAATGACCGACCTTGACCTTGCCGGCAAGCGCGTACTGATCCGTGAAGACCTCAACGTGCCGGTGAAAGACGGTGTGGTGAAGAGTGATGCACGCATCCTCGCTGCCCTGCCGACCATCAGACTGGCTCTGGAGAAAGGCGCTGCCGTGATGGTCTGCTCGCACCTGGGGCGTCCGGTCGAGGGTGAATTCAGTGCTGAAAACAGCCTGGCGCCGGTAGCCGCCTATCTGGGCAAAGCCCTGGGCCGTGAAGTGCCGCTGGTTACCGACTACCTCGGCGGTGTCGAGGTCAAGGCCGGCGAGCTGGTGCTGTTCGAGAACGTGCGCTTCAACAAGGGTGAAAAGAAGAACGCCGACGAACTGGCGCAACAATATGCGGCGCTGTGCGACGTGTTCGTCATGGATGCCTTTGGCACGGCACACCGCGCCGAAGGATCGACCCACGGCGTGGCCAAATTTGCCAAGGTCGCCTGCGCCGGCCCGTTGCTGGCTGCTGAGCTGGAGGCGCTGGGCAAGGCACTGGGTAATCCGGCCAAACCGATGGCAGCGATTGTTGCCGGCTCCAAGGTGTCGACCAAACTGGATGTGCTGAACTCGCTGGCACAGATCTGCGACCAGCTGATCGTCGGCGGCGGCATCGCCAATACCTTCCTGGCAGCGGCCGGCTTGCCGGTGGGCAAGTCGCTGTATGAGGCGGATCTGCTGGATACCGCCAAAGCCATTGCGGCCAGGGTCAGCGTGCCACTGCCGGTGGATGTGGTGGTGGCCAAGGCCTTCGCTGAGGATGCACAGGCCACGGTCAAGCTGGTAGCGGATGTTGCCGAAGACGACATGATTCTCGATATCGGTCCGCAAACGGCGCTGCAGTTTGCCGAGCTGCTCAAGGCGGCCAGAACCATCCTGTGGAACGGCCCGGTCGGGGTGTTCGAATTCGACCAGTTTGGCAACGGCACCAAGGTGCTGGCTGAAGCCATCGCGGCCAGTCCGGCATTCTCCATTGCCGGCGGTGGTGACACGCTGGCAGCTATCGACAAATATGGCGTAGGCGCGCAGATTTCCTATATCTCCACCGGTGGCGGTGCCTTCCTCGAGTTTGTTGAAGGCAAGGTGCTGCCGGCTGTGGAAGTGCTGGAAACACGGGCCAAAGGTTAAGTTTTTTGTGCTGGCAAACTGCGCAGCAGGTTGCCACTCCGGGGAGGCAAGATGGCCAAGTATCTGTTATTGATGACGCTGAGCCTGCTGAGTGCCTGCTCCTTCGAGATTCAACCGGAGCCGCAAGGCGCATGGAACGAATGGATTTGTGACTCGCAGGCCAAAGTCTATTGGCGCCCCGATGGCGCTGACGGCCAGAGCGTGCAGGTGCGCGTAGGTGCCGGCGATATGCTGCATGTACTCAAGCGCATGCCGGGCGATAATGGCGAACTCTACAGCGACAGCGAGCTGGCCTTTGTGCTGCAGGGCGATCACGCCGAAGTCTATGCGATCAACGGTCACACCATCTTTGGCCGTAACTGCAAGGCCCAGCCCGAATAATTGACATGCAACCGCTGCAGGCGGTTGCCACGAATTAACCAACCCTTACGGGAGACAGGCAACATGGCACTTATCAGTCTGCGTCAGATGCTCGATCACGCCGCCGAATTCGGTTACGGCGTACCGGCCTTCAACGTCAACAACCTCGAGCAGATGCGCGCCATCATGGAGGCGGCGGACAAAACCGACTCGCCGGTGATCGTGCAGGCCTCGGCCGGGGCTCGGAAATACGCCGGTGCGCCGTTCCTGCGGCACCTGATTCTGGCGGCGATCGAAGAATTCCCGCATATCCCGGTGTGCATGCACCAGGATCACGGTACCAGCCCGGATGTCTGCCAGCGTTCGATCCAGCTGGGCTTCAGCTCGGTGATGATGGACGGCTCGCTGAAAGCCGATGGCAAGACCCCGGCCGACTATGACTACAACGTGCGCGTCACCCAGGAAACCGTGGCTTTCTCCCACGCCTGCGGCGTGTCGGTCGAAGGTGAGCTGGGTTGCCTGGGCAGTCTGGAAACCGGTCAGGCCGGTGAGGAAGACGGTGTTGGCGCCGAAGGCACGCTGGACCACAGCCAGATGCTCACCGACCCGGAAGAAGCGGCGGATTTCGTCAAGCGCACCCAGGTGGATGCCCTGGCCATCGCCATCGGCACCAGCCATGGCGCCTACAAGTTCACCAAACCACCGACCGGCGACATTCTGGCGATCGACCGGATCAAGGCGATCCACGCGCGCATCCCCAATACCCATCTGGTGATGCACGGCTCGTCGTCGGTGCCGCAGGAGTGGCTGGCGATCATCAACCAGTACGGCGGCGACATCAAGGAAACCTACGGTGTGCCGGTGGAAGAAATCGTCGAAGGCATCAAGCACGGTGTGCGCAAGGTCAACATCGACACCGACCTGCGTCTGGCTTCGACCGGCGCCATGCGCCGGATGATGGCCGAGCAGCCGAGCGAGTTTGATCCGCGCAAGTTCTTCGGCAAAACCGTGGAAGCCATGCGCGATATCTGTATCGCCCGCTACGAAGCCTTCGGCACCGCCGGCAATGCCTCGAAGATCAAGCCGATCTCCCTGGAAGGCATGTTCCAGCGTTACGCCAGTGGTGAGCTGGCTGCCAAGGTCAATTAAGGCCGGCGCCATGACAAAAGCCCGCTCCGGCGGGCTTTTGTATTTTATGCAGGCAGGGCGTTAGCCCGCCTTGCGAGAGATGTGAGTCCCTGGAACCATGGCCACAGCCCTGAAATACCTGCGCGGCTATCCCGCCAACCTGCTGCAGCAGGTCAGCCTGCTGCTGGAGCAGGGCCGGCTGGGCGATTACCTGCAGCAGCGTTACCCCGAGCAGCACGGGGTACAGAGTGACAAGGCGCTGTACGCCTATGCCATGCAGATCAAGCAGGAGTATCTGCGTAACGCGCCGGGGCTGGACAAGGTCCTGTATGACAGCAAGCTGGATGTAGTGAAACATGCCCTGGGCCTGCATACGGCTGTGTCACGGGTGCAGGGCGGCAACCTCAGGGCGAAGAAGGAAATCCGCATCGCCGCCGTGTTTCGCGAGGCGGCGCCACAGTTCCTCAACATGATCGTGGTGCATGAGCTGGCGCATTTGCGCGAATTCGAGCACAACAAGACATTCTACAAACTGTGCGAGCACATGCTGCCGGGCTACCAGCAGCTGGAGTTCGATTTGCGTGTATGGCTGACCTGGCGCTCAAGCGCGCAGCAGTGAACAGCGCGCAGGCTCGGCCATGCCCATTTCAGGCGAAGCCGTGCTGCCGCCAGGCTTCGTAAACCACCACGGCCACCGCATTCGACAGGTTCAGGCTGCGACACTCGGGACGCATCGGCAGGCGCAGGCGCTGCTCGCAGGGCACGCTTTCGCGAATCGCTACCGGCAGTCCACGGCTCTCGGGGCCGAACAGGAAAATATCGCCCGCCTGGTAATCGACTTCGGCGTAGCAGTGGCTGCCTTTGGTGGTAAAGGCGAACAGGCGCTGACCACCAATCTCCGCGAGGCAGTCGGGCAGGTTCCGGTGTCGCTTGAGTTGCGCGTATTCATGATAGTCCAGCCCGGCACGGCGCAGGCGCTTGTCATCCAGTTCGAAACCCAGCGGCTCGATCAGGTGCAGCTGGCTGCCGGTGTTGGCACACAGGCGAATGATGTTGCCGGTATTGGGCGGAATTTCCGGTTCGAACAGCACGATATGGAACATCTTCGGATCCGCAGTAAGAAGGTTGGCCAAACGGGGTGCCGCTCCGGACTGGCGCCGGAACGGCGGGCCGATAGCCTAACCGTATAGCGGCGCGTACCGCTAGGCGTCTCCGCCATCCTCGTCGTCGCCGTCGATCATGATCTCCAGTTCCTTGATCTTGCGCGTCAGCGTATTGCGCCCCCAGCCCAGCAGCAGCGCGGCATCCCGGCGGCGGCCGGCGGTATGCTTGAGGGCGACCTCGATCATGATCCGTTCAAAGGCCGGCACGGCCACATCCAGCAGGTTGCCCTGGCCGCGTGCCAGCGCCTGATCGGCCCATTGCCGCAGGGCCTGTTCCCAGCCGGCATCGGCGGGACTGTCGGGCTGCTGCTGGAGCAACTCCGGTGGCAGGTCATTTACATGCACCTCCCGCCCTGAAGCCATCACCGTGATCCAGCGGCAGGTGTTCTCCAGTTGTCGCACATTGCCCGGCCAGGCCAGCTGCTTGAGGTATTCCTCGGTTTCCTTTTTCAGCAGTTTCGGCTCGACGCTGAGTTCCTGGGCGGCACGGCTGAGAAAGTGCCGGGTCAGCGCCGGAATGTCCTCGCGGCGGTCCGACAGTCGCGGAATGTGAATGCGGATGACGTTCAGACGGTGGAACAGGTCTTCGCGAAACTTGCCGTCCTGCACCAGACCTTCAAGGTTCTGGTGGGTGGCGGCAATGATGCGTACATCAACCTTGACCGGGGTGTGCCCGCCAACCCGGTAGAACTCGCCGTCAGCCAGCACACGCAGCAGGCGGGTCTGGGTGTCGGCCGGCATATCGCCGATTTCATCGAGAAACAGCGTGCCGCCATCGGCCTGCTCGAAGCGGCCACGGCGCAAGCTGGCCGCGCCGGTAAAGGCGCCTTTTTCATGGCCGAACAGTTCCGACTCCATCAGGTCCTTGGGAATGGCGGCCATGTTCAGGGCGATGAACGGGGCTCTGGCCCTCGGGCTGTGGCGGTGCAGGGCCTGGGCCACCAGTTCCTTGCCGGTGCCTGACTCGCCGTTGATCAGCACGGTGATGTTGGAGTGGGAGAGGCGGCCGATGGCGCGGAACACCTCCTGCATGGCCGGTGCTTCACCGAGGATTTCCGGGGTGGTTGCCTGCGTTGCCGGCGCGACGCCACCTTCCTGTTCACGGGCATGCTGACAAGCGCGCTTGACCAGAGCAATGGCTTCATCGACATCGAACGGCTTGGGCAGGTATTCGAACGCACCGCCCTGATAGGAGGCCACGGCACTGTCCAGATCGGAGTGCGCGGTCATGATGATCACCGGCAGGCGCGGGAATCTTTCGCGCAGTTGCGCCAGCAGATCCAGACCGCTCGGGCCGGGCATGCGGATATCGGAAATGATCACATCCGGCTGCTGATGTTCCAGGCGGCTGAGCAGGCTGTTGGCGTTGTCAAAGGTCTGCACTGACATGCCTTCCTGTTGCAGCGCCTTTTCCAGGACCCAGCGGATGGAACGGTCATCATCGACGACCCAGATGGACTCGCTGCGAATCATGGGTTTGTTGCTCCTTGTTCAAGCGGCAGGTACAGACTGAAGACGGTATTGCCGGGTTGGCTCTCGCATTCGATCAGGCCCTGATGCTGGCTGATGATGTTCTGGGCGATGGCCAGGCCCAGGCCGGTGCCATCGGCACGGCCGCTGACCATCGGGTAGAAAATGGTTTCCTGCAGTTCGGCGGCAATCCCCGGACCGTTGTCGATAATCTCGACCTTGCACGCCAGGCGGTGCCGGTTATGACCGATGGTGAGCTGGCGCAGCGCCCGGCTGCGCAGGGTAATGCGGCCTTCTACTGGCGGGTTGGCGCTGGCCAGCGCCTGCATGGCGTTGCGCACGATGTTCAGCACTGCCTGGATCATCTGTTCGCGATCAATCATTACGTCCGGAATGCTCGGGTCGTAGTCGCGAATCAGGGTGATGCCGCCCTGGCTCTCCATATCAACGAGCTGGCAGACGCGTTCCAGCACTTCGTGGATATTGGCGGGGGCCAGAAATGGCAGCTTGTTGGAGCCGAGCATGCGATCCACCAGATTGCGCAGGCGATCGGCCTCTTCGATGATGACGTCGGTGTAATCCTTCTGCCCCGGCTCATGCAGCTCGCGCGCCAGCAGCTGAGCGGCGCCGCGGATACCACCCAGCGGGTTCTTGATCTCGTGGGCCAGGCCGCGCACCAGCATCTTGGTGGTTTCCTGTTTGGACAGCTGGGCTTCTTCCTTGGTGATACGCAGCAAGCGATCGCGCGGCAGGATTTCCAGCAACAGGTAGGTAGCCGAGCGGTTGTGGAGCGGGGTGGCGGCGTAGTCAACCGTCAGCTGCTGGCCGTTGTGGGTGTGCAGTACGGCTTCACGCCGGGTGAACGGATTGGCCGAATGCACAGACTGTTGCAGTGAGTGCAGTGCTTCGGGGGATTCGCTGAACAGCTCGCTGACCAGCTGGCCATGAAAGCGCTGTCCGCTAACGGCGAGCAGTATCTCGGCGGCAGGATTCATGTATTGCAGGTGCAGCTCGGCATCAAGCAACAAGATCGCCGTAGTCAGGTTGTCGAGCAGCAAGCGGTGCAATGCGTCGTTGATGGTCATGGTGCCGTGGGTTGGCCTGTAGGTCGGAAGATCAGCCGTGCGCTAATACGGTGCTGTTATGTACATGCCTGCAAGAAACAAACCAATGCTGGCAATTGCTCCGCAATCCATTGAAACAGGCACAGAAAAGCCTGCTTCGGGGCTTTCGGCAGGTGTTGTTCGTACTCTGGAAGACTTAGCTTAGGCGCTAAAATGGCAGCGCGCACCAATTTGGTGCCTATGCTGGCGAGGGCGTCAGATAAACGGAATGAACGGGATATCGTTATCCGGCTCGGGTCTGTCCTTCAGGGCGCACTCCGGCCTCACGCCGTAGTCGGGGAGCTTGCATGGTTGTGCGCGGCGCTTGGAGTCCAGTGAGACGCGGCGTACATGCACCGGCTGACTGGGGGTGCGTTCGACTACCAGCCCCTGACTGTCGATGATTTCCACTGCCAGCTGATGGGTTCCACGCTCGAGGTTTTCCAGGGGAAATACCGCGCTACGGCCTGGTTGGCCAACCTGCGTGCCGTCGAACAGGAGTCGATAGCTGTGCCCGGGCAATAACGCCGGCTCGCTATTGATGGTTACCATCAGGTTGCCGGCGGCATCTTCAACCACACTGTCTGGTGCCGGAAAGAGGATTCTGAGCACCTGATATGGCGGTTCTACAGGTGCTTTTGCAGGGGGTCTGGGTGGGCTGAGACGCTTCACTGCCGGCATCTTGTTCAGGGGTGCCATTTCCACGCGCTTGGCATTGCCCGGTTTCGGCTGGTCGGTATAGACCCGGTTGCCATCGGCGTCCACATAGGTGAAAACTTCGGCCAGTGCCGGGGTGCAAACTCCGGCGAGCAGAAGGCAAGCAAATGTGAAAGCCAGTCTGCTCAATTGCGGGGTTTCGGTAATGGCTGGGCGGGTTTGGCGCCGCCAACGGCAACGCGCTGTACGGTAAAGCTGACCGGAGCGCTTTCCTGAACCACCTGGTCACCGCTCTTCACCTGCAGAACCAGCGTGTGGTCGCCACGATCAATTTCACTGAGTTGCAGCAGTGGCACATTGGTCGGCGCGCCGTAGGGCTGGCCATCGAGCAGCAGTTGCAGGCTGTCACCCGGGCGCAGTGCAGGTTTCAGCGCTGCGCGGACGGTGAAGGTGCCGTTGTTGGAGCGCAATGCTTCCTCGGTCGGCAGGTTGGTCAGTTGCACCTGATTGTATGGCTGGCTTTGGGCGGTGCTGCTGGTTGATGTAGTGGTATCCGCAGGGGCGCTGACCTCTGGCGGATCCATGGTGTTCATTGGCGGCAGCTTTACGGATTCGGTCTTGATGCCGTCCGGTGGCTGATTGGTGAATACCTTGTTGCCACTGGCGTCGGTGTAGCTATAGATCTCTGCGCTGGCTGGAAGTGCCAGAAGCATCAGCAGGCAGGCGGCAATGGGTGTACGCATGGTGAGTCCCCTCTTGGCTTTATCCAAGCCTTACACTGGTACGGCTGTCTTGCAAGTCTGTCGTGTGGTTTTCCTGCTGACAAAAAAGAGGCCTCCCGAAGGAGGCCTGCTTTTCATTGCGCTGGATTTAGACGCTGTAGTACAGCTCGTATTCCAGTGGGTGTACGAAGGTGCGCACCTTGATCTCTTCTTCGCTCTTCAGTTCGATGTAGGCATCGATGAAGTCATCGGAGAACACGCCACCTTTGGTCAGGAACGCGCGGCCCTTGTCCAGCTCTTCCAGGGCTTCTTTCAGGCTGCCACAAACCTGTGGAATGTTGGCGGCTTCTTCCGGTGGCAGATCGTAGAGGTTCTTGTCGGCGGCATCGCCGGGGTGCATCTTGTTCTGGATACCGTCCAGGCCAGCCATCAGCAGGGCTGCGAAGGCCAGGTAAGGGTTGGCTGCCGGATCCGGGAAGCGTGCTTCGATACGACGAGCCCGTGGGCTGGAGACGTAGGGAATACGGATCGAGGCCGAGCGGTTACGCGCCGAGTAGGCCAGCATGACCGGTGCTTCAAAGCCCGGGACCAGACGCTTGTAGGAGTTGGTCGACGGGTTGGTGAAGCCGTTCAGTGCTTTACCGTGGTTGATGATGCCGCCGATGAAGTACAGCGCGGTATCGGACAGGCCGGCATAGCCTTCGCCAGCAAAGGTGTTCTTGCCGTCTTTGGCGATCGACAGGTGAACGTGCATGCCCGAGCCATTGTCGCCATACAGCGGCTTCGGCATGAAGGTCGCGGTGCGGCCATAAACGTCAGCTACGTTGTGTACGCAGTACTTGAGGGTCTGAACTTCGTCAGCCTTGTTGACCAGGGTGTTGAACTTCACACCGATTTCGTTCTGGCCGGCAGTTGCCACTTCGTGGTGATGCACTTCGATGACCAGGCCCATTTCTTCCATGGCATTACACATGGCAGTACGGATTTCGTGGTCGTGGTCGCATGGCGGAACCGGGAAATAGCCGCCTTTGACGCCAGGGCGGTGGCCCTTGTTGCCGCCTTCGACGTCCTGATCGGACATCCAGGAACCTTGCTCGGAGTAGATTTTGAACATCGAGCCGGAGATGTCGGACTTGAATTTCACTTCGTCAAAGATGAAGAACTCGGGCTCGGGGCCGACGAATACGGTGTCGCCGATGCCGGTGCTCTTGAGGAACTCTTCAGCGCGCTTGGCGATCGAGCGCGGGTCACGGTCGTAGCCCTGCATGGTGCTGGGCTCGATGATGTCGCAGACGATGATCAGGGTTGGCTCTTCGGTGAACGGATCCAGCACGGCAGTGCTGTCGTCCGGCATCAGGATCATGTCGGAGGCTTCGATGCCTTTCCAGCCGCTGATGGAGGAGCCGTCGAACATCTTGCCGATTTCGAAGAATTCTTCGTCCAGCGCATCGCGGGCGGGCATGGTCACGTGGTGCTGCTTGCCCTTGGTGTCGGTGAAGCGCAGGTCTACCCACTTAACGTCGTGGTCTTTGATCAGTTGCACAGTCTTAGACATGTTTTCCTCCTGAGGAATAAAGCCCGTTATGGAGCCCTTGTATTGATTCGGTGAATCCCGGCGGGATAGTCCGCCAGAGTAACCTGACTCGCAAGGAGGCAAAATGCATGCCATAGAAGAGAAATAACCGTCTCCAACCTTTCGGAAGAGGCTTCGTAGCTTGACGGTATTGAATGTATAGGCAAATACGCACCGTAACGGTGCTCTTGCGCTTTGCGCGCTCTTAATTGGTGCGAATCGGCTTGTGCATGTTTTTGATCAAAGCTTGAGCAATTTCCGCTATAATCCGCGCCCCTCTTTTCGGCCGCTGCACTTGCGCGGTGGATTGCATGAAGCTGATCGTCAAAGTTTTCCCTGAAATCACCATCAAGAGCCGGCCGGTGCGCAAGCAATTCATCCGCCAGTTGGCGAAGAACATGCGCACGGTGCTCAAGGATCTCGATCCTGCGCTGCAGGTGCTGGGTGAGTGGGACAATCTCGAGTTGCTGACCAGCCTGAGCGAGCCGAAATTGCTGGCTGAAATGTATCAGCGGCTGTGCTGCATGCCTGGTATCGCGCACTTCCTCGAAGTGCATGAATATCCGCTGGTCGACTTTGCCGATACTCTGGACAAATGCCGCCAGCATTTCGGTGCGTTGCTGCCGGGGAAGATTTTCAGCGTGCGTTGCAAGCGGGCGGGTAAACACAGCTTTACTTCGATGGAAGTCGAGGCGTTTGTCGGCAGCCACCTGCGGCGTGAATTCAATGCGGCAGGCATTGACCTGAAAAATCCGCAGGTCGAGGTGCGTCTGGAAATTCGCGATGAGCGTCTGTTCATCATCGATCGCCAGCATCAGGGCATAGGCGGCTATCCGCTGGGCTCGCTGGACCAGACCCTGGTGCTGATGTCCGGCGGCTTCGATTCGACGGTGGCGGCTTACCAGATCATGCGTCGCGGCATGCTCACGCATTTCTGCTTCTTCAATCTCGGCGGTCGCGCCCATGAGTTGGGCGTCATGGAAGTCGCCCACTTTCTCTGGACGAAGTACGGCAGCTCGCACCGGGTGCTGTTTCTCAGCGTGCCTTTTGAAGAGGTGCTCGGCGAGATACTGGAAAAAGTCGATAACAGGCAGATGGGTGTGGTGCTCAAGCGCATGATGCTGCGGGCGGCTACGCGTCTGGCCGAGGATCTGCACATCGATGCGCTGGTCACCGGCGAGGCCATCTCCCAGGTTTCCAGCCAGACGCTGACCAATCTCAAGGTGATTGACGCCGCTACCGACATGCTGGTGCTGCGTCCGCTGCTGGCCAGTCACAAGCAGGACATCATTGATACGGCGACACAGATCGGCACGGCCGAGTTCGCCAGGCATATGCCCGAGTATTGCGGGGTGATTTCGGTCAATCCGACCACCCGCGCCAAGCCGGGGCGCATCGAGCATGAAGAATCTCATTTCGATATGGCGGTGCTGGAGCGGGCGCTTGCCGGTGTCCGGCGCATTACCGTTGACCGGGTGATTGATGAGCTGGGCGAAGACCTGCTGGTCGAGGAAGTCTGCGAGGCACTGCCCGGACAGGTGGTGATTGATATCCGCCATCCGGATGATGTCGAGGATCAGCCTCTGGCCTTGCCCGGCATAGAAGTACAGTCACTGCCGTTCTATGCGATCAATAGCCGCTTCAAGGAACTGGATAGCAACCGCCAGTACCTGCTGTATTGCGACAAGGGCGTCATGAGCCGCCTGCATGCTCATCACCTGCTCAAGGAGGGGCATGCCAATGTGCGCGTCTATCGGCAGGGCTAGGGCGGCACGCTGGCTCGCCGAGGTGCGCCGCAGGCGTCCTCCCGACCGCAAGCTGTTTTAACCCCTTATTTCCTCAAGGCTGCGTAGAATACGCGGCTGAATTTCAGAATCCCAAGTTGAGACTGCATCGTGATCGAGAATCTCCGCAACATCGCCATCATTGCCCACGTTGACCATGGCAAGACCACCCTGGTTGACAAGCTCCTGCGCCAGTCCGGCACCCTCGAGCGTAACGAACTCGACACCGAGCGCCTGATGGACAGCAATGACCAGGAAAAAGAGCGCGGCATTACCATTCTGGCGAAGAACACCGCCATCAACTGGAACGGCTACCACATCAACATCGTCGACACCCCCGGCCACGCCGATTTTGGCGGTGAGGTAGAGCGCGTGATGTCGATGGTGGATTCGGTGCTGCTGCTGGTCGATGCCCAGGACGGGCCGATGCCGCAAACCCGCTTCGTCACCCAGAAGGCCTTCCAGGCCGGCCTGCGCCCGATCGTGGTGATCAACAAGGTTGACCGTCCGGGCGCGCGTCCGGACTGGGTACTGGACCAGATTTTCGATCTGTTCGACAACCTCGGAGCCACCGAAGAGCAGCTGGACTTCCAGGTGGTTTATGCCTCGGCCCTGAACGGTATTGCCGGTCTGGACCACAGCGATATGGCCGAAGACATGACGCCGCTGTACCAGGCGATTGTCGATCACGTACCGTCGCCGCAAGTGGATCGTGACGGTCCGTTCCAGATGCAGATTTCCGCGCTGGACTACAACAATTTTCTTGGTGTGATCGGCGTTGGCCGCATTGCCCGCGGCAGTATCAAGCCGAATACCCAGGTGGTGGCGATCGATGCTGAAGGCAAGCGTCGCAATGGTCGTATCCTCAAGCTGATGGGCCACCACGGCCTGCATCGCGTAGACGTCGAGGAAGCCGCTGCCGGCGATATCGTCTGCATCAGCGGTTTCGAGCAGCTGTTCATTTCCGACACCCTGTGCGACCCGTTGAATGTCGAGGCCATGAAGCCGCTGTCCGTCGATGAGCCGACCGTTTCCATGACCTTCCAGGTCAACGACTCGCCGTTCTGCGGCAGGGAAGGCAAGTTCGTCACCAGCCGCAACATCAAGGAGCGTCTGGACAAGGAACTGCTGTACAACGTGGCCCTGCGCGTGGAAGAAGGCGATAGCGCCGACAAGTTCAAGGTCTCCGGGCGTGGTGAGCTGCACCTCTCGGTACTGATTGAAACCATGCGTCGCGAAGGTTTTGAAATGGCCCTCGGTCGCCCGGAAGTGATCATCAAGGTCGTCGACGGGGTCAAGCACGAACCTTTCGAAAACGTCACTATCGACCTGCCGGAAGTATCCCAGGGTGCCATCATGGAGCAGATGGGGTTGCGTAAAGGTGATCTGACCAACATGGCGCCGGATGGCAAGGGCCGTGTGCGTCTGGAGTACAACATCCCGGCCCGTGGCCTGATCGGTTTCCGTAACGAGTTCCTCACCCTGACCTCGGGTGCCGGCATCCTCACCAGCATCTTCGACCGCTATGCGCCGATGAAATCCGGTGATATGTCCGGCCGGCAGAACGGTGTACTGGTCTCGGTAGCTACCGGCAAGGCGCTGACCTACTCGCTGGAAACCCTGCAGGCGCGTGGCAAGCTGTTTGTCGAGCACGGCCAGGAAATCTATGAAGGGCAGATTGTTGGCCTCAACAGCCGCGACAACGATATGGGCGTGAACCCGACCAAGGGCAAGAAGCTCGACAACATGCGCGCATCCGGCAAGGATGAAGTGATCGCGCTGGTGCCGCCGGTGCGCTTCACCCTGGAGCAGGCGCTGGAGTTCATCCAGGACGACGAACTGTGTGAGGTGACGCCGAAGTCGATCCGCCTGCGCAAGAAGTTCCTCAGCGAAACCGATCGCAAGCGCGCGAGCAAGAACTAAGCGCTAGCCAGAATAAAAAGCCCCCGCCAGCCAGTCTGCCGGGGGCTTTTTCTTGCAGCTGCGGTTTTCCGTGTGTGCAGCGGTAAATTTGACACTTTATTCACGTTGCACTGGTTAAATTATCGCCAATTTTTCAGGCTTGTTGTCGATGTCGGTTGTCGCTGCTGGCCAAAACGCGGAGATTGAGAATGCTTGCTGCACGTGCAGAACTACCTCGCAAGGGCATTGACTGGGCAGCCCTTGGCTGGATGTTTTTATTTTTCTGGTACATATCCGGTGTCACCCAGTTTTTCCTGTATGCCACCGACAGCATCGGCTGGCGCGGCTTTCGGCAGACCATACTGCTCAGTGGCTTCTGGCTGGTCCCGCTGCTGCTGTTTCCTGGCCGTGCGCGCCAGATAGCAGGTGTGCTGGGCGGGCTGTTGTGGCTGTGCTCGTTGCCGGCCTTTGGTTATTACCTGATTTACGGCCAGGATTTTTCCCAGAGCGTGATTTTCATCATGTTCGAAAGCAACCAGGCCGAGTCAGCCGAGTACCTCAGCCAGTACATGGCCTGGTGGATGCCGCTGGCATTTCTGGCCTACGGGCTGGGTGCCTGGCTGCTGTGGCGCAAAATTCGTCCGGTCTATCTGCCCGGGCGCTCGGCAATCATCGTCAGCCTGTTGATCGGTATCGCAACGCTGGGCTATCCGGCCCGTCATCTGGTGTTCAACGATGGTTTCAGTATCGGCCTGACCAAGTTCGAGGAGCGCGTTTCGACGGTAACGCCATGGCAGCTGATGGTTGGTTATCACCAATATACCCAGCAGTTGAGCAGCATGCAGGAGCTGCTCTCGGCCAATGCCAAATTGCCGCCGCTGAAGAATCTGGTCGATGCGCATGCTGATCAGCCGGGAACTTTGGTACTGGTACTTGGTGAGTCAACCAACCGTCAGCGCATGAGTCTGTACGGTTACCCGCGGGCTACGACGCCCAGGCTGGATGCCATGCGTGATCAGCTGGCGGTATTCGATAACGTGGTTACCCCGCGCCCCTACACTATCGAGGCGTTGCAGCAAGTGCTGACGTTTGCCGATGAGCAGAATCCGGATGCCTATCTGACCACTCCGTCCATCGTCAACCTGATGAAACAGGCGGGCTACAAGACCTTCTGGATCACCAACCAGCAGACCATGACCGAGCGCAACACCATGCTCACGACTTTTTCCGAGCAGGCCGATGAGCAGGTCTATCTGAACAACAACCGCGAACAGAATACCCGCCAGTATGATGGCGATGTGCTGGAGCCCTTCAGCAAGGCGCTGGCCGATCCGGCGCCACGCAAGTTCATCGTGGTGCACCTGCTCGGTACGCACATGAGCTACAAGTACCGCTTTCCCGAAGAGTACGATCATTTTAAGGATCGTCAGGGAGCGCCGGAGTGGGTGACGGACGATCAGTTGCCGACCTACAACAGCTACGACAATGCGGTCTTGTACAACGATTTTGTCGTATCCAGTCTGATCGAGAAGCTTGCCAGCAGTGGCGGAAGGGACCTGCTGCTGTACCTGTCCGATCACGGCGAGGCGGTGTTTGACTCTCCCGAGAATGACATGCTCGGGCGCAGCGAGGGCAAGCCCACTTCGCCGATGTATACCGTGCCGTTCATCGTCTGGACTTCCGGGCAATGGCAGGGGAGCAAGGCGGCCGATTTTCGTGCCGAGCTCGGCAGGCCTTACAGCAGTTCCAACCTGATCCACACCTGGGCGGATCTGACAGGTTTGAGTTTCGGCGAGTTCGATCCGAGCAAAAGCCTGATCAGTGCGCAGTTCAAGCAACGCCCGGTGCTGATCGGCAATCCCTATCAGCCCAAGTCGCTGATCGACTTCAGTCTGATCAAACCGAAAGGTCAGGTAGCGCTGGATGACAAGAAAGTCGTGCAGGCTGCACCGATAAACTGATGCATCGCCGGCGTCGGCTACTGCTGCTCAAGTCTTGGGTTTGAACGCGCAGTAGCCAGGCCGCGGGCCGACCTTCGGATGATTGCGGCAGGTATCCGGACGCTTGTCATAAATGGTGCAGAGCCGCGTCTTGCGGTCAAGGTACAGGCAGTCATTGTTGGCCATGCGTACCAGCGTGAATATCTCGCTTTTCTGATTGTAGCGCTCGACGATACCTTCTTTCTGCAGACGCTTGGCGATACCTTTGCGTGGTTCGCTGCGCTCGAACTCTGCGACCAGTCCCATGCGCAACAAATCGTTGAAACGCACCTCGACGGGCATGGTGCAACAGCTGGATGCGCAGCTATGGCACATGTTGCTCTCGTAACGAATCCAGGTATCAGTACGGTCTAGTTCGGCGCCAAGAATCAGCAGCGGTTTCATAGCGGAATGCTTTTTGGGGAGGGGCGCGCATGATAGCTGTCCTGCGCTGGCCGTGACAGCTGTCTCTCTGGGGCTGAAGATTGCCTCAACGGCTATCACTCACCTTGAGCTTGCACTTCAGCCAATGCAAGGCCCGCCAGGGCTGTTGATCGGGCCAGGGGTTAAGGCTGACGCAAGCGGATACGCATTCGATCCAGACAGGGAACAACTGACCGCTGCGACCATGTGTTCTGCCAGTCATTCCGGCTTGGCTGGAGCAGGAAAAGTTCGCGTTTGTGGATAATGAAATGCACTGCGCAGGCAAAGTGAAAGTGCAGGCTCGTATCCATTTTTGCTGGTTATGTCGGCGCTTTTTGCCCGGCAGTCGTGCATTGTGCTTGTCTGGAGATTTGCGCGGCAATAATCCGGCCCAGCTTCAGGGTGCCCAGGGTTTCTGCAGCAGCTTCCGTTCGTGTTACTACGCGTGATGACCGATAAAGTTCATGGCCCGTCCGGTTACTGCCGGGCAAAGCGTTTATCAGCTCATGAGCTAGGATTGGGATGGACAATCAAAACAGGGCAGCCATGGAAAAGCCTCGGCTCAATTCGTTCATTGCCAGTTCGGCTTCGACAGAGCTGCAGCTGCGCCGGATCAGTCAGATCATTTTTGCGGTTGCCGTGACGCTGGGCCTGGTTGCCCTGCAAAACCTGCTGGTAGGAAACTGGCGAACGTCGACGATTACCCTGGTGAGCATTGTCTTGCTGCTGGTCGCCCATCGAATGGCCAGAGCCGGCAGGTTGCAACTGGCTTCCAGCATACTGCTGGTGATTCTGACCACCATGGGTACCTTGCTGGTGTGGATCGATCAGGGTTTGCGCGACCATGCCTTGCTGGGCTACTGCGGCATACTGATTTTTGCCGGGTTAATGGGCAGTGCGCGACTGTTCCTGTTGCTGCTGGGTTTTATGCTGGCCAACATTGTGCTCAATGGTGTGCTCAATATTCAGGGTATTTATGTCAACAAAGTACCACCGTTGCGGGCGGGGAATATTGTTGATGCCGCTGCTGTGATTGCAACGGTAGGTTTTGCCAGCTGGCTGCTGGCGGGTGATTTGCGTAATGCCCTGAGCAAACTTGAAGCGGAAAATCAGCGGGTGCGCGATTCGCAGCAGCAGATTGAACATCTGGCCCGGCATGATCCGTTGACCGGGCTGCCCAACCGTTTGCTGGCGCGCGATCGTTTCGAGCAGTCACTGGCATTGAGCCAGCGCAGTAAGGGACACGTGGCACTGTTATTTCTCGATCTGGACAATTTCAAGACCATCAATGATTCGCTGGGTCATCCGGCAGGGGATGATTTGCTCTGTCAGGTAGCCAACCGGCTGCAGGAAGTGGTTCGCGGCGGGGATACCGTTTGCCGGCAGGGCGGTGACGAGTTCCTGCTCAGCCTTGGCGAGGTCAATGGTCGCGATGACGCTGCCAGTGCGGCGCTGAAGGTACTTGAGCGGCTGAGCATGCCCTTTACCGTCAGTGGTCACCAGGTGCTGATGTCCTGCTCCCTCGGGATAGCGCTGGCGCCGGATGATGGGAGTGATTTCGATACCTTGCTGAAAAAAGCCGATATGGCCATGTACAAGGCCAAAGACTCCGGACGCAATGCCTGGCGCTGCTATGACGAGGAGATGGATGCCAGTGTCAACGAACACCTGCGGCTCGCAGCGGATATTCGACCGGCGCTGGCAAACCAGCAGTTCACGCTGCACTACCAACCGCAGGTCGAGCTGGTCAGTGGCAGGCTGGTGGGAGCAGAAGCGCTTATCCGCTGGCAACATCCGCAGCTCGGCCTGATCAAGCCGGAAACCTTCATTCCGATTGCCGAAAATACCGGGTTGATCATTGATATCGGCGCCTGGGTGTTGCAGGAGGCTTGCGCTCAAGCCATGCGCTGGCATCGCCAGGGGTTCACCTGGATGCGGGTATCGGTGAATTTATCGCCGGTGCAGTTTCGCCGGGGTGATGTCGACCTGGTCGTAAGCAAAGCCCTGCAGGATTCAGGGTTGCCAGCCAGTGCGCTGGAGCTGGAGCTTACCGAGTCATTGTTCATTGACGAGTCGTTAGCCCTTTTCGAGGTGCTGGATCGCCTGCGCAGGCGGGGCGTAAGCCTCTCGATCGACGACTTCGGCACGGGTTATTCCAATCTGGGTTATCTGCAGCGTTTTGAAGTGGAGATACTGAAGATTGACCAGAGCTTCACCCGGCAGTTGGTGGAAAATCCTCAGGACGAAGCCATTGTCCGCGCCATAGTGCAGATGGCGCACAGCTTGAATCTGACCGTGCTGGCCGAGGGTATCGAAAACAGGCAAACCCTGGAGCGGCTGGTCGCATTGGGCTGTGATCTTGGGCAGGGATTTCTGTGGGCGCCGGGCATGCCGGTGAAAGACTTTGAAAAGCTGCTGGGTGAGCAGACCAGGCCGGTCTGAGCTGGTTGTTTCTGCCAGGCACCGTTGCGGTGCCTGGCAGTCGTCATCAGTACTGCGGCACGACGCGTGCGTCAGTTCCCGAGCCTTCCACGAAGACAGCTTCACCTACCTGCAGAACACTGCTGACCGGCTGTGTGACGGAGACCAGTACACCGCTCTTGAGACGCACGATGATCTGCTCGCCCGGCTTTGGCTGGTCATAGTTCTTTTGTGCTTCATTACCGGCAAATGCGCCGCCAATGGCGCCCGCAGCCATGGCGACATCACGCCCGGTACCGTTGCCGATCAGGCTGCCTAGCGCCAGACCGCCGAGACCGCCGACAACGGCGCCAAGGCCGGTGTGATGCGAACTGGTGATTTGCGCCGGGTTGATCTGCTCGATCTTGCCGCTGCGAATTTCCATTTCGCCCGAGCTGTTGCCGCCGGATACGCAGGCGACAAGGCTGAGACTGATTGCAGCACCGGCAAGAAGTTTGGCAAGAGAGTTCATCTGGAGTTCCTCTGGGGTTGGGACTGCAGCGCTGAGGCTGCCAGGTTGGTTTCATGGCGTAGCCTAATGAACTGTCAGACTTCCGGCAACAACAGCGGTTTGTTCTCCGCAGCGCCAGCCAGACAGGTTGATATTGCGTTGCGCCTTTTGATTGCTCTGATAGATTGAACAGAGTCCCTCAACGGGAAAATCCTGCATCGGGGTTTTATGACCTGCAAAGTTGAGCATGGAATAATGGCATATGAATAGCTGCAGTGCGGGCTGGAGCCTGTCCGCACCTGTGCTTTTTGCGCTGTTGCTTTGTCTTGGCATGTTGCTCATGTCGTTGTGGGTGACCAGGCAGCGTGACTTTCCGGGGCGTAATGGTTTCGCTTTATTGCACTTTGCCGCCATCTGGTGGGTGGCGACTGCGGCGGCTGAAATGTCTGCGCAGGCTGCAGCCTGCAAGATTTTCTGGGCCAGCATGGCCTGGCCGGGGCTGGTCGCTACGCCGACATTCTGGGCGCTGTTCCTCTGGCAGTACGTCAACAGCGAGAATAAGCCGCTAGGCAGGCGTGGCCTGGCTGCGTTGTCGGTCATGCCACTGCTGGCCTGGCTGATGGCGCTGAGCAACTCATGGCATGGGCTGTTCTATCTGCCGGACACGGGACCGGTTTCCGCCGAGCCTGGAGCTCCCGTGCGCTACCTGCATGGCCCGCTGTTTTTTCTGGTCTCGGCCTATGTCTATCTGTTGGTGATGCTCAGTGTCGGGGTGGTTCTGCGTGCCGCATTTCTCGGTCAGGGCCGGCACCGGTTGCATTATGTGGTTTTTGCGCTGCTCAGTGCGGTGCCTCTGGCTGCTCATTTGGCCTACGTGCATTACGACTGGACGGTATTCGGCTTTGATCCGACGCCCATGAGCTTTGTCTTTGTGCTCATCACTTTCGTTGTTCTGATCTTCGCGGGGCGGATGTTTGACTTGCTGCCGGTAGCCCAGCACTTGCTGCTCAAGGTGCTGTTTGACCCTGTGCTGGTGATCAACAGCAGGCAGGAAGTGATCGAGGCCAATCCGGCGGCATTGCAGCTGGCAGCGATGAAGCCTGGCTGGCAGGGGCAGAGACTGACCGACTGGCCGGTTTATGGGCAGCAGCTGACTGATCTGCTGGCGCAGAGCGTGGCAAGCGCTACACCGCCGTTGCTCGAGTTGCAAAACCCGCCGCGTTTTTTCGAAGTTCATCGGCGTCTGATCGAGCGCTCGGCAAGGGTGGGTAACTTCGTGCTGGGGCAGATGCTCTATCTGCGCGACGTGACCCAGCCACACCTGAGCGAGCTGCGCCTGAGCCAGGCGCTGGCAGTGAGTGAGGAGCGTCTCAGAACCATCTCCAGGCTGCATGAGCAAGTACGCGAACAAGTACTGCACGACCCACTGACCGGCCTGTTCAACCGGCGCTATCTGGATGAGTTTTTTGCCCGTGAGCAATCAAGGGCGCGCCGCGAAGATAGCGAGCTGGTGCTGGCGCTGATAGATCTCGACCATTTCAAGATTCTCAATGACACCCATGGCCATATGGTGGGGGATGAAGTGTTGCGGGCAGTGGCGGACTTCTTCGAGACCAGCCTGCGCAGCACCGATGTGGTATTCCGTATTGGCGGGGAGGAGTTCTTGCTGATCCTCACCGGTCTGGATGTGCGTGAAGCGCTGGCGCGGGTAGAAAGCTTGCGCGAACAGTTTTCATCCAGCGCGATAATGACCAAGGCCGGGCCGCTCACCGTACGCTTTTCGGCCGGCCTGGCCAACCGGCGTGTGCACGGTGAGGAGCTGGATGAACTGATGCAAGCTGCGGATGCCGCCTTGTATCAGGCCAAGCGGGAAGGGCGCAACCGGGTGCTGCTGGCGTCCGAGAAGCTGCCGCTGTAGAGCCTTGCCGCAGTCAGTTTTCCAGCAGAAAGGTTACCGGCCCGTCATTGACCAGATGCACCTGCATGTCGGCGCCAAAGCGCCCGCTGGCAACGCTGGCGTGTTGCGCGCGTGCCTGCTGCAGCAGATTTTCAAATAGTGCTTCACCCTGCGCAGGTGGTGCCGCCGTGGAGAACCCCGGGCGCAAGCCGCTGCGCGTATCGGCGGCCAGGGTGAACTGGGATACCAGCAGCAGCCCGCCAGCCACATCCCTGAGCGACAGATTCATTTTGCCGGCGCCGTCACTGAATACCCGGTAGTTCAGCAGCTTGTGCAGCATCCTCGAGACGCTGTCCTGAGTGTCTTGTGGTTCTACCCCGACAAGCACCAGCAGTCCTGGCCCGATGCTGCCGACCACTTCGCCGGCGACCTCCACCCGCGCCTCGCGCACCCGCTGCAACAAGGCCTTCATGCTTCTTCCGGCGGCAGTTCCAGCAGCCGATGGGCGATCTGGTCGGCAGCCCGTACCAGTGCGTCGGTAATGCCCGGCTCGCCGGCGGCGTGCCCGGCATCACGAATGACTTGCAGCTCGCTGTTCGGCCAGGCCTTGTGCAGTGCCCAGGCGTTGTCCAGCGGACAGATCACATCGTAGCGTCCATGGATGATGACGCCCGGCAAATGGGCGATCTTCGGCATGTCACGCAGCAGCTGGTCGTGCTCGAGGAAGGCATTGTTGACGAAGTAGTGGCACTCGATGCGGGCTATCGACAGCGCGCGGTCATGAAAGCGGTCAACCACCTGTGCGCTCGGGCGCAGCGTGGCGGTGCGACCCTCCCAGCCGGACCAGGCGCGCGCAGCGTGCATCTGGGCAATTTCGTCGGTGCTGGTCAGGCGCTTGTGGAAAGCCTGCATCAGATCATCACGTTCTTCTTTCGGAATGGGTGCCAGATAGTCCTCCCAGTAGTCGGGAAACAATCGGCTGGCGCCTTCCTGATAGAACCACTGGAAGTCCTGCGGGCGGCACAGGAAGATGCCGCGCAAGATCAGCGCGTGCACGTGCTGTGCATGCTGCTGGGCATAGGCCAGTGCCAGAGTCGAACCCCATGAGCCGCCGAACAGCACCCACTTGTCGATGCCCAGCCGTTCACGAATCAGCTCCATGTCGGCAATCAGATCCCGGGTGGTATTGTTTTCCAGGCTGGCGTAGGGCGTAGAGCGACCGCAGCCGCGCTGATCGAAGGTGACAATGCGGTACAGGTTGGGGTCGAAGAAGCGCCGGCTCAGCGCATCGCAACCCGCGCCGGGGCCGCCGTGAATGAAGATCACCGGCAAACCATCGGGAGATCCGCTTTCATCGACATACAGGACATGCGGTTCATCGACTGCCAGCGCGTGGCGGGCGTAGGGTTTGATCTCCGGATACAGCGTCTGCATGATGGACTCCCGAAACAGGCGGCGGTCTGAACTGACGCGCAAGCATAACGGAAACAGGAGCTGAAGATGCCACTGCGCCACCTTGTGCTGTTCTGTCTGCTGGCTTTCAACGGTGTCGCCGGCTGTAGCAAGGATTCGCCACAAGCGGCGCTGGAAAAAGCCGTCAGCCTGTTGCAGGAAAATTTGCAGGAAAAACGCAGCAGTGCGGTGCTTGAGCAACTGCATCCGCAGTTCATGGCCGAGCAGCAATACGATCGTAACTGGGCTAAACGCACCATGGCGCTACTCTATCTGCGGCATAAGCAGGTCCAGGTGCTGGCACTGGGCAAGCGCAGCCAGATTGATCCGGTCTACCGCGACAAGGGCCACACCCGGGCGGAGGTCATGCTGGCCGGTGCGCAAGGCTTGCTGCCCGATAGCGCCAGACAGTTCAGCGTCGATCTCGAATGGTGGCTGGAGGACGGTGAATGGCGCCTGGCCCGGATTGACTGGGAATAGCCAGAAAATCTATATCAATTTTCTTTGATATAGCCATTGCCATGTGCCAGCCTGCGGCCTAAACTGCCGCCCCATGAACCTTCCGCTAGCTGCATTCCGACCCGGTACCAGCGATATGCTGGCCAGCTTGTGCAAGGCAGGCGGGGATCCCCTGCGCCTGCAGATTCTGCGTGTGCTGGCCAACGACTCGTTCGGCGTGCTGGAGCTGGCGAAGATTTTTGCCACCGGCCAGTCGGGCATCAGCCATCATCTCAAGGTGCTGGCCCAGGCCGGGCTGGTCGCCACCCGCCGTGAAGGCAATGCCATTTTCTATCGGCGTTCGCTGGCCTGCCCCGAAGTTTTGGGTGGTGTGCTGCATGCTGCGCTGCTGGATGAGGTGGAAAGACTGGATCTGGCGGCTGCAGTGCAACAGCGCATTGCCGAGGTGCACGCACAGCGCGCGGCGGTCAGCCGGGATTTCTTTGCGCGCATGGCCGGCAGCTTTCAGGCCCAGCAGGATCTGATTGCCGGCTTGCCACAGTACCGCGACAGCCTGCTGGGTCTGCTTGACTCAATCAGCTTTGCCGCCGGGGCCTGCGCCCTGGAAATCGGTCCTGGCGATGGCCGTTTTCTGCCAGACCTGGCGCAGCGTTTTGCCGAAGTCATTGCCGTCGACAATAGTCCGCAGATGCTCGATATTGCCCGGCAGCATTGTGCCGCCAGGGGATTGGAGAATGTCCGGCTGGAACTTGCCGATGCCCTGCAGGGCTCAAGCCTGAGTGCAGACTGTGTGGTGCTGAACATGGTGCTGCACCATTTTGCCGCGCCTGCCGAGGCCGTCAGATCACTCGCCGGGCGCGTCAAGCCTGGTGGCAGTCTGCTGATTACCGAGCTGTGTAGTCACAACCAGACCTGGGCCAGGGACGCCTGCGGCGATCTCTGGCTGGGCTTCGAGCAGGATGACCTGTCGCGCTGGGCGCGTAGCGCCGGCCTGCTGCCCGAAGACAGTGTTTATCTAGGTTTACGCAACGGTTTCCAGATTCAGGTGCGCCATTTCCGGCTACCTGCGGTAACCACAATCGATTCGTCACACAGGAAACCGTCACAATGAGCGAATACGCCCTTTTTACTTCTGAATCCGTCTCCGAAGGTCATCCGGACAAGATTGCCGACCAGATCTCCGATGCCGTGCTGGACGCCATCATTGCCGAAGACAAGCACGCCCGCGTGGCTTGCGAAACACTGGTGAAAACCGGCGTGGCGATTGTCGCCGGCGAAATCACCACCAGCGCCTGGATCGATCTGGAAGAGCTGGTGCGCAAGGTCATCTGCGATATCGGTTACACCAGCTCGGATGTCGGCTTTGACGGCAAAACCTGCGGCATCATCAACATCATCGGCAAGCAGGCACCGGAGATCGGCCAGGGCGTCGACCGCGCCAAGCCGGAAGATCAGGGTGCGGGTGATCAGGGTCTGATGTTCGGCTACGCCAGCAACGAGACCGAGGTGCTGATGCCTGCGCCGATCAGCTTCTCCCACCAGCTGGTGCAGCGTCAGGCCGAGGCGCGCAAGTCCGGCTTGCTGCCCTGGCTGCGCCCGGATGCCAAATCGCAGGTCACCTGTCGTTATGACAACGGCAAGGTGGTCGGTATCGACGCCGTGGTGTTGTCCACCCAGCACAACCCGGAGGTCCAATACAGTGACCTGCGCGAAGGTGTGATGGAGCTGATCATCAAGCAGGTGCTGCCAGCCGAACTGCTGCACAAAGATACCCAGTTTCACATCAACCCGACCGGCAGCTTTGTCACCGGCGGGCCGGTGGGTGACTGCGGTCTGACCGGGCGCAAGATCATCGTCGATACATACGGCGGCATGGCCCGTCACGGCGGCGGGGCTTTCTCCGGCAAGGATCCATCCAAGGTGGACCGCTCGGCAGCCTACGCCGGTCGCTACGTAGCGAAGAACATCGTTGCCGCCGGTCTGGCCGACAAGTGCGAGATTCAGGTGTCCTATGCCATCGGCGTGGCCCAGCCCACTTCGATTTCGCTGAATACTTTCGGTACCGGCAAGATCGGCGACGACAGGATTATCGCCCTGGTGCGTGACATCTTTGACCTGCGCCCTTACGCGATCACCCGCATGCTCGATCTGTTGCACCCGATGTACCAGGCCACTGCCGCTTATGGTCACTTTGGCCGCACGCCGCAACAGGTCACCGTGGGCAACGACACCTTCACCAGCTTTACCTGGGAAAAAACCGACAAGGCCGAACAGCTTCGCGCTGCCGCTGGCCTCTGAGCTGTTCAGGTTGTGCTCATGCCCGGGCATGAGCGCAACGCCCTTCAGTGCGAGCGAAACTCCTGATGACAAGCCTTGCAGGCAGCTTCTACCCTGGCCTGCGCAGGCTTGACGGCCGCCGGCGTCAACGGCTGGGCCTGACTCGCCTGCGCCAGCTCGCCGGTGCGTGCCTGCAGGGCGTTGGCCAGTTCCTGGAAACGTTCCTGACGCTGCCAGACTTCGGCTTTGGCCGCAGTATCGCCCTCGTCGCGTACGGCAGGAAAATGTTGCCACGGCTGTCTGGATAACTGTTCGAGTTGCTGTGCCTGCGCGCGGAAGTCCTGTTCGTCGAACCGCACACGGCCGCGCAACATGCCGCCGAGGTTTTCACTGGTTTTGAGCATCTGCTTGAAGATTGCCTGACGCTTGCCCATCGGCGAGTTCGGGTCTACCCCGCCACAACCCGCAAGTAACAGCACGGTACAACAAAGCAGGAGTGGGCGGATGGTCATGGCTGGCTCTCTGGATTCGGGGGCAGGCAGTTTAACCGAAGCCCGCATGAGCGGCGGATAAACATCAGGCAGGCTTTGTGCCGTTCAGCCTGTCAGAAAGACTTGGGCAAGCGCCTGCGGATCGCTATAATCGCCGGGCTTGTCACAGTGATCCTCCGCGATCGCTGTACCCGCCATCCGTCCGAGGGGCGCTGCAGCAGTTTGCATACCCGATGCTCAATCAGCGGTTTGCAACTGTCAGGCTCGAACGGGGCGCGTTAACCGGGTTGCCGGAGACCATCGGTCCCGGCCCTGAATACGCACAACGGCGCTCAATTCGCATTAAATACGAATGGAGACACTCGCATGAGCGCTGCTTTTGCCGATTACAAAGTTGCTGACATGACTCTGGCTGCCTGGGGCCGCCGGGAAATCATCATTGCCGAATCCGAAATGCCTGCGCTGATGGGCATGCGTCGCAAGTACGCCGCTGAACAACCGCTCAAGGGCGCCAAGATTCTCGGCTGCATCCACATGACCATCCAGACCGCGGTACTGATCGAGACGCTGACGGCGCTCGGTGCCGAAGTGCGCTGGTCCAGCTGCAACATTTTCTCCACCCAGGATCAGGCCGCTGCCGCCATTGCGGCTGCCGGAATCCCGGTGTTCGCCTGGAAGGGTGAAACCGAAGCGGAATACGAGTGGTGCATCGAGCAGACCATCCTCAAGGATGGCGCGCCGTGGGACGCCAACATGATTCTTGACGATGGTGGCGATCTGACCCAGATCATCCACGAGAAATACCCGGCGATGCTGGACAAGATCCACGGCATCACCGAAGAAACCACCACCGGTGTGCACCGCCTGCTCGACATGCTCAAGGCCGGTACGCTGAAAGTTCCGGCAATCAACGTCAATGACTCGGTAACCAAGAGCAAGAACGACAACAAATACGGCTGCCGCCACAGCCTGAATGACGCGATCAAGCGCGGCGTCGACCATCTGCTGGCCGGCAAGCAGGCGCTGGTGATCGGCTACGGTGATGTGGGCAAGGGTTCGGCCCAGTCGCTGCGTCAGGAAGGCATGATCGTCAAGGTCAGCGAAGTCGACCCGATCTGTGCCATGCAGGCCTGCATGGACGGCTTCGAAGTGGCCTCGCCTTACCTCGATGGCAATAACGATGGCAGCGAAGGCTGCGTCGACCAGGCCTTGCTGGGCAAGATCGACCTGATCGTTACCACCACCGGAAACGTCAACGTGTGCGACGCCAACATGCTCAAGGCGCTGAAGAAGCGTGCGGTAGTGTGCAACATCGGCCACTTCGACAACGAAATTGACACCGCCTTCATGCGCAAGAACTGGGCCTGGGAAGAGGTCAAGCCGCAGGTGCACAAGATCCACCGTACCGGGCCGGGCAGCTTCGATGCGCAGAATGAGGATTACCTGATCCTGCTGGCCGAAGGTCGTCTGGTCAATCTGGGCAACGCCACCGGTCACCCGAGCCGGATCATGGACGGTTCCTTCGCCAACCAGGTGCTGGCGCAGATCTTCCTGTATGGCCAGAAATTTGCCGCGCTACCGGCTGCACAGCAGGCCGCGCGACTGACAGTGGAAGTGCTGCCGAAGAAGCTCGACGAGGAAGTGGCGCTGGAAATGGTCAAGGGCTTTGGTGGCGTGGTGACTCGCCTCACCGGCAAGCAGGCCGACTATATCGGCGTCAGCGTGGACGGCCCGTACAAGCCGGAAACCTACCGCTATTGATCGAGCTCGGGGCGGGCAGCGCGCATAGTGCTTGCCCGCCCTGTTCGGCCGAAAGGTGGAAAAGACCTGTGGTCGATTTCCATCCCATGTTTCCCAGGATTTCCTTATGACTGCACAACGTCGCTACAGTTTCGAGTTCTTCCCGACCAAGACCGACGCCGGGCATGACAAGCTCATGGGCGTGGCGCGTGAACTGGCCAGCTACAACCCGGATTTTTTTTCCTGCACCTATGGCGCCGGCGGTTCGACCCGCGACCGTACGCTGAATACCGTGCTTCAGCTCGACGGCGAAGTCGGTGTGCCCACAGCGCCGCACCTGTCCTGCGTTGGTGATTCGACCACGGATCTGCGCAGCCTGCTCCAGCAGTACCAGGCTGCCGGGATCAGGCGCATCGTCGCCCTGCGTGGTGACTTGCCTTCAGGCATGGGCATGGCCAGCGGTGAACTGCGTTACGCCAATGAGCTGGTAGAGTTCATTCGTGACGAATCCGGTGAGCAATTCCATATCGAAGTTGCAGCCTATCCGGAGATGCATCCGCAGGCGCGAAACTTCGAGAATGATCTGCAGAATTTCGCACGCAAGGCAAAGGCCGGTGCAGATAGTGCGATCACTCAGTATTTTTTCAATGCCGACAGCTACTTCTACTTCATGGAGAGGGTACACAAACTGGGTATCGATATCCCCGTGGTGCCGGGCATCATGCCGATCACCAATTACAGCAAGCTGGCGCGCTTTTCCGATGCCTGTGGGGCGGAAATCCCGCGCTGGATCCGCAAGCAGCTGGAAGCCTACGGTGACGACATGCAGAGCATTCAGGCTTTCGGCGAGCAGGTCATAAGCCAGATGTGTGAGCGCCTGCTCGAAGGCGGTGCGCCGGGCCTGCATTTCTATACCCTCAACCAGGCCGAGCCGAGCCTGGCCATCTGGCACAATCTGAAGTTGCCCCGTTGAAGGTCGGCCGGCGTTGCTGAATGACTGCCAACTGCGCAGTTACCGCTCACCCCGGAGGCTCTGTTATACTCCGGGTTCCCGCCAGGCTTACGCCCGGACGCTCGGCCTTCCTTGGCTCAGCAGGACCGGACGGGGTGGTGTCTTCCGGACACCTCCAGCCAGGCAGATATTCCCACAGGGCCAGGCCCTAATCAGACAGGATTACTCATGTCCTTTGCATCCCTCGGTCTCTCCGAGGCATTAGTCCGCGCCGTCGAGGCTGCCGGCTACACCGAACCCACTCCCGTACAGTTGCGGGCCATACCGGCCGTACTGCAAGGCCGCGACCTGATGGTTGCGGCGCAGACCGGCACCGGCAAGACCGGTGGCTTTGCGCTGCCGATCCTGGAACGGCTGTTTCCCAACGGTCATCCCGATCGCGAGCATCGCCATGGCCCGTGCCAGCCGCGTGTGCTGGTGCTGACGCCAACCCGCGAACTGGCGGCGCAGGTGCATGACAGCTTCAAGGCCTATGCCCGTGATTTGCCGCTGGTCAGCACGGTGATCTTTGGCGGGGTTGGCATGAACCCGCAGATCAAGGCCATGGCCAAGGGTGTCGATGTGCTCGTTGCCTGTCCCGGCCGTCTGCTCGATCTGATTGGGCAAAGAGTGATTGACCTTTCCCACGTGGAAACCCTGGTTCTCGATGAAGCCGACCGCATGCTCGACATGGGCTTTATTCACGACGTGAAAAAAGTCCTGGCCAAGCTGCCGGCCCAGCGCCAGAACCTGCTGTTCTCGGCAACTTTCTCCGGTGATATCAGCGAGCTGGCCAGCAAGCTGCTGCATAACCCGGAGCGCATCGAAGTTACGCCACCGAACACCACGGTCGAGCGTATCGAGCAGCGTGTCTATCGTTTGCCGGCCAGCCACAAGCGTGCATTGCTGGCACACCTGATTACTGCCGGCGCCTGGGAACAGGTGCTGGTGTTCACGCGTACCAAGCACGGCGCCAATCGCCTTGCCGAGTACCTCGACAAGCATGGCCTGGCTTCGGTGGCGATCCACGGCAACAAGAGCCAGAACGCCCGTACCAAGGCCCTGGCCGACTTCAAGGCCAACCGGGTGCGCGTCATGGTGGCCACCGATATCGCGGCGCGTGGTCTGGATATCGACCAGCTGCCGCACGTGGTCAACTTCGAACTACCGAATGTCGAAGAGGACTATGTACACCGCATCGGTCGTACCGGCCGGGCTGGCCGCAGTGGTGAAGCCATTTCGCTGGTAGCACCTGACGAAGAGAAACTGCTCAAGGGCATCGAGCGCATGACCCGCCAGCGGATTGCCGATGGCGACAGCATGGGCTTCGATGCGTCAACGGTAGAAGTGGAGAAGCCGGAAGTGCGCGGCCCGCGTCCGGAGCGTCAACCGCGTGCCGACCGCCCGCAACGTGAGCGCAACAAGCCGGCAGCCAACAGTGCCGATGGCAAGGAAGGTCGCTCCCGCAATGGCCGCAATGCCGGTCGCGGACAAAGTCGCGGCCCGGCCGAAGCCCGCCCAGCAGCGCCCAGTGCGCCGGTCGTCCCTCCGCCAAACAGGGATCCCGAAGCTTTCCTCGACGATGAATTCGACAACTTTGGCAACCGTGCCGACTACGTCAGCCCCAATCCGCCAAAAGCACCGGGCGGGCGTAACCCGCGCCGTGGAGGAGCGGCACCCGCGCAAGGTCAGGGGCGTGGTCAGGGCGGCAGAGGTCCGGGCGCTGGCCAGGGCGCTAAGCCGGGCAAGCCGGGCGGTCAGGGGCGCAAAGGGCCGGCCCGTGGCAATGGCGGTGGTCGCCGCGATGACTCTCGCCAGGAACAGGCACGCAGTGCCAGGCAGGAGCCAGCCGTGCCGGTCAAGCAGCCGCTGATTATTCGCAAGGGCGAGCGGTTACCAACGCTCGAACAGCTCAGCGAGCTGGAGAACCGCAGCAGCAAACGCGAACGTCCGGCGCTGCTGTCGACGCGAGCCAGCGAAGACTGAAGTCTCCGAACACGAAAAACGCCGGCATGATGCCGGCGTTTTTCGTTGCGTCTGGCTTACTGGCGGACGCCTTCCACCGAGAGGGTCAGTTCGACCTCCTGCGAAGCCGGGCCCAGGTCCTTGTTGATATCAAAGTCTTTCAACTTGAATGAGGTAGTGCCGCTAAAACCGGCACGGTAACCACCCCATGGATCGGAGCCCTCGCCAACCAGAGTGGCCTTGATCACTACCGGTTTGGTTACACCGTTAAGTGTCAGATTGCCGGTGATGTCCGCACTCTTGCTGCCGGTAGTCTTGATCGCGGTTGACTCGAAGGTCGCGGTCGGAAACTCGCTGACATTCAGGAAGTCGTCACTGCGCAAGTGCTTGTCGCGTTCGGCATGGTTGGTATCGACGCTGGCGGTCTGGATGCTGACCTGCACCTTGCTGGCATCAGGATTCTTTTCGTCGTAACTGAAGGTTCCGCTGAAATCCTTGAAAGTGCCGTACAGCCAGCTGTAGCCCAGGTGGCTGATCTTGAAATTGATAAAGGCGTGCTGGCCCTTGCGATCAATCTCGTAATCGGCAGCCAGCAACGGTCCGGCAAACAGTGCAGCGCCCAGTGCCAGGGTGGCAAGCGTCTTCTTCAGCATGATGAAACTCCTGTGGGGGATGAAAACTAGTGCCCGGTGCGACCGAGCATGCGGGTGAGGGTGGTGTCGCGGTCGATGAAGTGATGTTTCAGTGCCGCCAGCGCATGCAGTCCGGCAAGGATTACCAGTGCCCAGGCAAGCCAGGTATGCACCTCGCCGGCGACATCCTCCTGGTCCGGTATGCTGGTCAGGCTGGCCGGCACTTCAAACCAGCCAAACACGCTGATAGCGCGTCCGTCAGCGGTAGAGATCAGATAACCCGTGAGCATCAGGGCGAACAGTCCGGCATACAGCAGCCAATGTGCGGCCTTGCTGGCCCTTTGTATCCTCGGGGCATGACTGGCCAGCGGTGCCGGCGGCGGACTCAGTACGCGCCACAGCAAGCGCAGCAGCATCAGCGCGAACAGGCACAGGCCGATGCTTTTGTGCAGATCGGGTGCGGTCTGGTACCAGCTGCTGTAATAGTCGAGATCGACCATCCATAACCCCAGGCCAAACATGCCGAACACGGCTGCAGCAATGAGCCAGTGCAGCAGGATGCTCAGCAGCCCATAACCTTCAGGGGAGTTTCTCCATTGCATCGTCACAGCATCCTTTCACCAGAGTTCAGCAAGCGTAACGGGAAATGCTCTGGAGAAAAGTCGAAAATATGCTTTCGACATATCGAGAAATATGATGGTTAAGCCTGCTGCCGGCTGCGTGTTTTCGCGGGCAAACGGGCAATGAAAATTTATATCGCCCATGAACACTTTCCAATCGGTAAATTTCTTACACTGGCCAGCCGTCAACAGCGTAGGTAAGCAGTGTGCAATCGGTTATTTCGGTCGAACGGCTGAACAAGACTTATGCCTCCGGGCACAAGGCATTGCAGGACATCAATCTGCAGATTTGCCAGGGTGAAATATTTGCCCTGCTCGGACCTAATGGTGCCGGCAAGACCACGCTGATCAGCATTATCTGCGGCATCGTCAACCCCGGCACGGGCTCGGTGAAGGTGGCTGGCAAGGATATCCTCGAGGACTACCGTGGCGCGCGCTCACAGATCGGTCTGGTGCCGCAGGAACTGGTTAACGATGTCTTCGAAACCGTTTGGGCCACCGTGCGCTTCAGTCGCGGGCTGTTCGGTAAGCCGGCGAATCCGGCCTACCTTGAGCAGTTGTTGAAAGATCTGTCCCTGTGGGAGAAGAAGGACGCCAAGATTTTCGAGCTTTCCGGCGGCATGAAGCGGCGGGTGATGATTGCCAAGGCGCTGTCCCATGAACCCGCCATCCTCTTCCTCGATGAGCCGACTGCCGGCGTCGATGTCGAGTTGCGACGTGATATGTGGGCTATGGTGCGTAACCTGCGTGAGCGCGGGGTAACCATCATTCTGACCACGCATTACATCGAGGAAGCCGAACAGATGGCCGATCGTATCGGCATCATTTCTGGAGGCCGGCTGATTCTTGTCGAGGAAAAGGCCCGCTTGATGCGCCAGCTGGGCAAGAAGCAGCTGACCATCCAGCTCAAGGAGGCACTGCCGGAGTTGCCGCCGGCCCTGGCGAGCTATGCCCTCGAACTGGGTGCAGACGGTCACGAACTGATTTTTACCTTCGACATCCAGAACGAGCAGAGCGGGATTGCCGAATTGCTCAAGGCATTGGCAGCGCATGGCATCGACTTCAGGGACCTGCACTCCAGCCAGAGTTCGCTGGAAGAAATTTTCGTCAACTTGCTGAGGGCGCGCTGATGAATTTGTATGCGATTCGCGCCATCTATCTGTTCGAGCTGGCACGCACCTGGCGTACGTTGATGCAGAGCATCGCCACGCCGGTGATTTCCACCTCGTTGTACTTCGTGGTGTTCGGCTCGGCCATCGGCTCCAGCATCGTGCAGATTCAGGGCGTCAGTTACGCGGCCTTCATCGTGCCGGGGCTGATCATGCTGGCACTGCTGACCGAGAGCATTTCCAATGCCGCTTTCGGCATCTATATGCCGAAGTATTCGGGCACCATCTACGAGCTGCTGTCGGCGCCGGTGTCCTACATGGAAATTGTCATCGGTTATGTTGGTGCGGCAGCAACCAAGTCGGTGATTCTCGGCCTGATCATTCTGCTCACGGCACGCCTGTTCGTCAGTTTCGAGATAGTGCATCCGCTGTGGATGCTGACGTTCCTGCTGTTGACGGCGATTACCTTCAGCCTGTTCGGCTTCATCATCGGTATCTGGGCCGATGGCTGGGAAAAATTGCAGATAGTCCCGGCGCTGATCGTCACGCCGCTGGCGTTTCTCGGCGGCAGTTTCTACTCGATCGACATGCTGCCGCCGCTCTGGCAGAAGATAACTCTGCTCAATCCGGTGGTGTACCTGATTAGCGGTTTCCGCTGGAGCTTTTACGGTGTTGCCGATGTTGATGTGGGTATCAGCCTGGGCATGACCCTGGGCTTTCTGCTGCTGTGCCTGGCTGGCGTCTGGTGGATATTCCGCACGGGATACCGCATCCGGCACTGAAACAAGGGAGTGGGGTCTGACGTGTGTACGGCTTACTTCAGCCCGTTGCCCGAAAAAATCACCACTTTGTCAGCGGCAAACTGCACGCTGATGCCGGTTTTTTCGTTGCCCCAGGTGCAGCTGGTGAGGCCGACCGCTCCGGAACAGTCGGCAGGGCTGCCAAGCAGGTTTTCCACTTCTGCCTTGCTCATGCCGGCGGAAAGCTTGGCGTAATTTTCCTGATTGACCTTGCTGCAGGCAGCCAGTGTCATCAAGGCGCATATAACAATCATTGAACGCTTAACCATAACAAACTCCTGCTTGGATGCTTGCGCAGGCCGGTTGGCGCGCGCCAATGAGCGGACAGTCTTCCTGGACTCAGGCCTGATGGTAGCCAGTGATGCGTTCGACTTCTTCTCTGGAGCCGAGAAATACGGCTACACGCTGGTGCAGCGAGGTGGGTTTGATGTCGAGGATGCGCTGATAGCCGTTGGTTGACATGCCACCGGCCTGTTCGATGATGAACGACATCGGGTTGGCTTCGTACATCAGGCGCAGTTTGCCCGGTTTGTCGGCTTCACGATCATCCCGCGGATACATGAAGACGCCGCCGCGGGTCAGGATGCGGTGGACATCGGCCACCATGGCGGCAATCCAGCGCATGTTGTAGTTCTTGCCCAGAGGGCCGGTTTTGCCTGCCAGCAGTTCGTCCACATAGCGCTTCACCGGGGCTTCCCAGTGACGCTGATTGGACATGTTGATGGCGAATTCGGCGGTGCTTTCAGGCACCTGGATATGGTCATGGGTCAGCACGAACGAGCCCATCTCCCGATCCAGCGTGAAGCCTTTCACACCGTTGCCGAGGGTCAGCATCAGCATGGTCTGCGGGCCGTAGATGGCATAGCCGGCGGCAACCTGCTCGGTGCCGGCCTGCAGAAAGGCGTCGTCGCCCAGATCCCCGGTACAACCGTTGCTGTCGGGGCAGCGCAGTACCGAGAAAATGGTTCCTACCGAAACGTTGACATCAATGTTGCTGGAGCCGTCCAGTGGGTCGAAGACCAGCAGGTAGGCACCTTTGGGGTACTGCCCGGGAATCTGGTAGGCATTGTCCATTTCCTCCGAGGCCATCCCGGCCAGGTGGCCTCCCCATTCATTGGCTTCCAGCAGGATTTCATTGGACAGCACGTCCAGTTTCTTCTGCACCTCACCCTGTACATTCTCGGTGCCCATGCTGCCAAGAACACCACCCAGAGCCCCCTTGGAGACGGTATAGCTGATAGCCTTGCAGGCGCGCGCAACCACTTCGATAAGGAAGCGCAGATCGGCCGGGGTGTTATGGCTGCGGGTCTGCTCGATCAGATAGCGACTCAGGGTGACGCGGGACATGGGGAGCTCCGGAGAAGAAAACAGTGAGGCAGTTTAACCCGTTACGCCAGTTAACGCTTCCAGCTTCGAAGCGTTGCCGGTCTGCTGCGGGGGGGCAAAGGTGCAGGTGTGAGCCGTCTCAGATTTTTTTGTAGTCAGCGCCGAAAGTCTCTTCGAAGCCACTGAGGAAGGACTGCCACTGGGCGGTATTCCAGTCGCAGTGGCGTTTCATCTGGCCTATGTCATGACGGGCGGCGCGCACTGCGCTGAAACTCTTGCGGCTTTTCTCCAGATCGATCAGTGCCACTTCGATTTTCTCGCCTACCCGCACAAAGACATGCTTCATGCGCAGGCATCCGTGCTCGAAGCGGCCCTTGTTGAAGCGTGCCAGCGTGCAGCCGACTTCGTGCAGGATGCGCAGATGCAGATCCTCCCCCCAGCGTTGCTCATCACCGCGTGCGTAGCAGTCTTCCAGACTGCTGAAACCATCGAGCGCCTCGGTTACCAGCAACGCATGCCAGACGCCGCCGACTTTGCGGCAATCGGCGTAAACCAGAACGGGAACCGTGACATGCAGGTCTGCGCAAGCGAGCAGCACTTGTTGTTCGCGCATGGCCGTCGGATAGCCGAAAGGATGGTGCCAGGGGCGGTAAATGTGGCCGACCTGCTGTTTGCGGTAGAGCATTTTGCCTTCGGTGGTCATCACCCGTTTCACGCCGCTCTCTCCGCCACGGCGGATATTGGGCTCCTCTACCCACTCGCCGGCCAGGCCGAGCCATTGCCTGAAGGCCTCTTCACGCGGCAGTTTCAACAGTGCTTTCACGTCAGCTTGCATGCTTTTCCTCTACTTGAGCTTTGCGCGGACTCTCCGCAAGGTTTTTGCCCTGTGCGAATTCGAGCCCGGGAAACTTCATCCTGTCCTTGTGGCCTTAGCCGTCCAGGAGTGCCTTATTGCGTACGGCACCCTTGTCGGCGCTGGTGGCCAGCAGGGCGTAGGCCTTGAGGGCGGTGCTGACTTTGCGCGGGCGCTGCTCAACCGGCTTCCAGCCTTTTGCGTCCTGGGCGGCGCGACGGGTGGCCAGCTCTTCGGCGGACACCAGCAGGTTGATGCTGCGGTTGTGGATATCGATCAGTATCTTGTCGCCTTCCTGTACCAGACCGATGGCTCCGCCGGCAGCGGCTTCCGGCGAGGCGTGGCCGATGGACAGGCCCGAGGTGCCGCCGGAGAAGCGGCCGTCGGTAAGCAGGGCGCAGGCTTTGCCCAGGCCTTTGGACTTCAGGTAGCTGGTGGGGTAGAGCATTTCCTGCATGCCGGGGCCGCCTTTCGGGCCTTCGTAGCGGATGATGACAATGTCGCCTTCTTTCACTTCATCGGCAAGAATGCCGCGCACGGCGCTGTCCTGGCTTTCGTAAATTTTCGCCGAGCCTTCGAATACGTGGATCGACTCGTCGACGCCGGCGGTTTTCACCACGCAGCCGTCTTCGGCGATGTTGCCGTAGAGCACGGCCAGGCCGCCTTCTTGCGAGTAGGCGTGCTCGACACTGCGGATGCAGCCGTGCTCACGGTCGTCATCGACGCTGTCCCAGCGAGTCGACTGGCTGAAGGCCGTCTGGCTCGGGATTCCGGCTGGTCCGGCCTTGAAGAAAGTATGGACGGCTTCGTCCCGGGTTTGAGTGATATCCCACTGGGCGATGGCTGCGGCCATGCTCGGGCTGTGCACGCTGCCAGCGTCGCTGTGCAGCAAACCACCGCGCGCCAGTGAGCCGAGGATGCTGAAGATGCCACCGGCACGGTGCACGTCTTCCATATGGTACTTCTGGATATTCGGCGCCACCTTGCACAGCTGCGGGACTTTGCGTGACAGGCGATCGATATCGCGCAGGTTGAAGTCCAGTTCGGCCTCCTGTGCTGCGGCCAGCAGGTGCAGGATGGTATTGGTCGAGCCACCCATGGCGATGTCCAGGCTCATGGCGTTTTCAAAGGCCTTGAAGTTGGCGATGTTGCGCGGCAGCACCGAGTCGTCATTTTCCTTGTAGTAGCGCTGGCACAGCTCGACGATCAGTCGGCCGGCGCGCAGGAACAGCTGCTCGCGGTCACTGTGGGTGGCCAAGGTCGAGCCGTTGCCGGGCAGCGCCAGACCGAGAGCTTCCATCAGGCAGTTCATCGAGTTGGCGGTGAACATGCCGGAGCAGCTGCCGCAGGTCGGGCAGGCACTGCGCTCGTATTCGGCGACTTTCTCGTCGGAGGCCGAGTCATCGGCGGCAATCACCATGGCATCGACCAGGTCCAGGCCGTGGCTGGCCAGTTTGGTTTTGCCGGCTTCCATCGGCCCGCCGGAAACGAACACCACCGGGATGTTCAGGCGCAGGGCGGCCATCAGCATGCCGGGGGTGATCTTGTCGCAGTTACTGATGCAGACAATCGCGTCGGCACAGTGGGCGTTAACCATGTATTCGACGGAGTCGGCGATGATTTCGCGGCTGGGCAGCGAATAGAGCATGCCGTCGTGACCCATGGCGATGCCATCGTCCACGGCAATGGTGTTGAATTCTTTCGCTACGCCGCCGGCACGTTCGATTTCGCGGGCGACCAGTTGGCCCATGTCCTTGAGGTGCACGTGACCGGGTACGAACTGGGTGAAGGAGTTGGCTACGGCGATGATGGGTTTCTGGAAATCTGCATCCTTCATCCCGGTGGCGCGCCACAGGGCACGAGCACCGGCCATGTTGCGGCCAAAGGTGGAGGTTTTCGAACGGTAATCAGGCATGGCGAATGGTCCTGCAAGGGCTAATCAGGGATATGCGTATATGTTGAAGGCGTGAGCCGTCGCTGGCAAACGGCAATTGACCGGGGGCACTGCAGTTTCGCGAGAAATGACCCGTTATACGCCGTTGATTCAGCGCGGGGCTATTCGGCCAGCTCAATACCGCGCATGCGCTCCGAACGGCGGCGCAGCAGCTCGATAGTCACCAGCAGGGCAATCGACACCAGAATCAGGAAGGTGGCGATGGCCAGAATGCTCGGGTTTATCTGCTCGCGCAGGCCAGAGAACATCTGCCGGGGGATAGTGCGCTGCTGGGGGCCGGCCATGAACAGGATTACCACCACTTCGTCAAAGGAAGTGATGAAGGCGAACAGGGCACCGGAAATTACCCCCGGACGAATCAGCGGCATGATGATGTCGAAGAATACCTGCAGAGGCCTTGCGCCGAGGTTGAGCGCTGCCCGGGCCAGTGCATAGTCGAAGCCGGTGAGGGTGGCGGTGACGGTGATGATCACGAAGGGCGTGCCAAGCGCCGCGTGGGCCAGAATTACCCCCAGGTAGCTGCCGGCCAGACCCAGATCGGCGTAGAAAAAGAACATCCCGGCGGCGGTGATGATCAACGGCACGATCATCGGCGAGAGCAGCAGTGCGGTAATCAGGCGTCTGGCCGGCATGTCATCACGGGCCAGGCCGACCGCGGCACAGGTACCCAGGATGGTGGCGATCAGGGTGGCGCAGATGCCGATAAAGAAGCTGTTCTGGATCGCCAGAATCCATTTCGGGTCGTTGAAAATGGCGATATACCAGCGCAGGGAGTAGGCCTCGGGCTGAAAGGTCAGCATGCCCTCGGTAAAGCTGAAGAAGGGTTCGACGTTAAATGACAGCGGGACTATCACCAGAATCGGCAAAATCAGGAACAGCAGCACCAGCCATGAGCTGGTTTGCAACAGGCGGGCACCGAGGCGATGCCAGAAGCCGAAGTGGGCGGGAATGTGGCTCATGGGCATATCACTCCTAACCCAGCTTGATATTGCTGGCGCCGACAAAGCGGTCGTACAGCCAGTAGAGCAGCAGGATCAGACCAAGCAACAGGGAGCCCAGCGCCGCCGCCAACTCCCAGTTGTTCGAGCGCTGCATATGGAAGGCGATGATATTGCTGATCATCTGTCCGTCAGTGCCGCCGACCAGAGCCGGGGTGATGTAGTAACCGACCGAAATGATGAACACCAGCAGCGCGCCGGCGCTCAGTCCCGGCAGGGTCATGGGAAAGTAGATGCGCGCGAAGGCCGGCAGCGGCTTGGCGCCCAGTGACATGGCGGCGCGCAGGTAGCTGGGGTCGATGCCACGCATCACGCTGTACAGCGGCAGAATCATGAATGGCAGCAGGATGTGGGTCATGGCGATGATGGTGGCGAACGAGGTGTAGAGCATCTCGATCGGCTGGTCGATCACGCCGGCACCGATAAGGAACGAATTGATCACTCCGTTGGTTTGCAACAGGGCAATCCAGGCGGTGGTGCGCACCAGCAACGAGGTCCAGAACGGCAGAAGAACCAGTACCAGCAACAGGTTGGCACGGTTTTTCGGCAGACCGGACAGGTAATAGGCCAGCGGGTAGCCGAGCAGGGCGCAGAGCAGGGTAATCACCAGCGCCATGTTCAGGGTCTTGCCATACAGCTGGAGATAAATCTGTGTTTCTTCCCGCACCTGTATGCCCTGGTCGGGGCGCAGTTCCAGGTCGAGGGCGGTCAGATAGTAGTCATAGGTGTAGGGCTTGCCGGCCCGCTGAATGGCAAACCACAGTTCCGGGTTACTCCATTTGGGGTTGGCGTTACGCAGGATGTCTGCACCCTGACTGTCCAGTTCCTCGGGGCTGAGGCGGCTGACTTTGCGTGCCGTGGATTTGACCACGCTGGACATGCCGGTGAAGGCACGGTTGAACTCTTCAGCCAGCTTGCCGGACAGGCGCTGCTTGGCTAAAGCCTGTAATTCGATGGCGAAAACGCCGAAGGTTTGCTGATCGGGAGTGCTTTTGCCGTCCCAGCGCTGCAGTTCGACCAGGGTTTGCGGAATCAGCTCGGCCACCGTCGGGTGGCTTACGCTGCGCCACAGCATGCTGCCGATGGGCGCGACGAAAGTCAGCAGAATAAACGCCAAAAGGGGCACCACAAACAAAAACGCGCGAATGCGTTTTTTGCGTTGGGCGCTGGCGGCCTGGCTGGCTTCAGTGCTGGTCAGTGCTGACAAGCGACAACTCCTGCTGGTGTGTGGCTGATAGGCACGAGCCGATAGCGGCCCGTGCCTGAATTTCCCTCCCGGCAGGGGGAGGGGTAATCAGCGGGTTATTTGAGCAGCCACTCGTTGAATTTCTCGCCCAGCGACTCGCCGTAGTCAGCCCAGAACGCCGAACCGGCCTGCAGGCCTGTGTCCAGGTGTGCAGTCGGCAGGTGTGGTGCGGCTGCAGGGTCCATCATCGGCGTGGAGGACTTGCGGGTCGGGCCGTAGGCCACGTCCGACATGCCTGCCAGCGGCTTGGACTGGGTCGCGTAGGCGATGAACTTGAATGCCAGATCTTTCTTCGGCGAACCCTTCAGCACGCCCCAGGCGTCCAGGTCATAGACGTGCCCGGACCAGACAATGACGAAAGGTTTGCCTTCCTGAACGATGGCATCGTAGAAGCGACCGTTAGCCGATTGCACCAGCACCGCACCGCCGTCATTCAGCAGTTGTGGCGCTTGTGACCAGGAGTCAAACCAGACGATGTCGTTCTTGATCGTGTCCAGTTTGTCGAAGGCGCGCTGCTGTCCTTCGGGGGTGGCCAGTACTTTGTAGACATCGGCGGCGGGAACACCGTCCGCCATCAGAGCCCACTCCATATTGACCTGTGGGCGTTTGCGCAAGGCGCGCTTGCCGGGGATTTTGGCCGTGTCGAAGAAGTCACCGATAGTGGTTGGTGTGGTTTTGCCAACGGTGTCTTTGTTATAGGCATACACCACCGACCAGACGATATTGCCGATAGCGCACTCGTTGGACAGGGCTTCAGGAATGAAGTCTTTCTCGGCCGGGGTGCCATCTGCGCCGGCGGGAAGAATGGAGTGCGGAATGGTTTCCAGCAGGCCTTCGGAGCAGGCACGCTCCAGATCGATCACTTCCAGATCGACCACATCCCACTGGATATTGCCGGACTCTACCTGGGCTTTCATCTCAGCCACGCCGCCGGAATAGTCCTCGAACAACACCTTGACCCCGGTTTCCTTCTGGAACGGGTCAATCATGTGCTTCTTCTGTGCTGCGCCATAGGCGCCGCCCCATGAGACAACGGTGAGGGTTTCTTCGGCGCTGGCACTGAAAGCGCTGAATGACAAAGCCGCTGCAAGGGCGCAGGCGGAAAACTGCTTGAAGGGTAATCGCATCATGGTTTTGCTCCTGGGTTTGCGAGTGTTATTAGGACACCGGGGTGTCCGGTCGAACATCCAGCGCCTGGCTGTCTTGCGGGAGCCAAGCCAGGGCGACTTCATCCTTGGCGCTGAGTTGCGGTGCTGAACTGTCGTTCAGATTCTTTACCACCAGCTCGCACCCATCGGCGGTCTGGAAATGGTAGCGAATGTATTCGCCGACATAGTGGCGGACGATAAAGCGTGCCTGCACCTGATTGCCGGCTTTGCCGAGGTGATCGGTAAAAGTGAGCTTTTCCGGGCGAATCGATACTGTCGTGGGTTGGCCGACCTGATCGCAGTTGGCCTTCAGGGCACTGACTTGTGCGCCGCTGTCCAACCGTACCGTCACCAGTTCGTCACCTACGGATTCGATCACGCCGGGTAGCTTGTTGCTCTCACCGATGAAGTCGGCGACAAACAGATTGGCCGGGCGCTCGTACAACACATTCGGCGCTGCGCACTGCTGGACTTCGCCGTTGTTGAATACGGCAATACGATCGGACATGGTCAGCGCTTCGGTCTGGTCGTGGGTTACGTAGATCACGGTGAAGCCGAGTTGCTCATGCAGGCGCTTGATCTCGAACTGCATCTGTTCGCGGAGCTTCTTGTCCAGGGCGCCGAGGGGCTCATCCATCAGCACGATATCCGGTGCAAAGATCAGCGCGCGGGCCAGGGCGACACGCTGGCGCTGGCCGCCAGAGAGCTGGCCGGGATAACGGCCGCCGAAGTCCTGCAGCTCAACCAGCGCGAGGTATTCATCGACCTTGCGCTGTATCTCCGGTTTGCTTTGCTTGCGGATCTTCAGCGGGTACGCAAGGTTTTCGCGGATAGTCATGTGCGGGAACAGTGCGTATTGCTGAAACACCATGCCGATGTTGCGCGCGTAAGGTGCAATGCTGGTAACGGAGCGGCCATTGATGAGAATTTCGCCGCTGGTAACGTCTTCAAAGCCGGCGAGCATCATCAGGCAGGTGGTCTTGCCCGAGCCGGAAGGGCCTAGCAGGGTGATGAATTCCCCCTTGGCTACCTGCAGGTTGAAGTCCTTGACCACCAGTGTCTTGTGGTCGTAAGTCTTCTTCACGTGGGTGAATTGCAGGAACGCTTTATCACCAGCCTGATCAGCCATAAGACTCCCTAACGTGACACTCGGCGCGATCCGGTGCGTGATTTTTGAATTTACGGGATGTTGTCGGGCGCAGGTACTGGCTGATATCTGACGAGCTATGGCGAATGCAGATTTTGCCCATTGTCAGAAAGCGAAAAACCCGACGCACTAGGGAAGCTTAGTTGATAAACCGGATTTGGCCAGCCGGCTTGTGAGGCAGGGGAAAGACGCACCTGCGGAAAAATATCCGGATCCGGCAGGTGCGTGCCCGGTTTAGCTGTTAGGCAGTAACCGGCAGGTCAGGCTTTTGATATAGCGGGTCTCGGCAATGGCCGGGTGTACCGGGTGATCGGGACCCTGGCTGCCGCGTTCGAGCAGCTGGATATTGCGATCCAGATGGCGGGCGCTGGTCAGCAGGATGTTCTGCAGGTCGTCTTCGGGCAGGTGCATGGAGCAGCTGGCGCTGACCAGGATGCCGTCCTTGCTGAGCAGGCGCATGGCTTGCTCATTGAGTCTGCGGTAGGCCGCTTCGCCGTTTTTCAGGTCCTTCTTGCGTTTGATGAAGGCGGGCGGGTCGGTGATGATCACATCGAAGCGTTCTTCGGCGGCTTTCAATTCCTTCAGGGCTTCAAAAGCATCACCCTCGACACAGGTCATTTTTTCGGCCAGTCCGTTCAGGGCGGCATTGCGCTCGACGCCATCCAGGGCAAAGGCCGAGGCATCCACGCACATTACTTCACTGGCGCCGAAGGCGGCGGCCTGCACACCCCAGCCACCGATGTAGCTGAACAGATCAAGCACGCGCTTGCCCTTTACATAAGGGGCAAGCCGCGCGCGATTCATGCGGTGGTCGTAGAACCAGCCGGTCTTCTGCCCTTGCAGTACCGGTGCTTCGAATTTCACCCCGTTTTCTTCCAGGGCGACCCACTCCGGCACCTCGCCGAAGGCCGTGCTGACGTAGCGCTCGAGGCCTTCAGCATCGCGTGCAGCGGAGTCATTCTTGAACAGAATGCCGCTGGGCTTGAGTACCTGCACCAGCGCGGCAATCACTTCGTCCTTGAGTTGCTCCATGGTCGCCGAGGCCAGCTGCACCACCAGAATGTCGCCAAAACGGTCGACCACCAACCCGGGCAGCAGGTCGGAGTCACCGAAGGCAAGGCGGTAAAACGGCTTGTCGAAGAGTCGCTCGCGTAGCGACAAGGCAACCTGAAGGCGATGCACCAGAAGCGACTTGTCCAGCATATGGCTGGTATCACGGGACAGCAGGCGGGCGCAGATAAGGTTTTGCGGGCTCATGGCGACGATGCCCAGCGGCTTGCCGCCACTGGCTTCGAGGATGGCCTGACTGCCGGCGGCAAACCCGCCGAGAGGGCTGACAGCAACGTCGATTTCATTGCTGTAGATCCACAAGTGGCCGGCACGCAGGCGGCGGTCGGCATTGGCTTTGAGGCGCAGGCTGGGCAGGGACATGGGATGACTCCGGAAAATAAGGCGACAAGTATACCCGTCCCGACAACCCGGGCGCTTGCGCCGGCGGCTCGCAGGTACAGGGGGATTCCTGCTAAGTTGTCCGCTTTGGCCCAGACAGAACAGCGGCATGCCCGAATTACCCGAAGTAGAAACCACCCGGCGCGGCATCGCGCCTTATCTGGAAGGCGTACGGGTCAGCCGGGTCATCGTGCGTGAGCGGCGGTTGCGCTGGCCGATCCCCGAGGATCTGGACGTCCGGCTATCGGGGCAGCGTTTCGTGCAAGTGCAGCGCCGCGCGAAGTATCTGTTGCTGCAGGCGCAAAGCGGCACCCTGATCAGTCATCTGGGCATGTCGGGCAACTTGCGGCTGGTGCCCTGTGGTGCGCCGGTTGCCAAACATGAACATGTCGATATCGAACTGGAGTCAGGCCTGGCGCTGCGCTATACCGACCCGCGACGCTTTGGCGCGCTGCTCTGGAGCAGTGATCCGCTGCAGCATGAGCTGCTGCGCAATCTTGGTCCGGAGCCGTTGTCGGATACCTTTGGCGGGCAGCGGCTGTATCAGTGCTCCCGTGGTCGCAGCATGGCGGTCAAACCGTTCATCATGGATAACGCGGTGGTTGTCGGGGTAGGCAATATCTACGCCAGTGAGGCGCTGTTTGCCGCCGGTATTGATCCGCGGCGCGAAGCAGGTTCCATTTCCCGCGCACGCTACATGCGGCTGGCTGACGAAATCAAACGCATTCTGGCTTATGCCATCGAGCGTGGCGGCACCACCCTGCGTGACTTTGTCGGTGGCGATGGCCAGCCGGGCTATTTCCAGCAGGAACTGTTTGTCTATGGGCGGGGCGGGGAGTTCTGCAAGAACTGTGGTGGCAGTTTGCGTGAGGTGCGTCTGGGGCAGCGCTCCAGTGTGTATTGCCCACGTTGCCAGCGTTGATATCAGCTGCGCTGATCAGGCGTTTATGCTTGATAACGCGTTTAAGTGCATGCCGTAGTTAATTGATTTCGTGGGGATGTTGGCAAAAAATACGACAGTTGTTGGCAATCAGACTGACAAATCGTAACGCGCTGTTATAGTTAGACACACAGTCAACTTGCTGAAAGGAATGCTTTCATGAATCTGTTTCGCACAACTGCTGCTGTTCTGGCATTTTCCACTGTCTTGCTGACCTTGCCTGTAAAGGCAGAAGAAATGGAGCAAGGTGGAAGTGCCACGACTATGGATAACCACCAAAATGTTAGCGGTAGCACTATTTATACCGCAGACGCACCTAACGGTTTCGTAATGATGGGTGATCTTTTGATAGCGCGTCCGTTGTTGATTGCAGCGACAATAATTGGAAGTGCAGCCTTTATAGTAAGTTACCCGTTTAGTCTAATGGGAGGAAATGTTGGCGAGTCAGCCCAGTCCCTTATTGGGGATCCAATGCGAGAGGCATTTGTTCGTTGCTTAGGTTGCGATTCAAGTAATTCAAATTTTCAGAAATGAAAAAATAAAGAGTGGCTGACACCAAACACCAGACAGCCTTGCGCTGGCGTTCCCACGTCTGGATTTTTCTGTTTGGCCTGCTGGCCCTGAGTTTCTTCTATAGTCCGGGCTGGCTGGCGCTCTGTGCCGGGCTGGCGCTCTTTCTGTTTGGCATGCAATGTCTGGAAGAGGGCTTGCGCCTGCTGACCGGCGGCAAGCTGGAGCGGGTGCTGGCGAAGAGTACCGCCAGTCCATTCAAAAGCCTGCTGTTCGGCATCATTTCTACTGCACTGGTGCAATCCAGTTCACTGGTTTCGCTACTGACCATCGCCTTTATCAGTACCGGGCTGATTACCCTGGCTGCCGGTATCGCGATTGTCTTCGGCGCCAATCTGGGCACTACCAGCGGCATCTGGCTGCTGGCGCTGGCCGGGCAAAAGGTAAGTCTTAGTCCGATTGCGCTGCCTTTTCTGGTGTTCGGGGTGCTGGGTAACTTTACCGGTCAACGTGGGCAGGCGGTCGGGCGGGTTGCCATGGGTATCGCCTTCCTGTTTCTCGGCATCGACCAGATGCGCGATGGCTTTTCCACCCTCGCCGGCAATTTTGATCCGTTGCAGTACCAGGTGTCGGGCATAGCAGGCCAGTTGCTGTACGCCGCTATCGGTATTCTGATCACGGTTTTGCTGCAGTCGAGTCACGCTACCCTGATGCTGATCCTGACTGCACTGGGCGGCGGTCATCTGGCTATCGAACAGGGCTTCGCGCTGGCCATCGGTTCCAACGTGGGCACTACTATCACTGCGATCATTGGCGCCGTGGGTGGTGCGCGGGCCGGGCAGCGACTGGCGCTGGCCCATGTGCTGTTCAATGTGAGTAGCGGAGTGTTGGCACTGGCATTGCTGGCGCCTATTTCTGCAGTGGTTTACTGGCTTGCGGATGATATTGGCTATAGAGGCAATCTGCTCATCGAGCTGGCCATATTCCACAGCCTGTTCAATGCGATGGGTGTCGCACTGTTCTGGCCCTTGCGTGACCGTCTGGCAGCATTCCTTGAGCGCCGGCTGCCTGACCAGCTAGAGCCGGCAGTTCTGATTACCGATCTGGCGCACCAGGAAGTGCAGCCGACAAGGGCACGTTACCTCGATGAAAGCGCGCTGGCCTCTGCGGATACGGCGGTCAGGGCAGTGCTGCACGAGCTGCAGCACATGGGCCGCCTTAGTCTGGAAGTAATTTGCCATGCGCTGTTTCTTCCGGTCGACCAGTTGAATCTCAGGCACCCCGATCCGGCGCTGCTCAATGCCAAGCCCAGGCTTCAGGAAACTGAAGCTGGCCAGCTGTATCAGCTGCATATTAAAGGCGTTTACAGTGATTTGCTGACCTTCATGAGTCGCCTGGATATCGAGCTGGATCAACCGCAACGAGCCTTCTGGCTGGGATGTCAGCGCGCGGCAATGGAGTTGGTGGATGCCGTAAAGGACGCCAAGCATCTGCAGAAAAATCTCGGCTTCTATCTGCGCGGCGACGACGCCATGATCCGTCAGGAGTACGTCGAGTTGCGCCGGCATATTATTTCCATGCTGCAGGAAATTCGCGAGATCAGTCAGCTCGATGTGCCCCGGGAAGCCTGGAGCGAGCGCGTGCAGCTGTTCGACGAGGCTGCAGCCAAGTATGACGGTGACTTCCGCGACAGGGTCTTTGCCGAGGTGCGCAGTGCGCGCCTGAGCGGTGATCAGGCCAGTTCATTGATGAACGATCTGGGCTATGCCGGCCGCATTATCCAGAGCTTGCGCAACGTTCTGCTGCTGAGCCGCAGCCCGGACAGTCAGTTCGTGGGAGCGCTGCGCGAGATACTCGCCGAAGACAAGCAACTGATTTTTTTCGACTGAAGGCTTGCCGGTCCGGCTGGCTGGCGTGCCTGCCCTCGGCGCCCATCAGGACGCTGAGCGTGACCGCTACTCTGTGGTTGCTGGCAGGGTTGCGGCCAGTCCGCCTCCGCGGGGGTCGCTGGCGACTTCCACCCGGTTATCCGTTTTGCTCCAGCGCAACACCTGCTGGTTGCCATAACGCCTGTCAAGCATCTCCGGGTGATGCCCGCGAGCTTTCAGTTGGTCTGTCTGCGTCGCACTGAACGCGCTCGGTTCGTACTCGAGTTTGTCCGGCAAGTACTGTTGATGAAAGCGGGGTGCCGAGGTCCAGCTGGCAATAGGCTGCCTGTCCAGATATTGCAGTATGGCCAGCAGCAGCGTGCTCGGAATGCGGCTGCCGCCCGACGTGCCGAAAGCAGCAAAGTCGTCCGGGCCTTCGATAAAGGTCGGGCTCAGGCTGGATAGCGGGCGCTTGCCGGGAGCAATGACGTTGGCAACGTTGGCGCTCAGGTCATAGGTATTCCGGCCTTGCAGGTCGGCAGCAAAGTTGTCCATTGCATCGTTCAGCAACACGCCGGTTTCCGGCACGGTAAAGGCCGCGCCAAAGGGCAGGTTGATCGACAGTGTGGCAGCGACAGCGTTGCCCTCGCTGTCGATCAGGCTGAAGTGCGTGGCCTGCTCATCATCGCGTCTGGCCGGTGCCCGCGGCAGGCTGCTGCTGGGCGTGGCGTGCTGTGGGTCAATGCTCCTGGCCAGCTGCTCCAGATAACGGGTATCGAGTAGCGACTCGAGAGGGTTGTCAGTGTAGTCAGGGTCGCCCAGCTGACTGCGCTCACGGTAGGCGCGGCGCAGCACCTCGATGACCAGATGTGTGCGCTGTACGGGTTCGGCTTGCTGCCAGGGCAGTTGTTGCAGCATGCCCAGACTTTGCGCCAGTGCCACACCGCCGGCCGAGGGCGGCGGGGCGCTGATCAGCAGGCGCTGGCCGTCCAGCTCGAACAACAGTGGCTGGCGCTCGATCACCCGATAGTCGGCCAGGTCGCGCAGGCTCCAGATGCCGCCACCAGCCCGCACACCAGCAACCAGTTGCTCAGCCATTTCGCCCTGGTAGAAACCGGCGGCACCGTAAGCTGCCAGGCGCTTCAATGTCTTCGCCAGTTGCGGTTGGCGGATCAGGCTGTATTGCTCGGGAACTGCACCCCGGGCAAGAAAAATCCGCGCACTTTCCGGGTTTTTACGTAGTGTCTGCAGGCGCCAGCTGGCGAGTTCCTGATAAGTGCGATCAACGGGAAAGCCATCCTCGGCCAGGCGGATCGCCGGCGTCAGCGAGGCCAGCAGGGGCAGTCGGCCGTAGCGTTGCGCCAGATCAACCAGTGCGGCGGGCAACCCGGGAATGGCTGCTGCTTGTGCGCCGTTCAGCGACTGTTCGGGGTTCTGTCGATACATGTCCGCGTGCGCTGCGCGGGGCGCCCGCTCGCGGGCATCGAGAAAGCGATAGGCGGGTTTGTTGCCAGCCTGGCGCAGCAGAAAGAAACCACCGCCACCGAGGCCGGATGCATAGGGTTCGACCACCGCCAGTGCGGCGCTAACGGCAATGGCCGCATCAAAGGCATTGCCACCGGCGGCGAGGGTTTCCAGCCCGGCCACGGTGGCTGCCGGGTGAGCGGTGGCCACTGCGGCTTGCCCGGGTCTGTCGGCAGCCTGGGTCAACAGGCTGAGACTGAGCAGGGGCGTGGCAAACAGCGCGGGCAGTCGTTTCATCAAGTTAGCCGGTGCAGTGGCGCAGGTTGGGCTTCAGTCCGCTGTTGAAGGTCGAAATCTGCCGGGCTGAAGCCTGCCCTGGACCTTGGCGGGGCCTATATGGCTGGCCGGACAGGCCCTGGTTTCAGGCTTTGCCGGAGATAATCAGATATTTCTGCATCAGCTCATCCTTGCTTTCGACGTGATTCACATCGAGCGGGATGCAGTCGACCGGGCAGACCTGTTGGCATTGCGGCTCATCGTAGTGCCCTACGCACTCGGTACACAGGTTGGGGTCGATCTCGTAGATCTCCTCGCCCTGGGAAATGGCGGCATTCGGGCATTCGGGTTCACAGACATCACAGTTGATGCAGTCGTCGGTAATGATCAGGGACATGCAACGGCTCCCGTCATGCATCTGGCACGACGTTATTGGCTATCGATGGACGAATTGTGCCGTAACACAGGCCGCTGCGTCACGCCCGGATAGCGGCCAGGCGTGTGCTTGCGGGGTTCAGCGATCCTTGAAGCGTTCGTCCAGGGCCGCAGCCACGGCCGGATGCACGAACTTGCTGATATCGCCGCCGAGTGCGGCAATTTCGCGTACCAGCGTCGAGGAGATGTACGAGTATTTTTCGGAGGGCGTGAGGAACATGCTTTCCACATTCGGCGCCAGCTGGCGGTTCATGTTGGCCAGCTGGAATTCGTACTCGAAGTCGGATACCGCGCGCAATCCGCGCAGGAAGACATTGGCCCTCTGTTCGGTGGCGAAGTGCGCGAGCAGGGTGGAAAAGCCGACCACCTCGATATTCGGCAAGTGACTGGTCACTTCACGGGCCAGTTCGACGCGCTGTTCGAGAGTGAATAGCGGGTTTTTCTTCGGGCTGGCTGCCACCGCGATGATCACTGTATCGAACAGTCGAGCAGCACGTTCGATCAGGTCTCCATGACCTTTGGTGATGGGGTCGAAGGTGCCGGGATAAAGCACTCTGTTCATCGCAAGGTCCTGCCGAGGGGGTATGAAGGGCTGGATGTTAGCTCAGCAAGCAGTCCCGGCCAAGGTTGCGCAGATAAATCAGTCCTGTCTTAGTTGCCTTTCAGCTGTTGCGCCAGCCAGGCGGGAATCCGCCGCTCCAGATAAAAGGCGGGGCGGCGCAGGCTGCCCTCGATGAAGCCGACATGGCCGCCGCGGGCATGCAGTTCCAGGGTGGTGCCGGCAGACAGCTCGTCTGTTGCCGGAATGCTGTGACGGAACACAAAGGGATCATCCGCGGCCTGGATCAGCAGGGTACGCACGCGAATGGCGCCGAGAAAATAGCGGCTGGACGCGCGTCGATAGTAGTCATCGGCATCGGCAAAGCCGTGCAGCGGCGCGGTAACACGGCCGTCGAAGTCCCAGAAGGTGCGCATATCTTCCAGCTGGCCGAGATTCTCGAGGGCGGCCAGCGGTTCGCGGCGGCCTTCATCGCGAAAGCGTTGTTGCTTGTCGCGCACATAGGCCAGCAATTCGCGCATGAAGTGTGCCTGATAGACCCGCGAAAAACCGATGCCGATGCGGTCCGCGCACTGATCCAGGCGAAAGGGCACCGATACCGCCACGGCGGCCTGCAGGCCGGAGTGTTCCGCAGTTTCGCCGAGGTACTTGAGCAATACGTTGCCGCCCAGTGAATAGCCCACGGCATGCAGTGGCGCCATCGGGCGGGTCGCCTGCAAGTGGCGAATGACCGTGGCCAGGTCCTCACTGACGCCGGAGTGGTAGCCGCGCGGCAACAGGTTTGCTTCTCCGGAACAGCCGCGCCAGTTCAGCCCGACACTGGCCCAGCCCTGCGCCGCCAGAGCCTGTTGCAGACCAAGCACGTAATGCGAACCGGAAGAGCCGGTCAGGCCGTGCAGCACCAGCACCAGCGGCGCTTCGGCCGTATGCGGGCCGTACCAGTCCAGATCAAGGAAATCGCCATCTTCCAGCCACAGGCGCTCGCGCTGGCGCTGCAGTTGCGGCGCTTGCCGGAAGAACGCACTCCAGAGTGTCTGCAGGTGCGGGTTGCGCAGCCACCAGGCCGGTTGGAAGTTGCCATTCATGGGTTCAGGCCGTACGTTGCCACAGCGTGTAATACACCTGGCCAGCCTTCTGTTCGCGATGCAGGCGCCAGTTACCCGGCAGGCCAAGGCTGGAGGGCGGGTTATCGCTTTCGGTGTATATCCATGCGTCCTTGCTCAGCCAGCCTTGTTCTTCCAGCGCAGCGCAGGCCGGTCGCAGCAGGTCCTGGCCGAACGGCGGATCGAGAAATACCAGATCAAACGCCGTTGCTGCTTGCTGCTGCAGGTAGCGCAGGGCATCGGTGTTGAGCAGCTGGCCGTTGTCACAGCGCAGGATCTGCAGATGACCGCGCAGGGCGTTGATGGCTGCCGGGTTCTGGTCCAGCGCCAGGGCACTGCCGGCACCGCGCGAGAGGGCTTCGAGAAACAACGCACCGCTACCGGTAAAGACGTCCAGCACCCGGGCGCCTTCGACATGGGGTGCCAGCCAGTTGAACAGGGTTTCGCGCACGCGGTTGGGGGTCGGGCGCAGGCCGGCAGCCATCGGGAAATTGAACTGCCGGCTGCGCCAGACACCGGCGATGATGCGCAGCTGGCCTTCGCCGCCATGGCTGGCGACGGCTGGCCGGGCTTTCGGTTTATTGCGCATCAGTGCTCCGGTACGCCGGCAGGCAGTGCTGCCGGTTTGTCAGTGGGTGGTGGTAGTTCCTTTTGCGCGACAGTCGGCCCGGCGGTGACGATCAGCATGGCTTGCGCCGACAGATGTTTCTGCATGGCGGCTTTCACGCTTTCAACCGTCTGCGCCTGGACCTGCGCCATGAAGTCTTCCAGCTGGGTCAGGGGCAGGTCGTAGAAGCCGATCGCACCGAGCTGGCCGACGATGTCGGCGTTGCTGGCCGTGGTCATCGGAAAGCTGCCGGCGGTTTCACGCTTGGCATCATCCAGTTCTTTCTGCGTCGGGCCCTCGGCGAGGTACTGGCGCAGGATGTCCTGTACCAGCTGCAGGGTGCCCTCGCTCAGTTCGGCGCGGGTCTGCAGGTTGATCATGAACGGGCCGCGGGCCTGCATCGGGCTGAAGCTGGAGTACACCCCGTAGGCCAGCCCGCGCTTTTCGCGCACCTCTTCCATCAGACGCGTGCCGAAGCCGCCGCCACCGAGAATCTGGTTGCCCAGATAGAGTGCCGGGTAATCCGGATCCTGCCGGTCGACACCGAGTTGGGCCAGAAACAGGGTGGTCTGCGCCGACGGGAATTCGATGTGCTGCTGGCCCGGTTCGGGTGTTTCGGGCTGGGCCACTTTCGGCAGCGCAGGACCTTCTGGCAAGGCCCGGGAAACCTGTTCGGCTATGGCCTCGGCCTCGCTGCGGCTGAGATCGCCGACCAGTGCAATCACGGCGTTGCAGGCGCTGTAGGCTTTTTGATGGAATGCCTGCAGGGCTTGGACATCAATGCCGGGCACGCTTTGCGCATCGCCATCGCTGGGATGCGCATAAGGGTGCGTACCGTAGAGGTTCTCGAACAGCCTCAGCGCCGCCAGTTTGCCGGGGTTCTGCTTCTGCTGTTCAAAGCCGGCGAGCATCTGGTTCTGGATGCGTGCCAGCGAGTCTGCCGGGAAGGTCGGCCGGCCAATGACTTCGGTAAACAGTTCCAGTGCCGGGATCCGCTGTGCCGGGGCACTAAGGGTGCGCAGCGAGGCTATCGCCATGTCGCGGTAGGCACCGTTGCCGAAAGCAGCGCCAAGATTTTCGAAACCTTCGGCGATCGCAGTAACGTCCTTGCCGGCAATGCCTTCGTTGAGCATGGCATTGGTCAGCATGGCCAGCCCCGGTTGATCGCCATCATGGCTGCTGCCGGCGGCGAAAGTTACCCGCAGGTCGAGCATCGGCAATTCAGGCGCGGCGACAAACAGTACTTTCGAGCCTTCGGCGGTTTGCCAGGTCTGGATGTCCAGTGCGCGGCGGGCCGGGGCCTTGCCGTCCAGTTCGGCCAGCGACTGCAGGCCGGCAGCAGGCGCCTCCGTCGGGGCCAGATGAGCCTGGTCAGAGGTCGGCTGGCTGGCCAGCATGGCCAGTGCGCCAACCAGCAGGCTGATGATCAGGGCCGTCAGCGCGTAATGCAGTCCGTTGCGCTCATTCATCGCGGGGCTCCTCGGGCAATACGTAGGCGACGCTCAGGCGCGAGCGGGTGAAGTAGGTTTTCGCCGCGGCCTGGATATCGGCAGGCGTCACCGCCTGCAGGGCGGCGAGGTCCTCATCCATCAACTGCCAGCGCAGGCCGACGCTTTCCAGCTGGCCGATGGTGGTGGCCTGGCTGGTGATGGAGTCGCGTTCATAAACCAGCCCGGCGATGACCTGGGCGCGCACCCGCTCCAGCTCTTCGCTGCTCGGTGGCTGCTGTTGCAAGGCTTGCAGTTCCCCCCACAGACCGGCTTCAACCTGCTGCAGGGTTTTGCCTTTCTGCACATTGGGCGTGGCGGAAAGCACGAACAGGCTGTCACCGCGGGCAAAGGCGTCGTACCAGGCCGAAGCGCCGCTGACCAGTTCCGTGCCGCGCTCAAGGCGCGAAGGCAGGCGTGCACTGTAGCCACCATCGAGCAGGCCGGCGATCAGGCGTAACGCATGGATCGAAGTGCTGTCTTTGCTGGTGGCGAGGCCGGGCACGTTGAAACCCATCATCAGGCTGGGCAGCTGGGTTTTTACATGCAGGCTGATACGCCGCTCGCCCGGTTCGGCCAGCTCCAGTGGCCGTCGTGCAATCGGCACGCTGCGCTGTGGAATATTGCCGAAATAGCGCTGCGCGAGGGTTTTCACCTCCTCTGCGCTGACATCGCCGACCACCACCAGCGTGGCATTGTTCGGTACATACCAGGCCTGGTACCAGGCGCGCAGCTGCGGATCGGTCATGCGCTGCAGGTCGGCCATCCAGCCGATAGTCGGGTTGTGGTAGCCGCTGGCGGGGTATGCCAGCGCCTTGAAGCGCTCGTAAGCCAGCGAGGAAGGCTTGTCATCGGTGCGCATCCGCCGCTCTTCCTTGATCACCTCGATTTCACGGGTGAACTCTTCGGGCGGAATTTGCAGGCTGGCCATGCGATCGGCTTCCAGCTCGAAAGCCACCCCCAGACGGTCACGCGCCAGCACCTGGTAGTAGGCCGTGTAGTCGTCGGAAGTGAAGGCATTTTCCTCGGCGCCCAGTTCGCGCAGGATGCGCGAGGCTTCACCCGGGGCGAGGTTCTTGCTGCCCTTGAACATCATGTGCTCCAGAGCATGCGAGAGGCCGGTCTGCCCCGGTGTCTCGTAACTCGAGCCGATTTTGTACCAGAGCTGCGAAACCACCAGAGGCGCCCGGTGGTCTTCGCGCACAATCACCTTGAGGCCGTTGTCCAGGGTGAATTCGTGGGTAGGTTGCGGTGCCGCTGCAAGGGTTTGCACTGGCACGCTGAGGATGCAAGCAAGCAGGCATAACGCCCGCAGTTGTGTGAATTTCATCAGTATTGGAACCCGTCAGACGGCTGCGGCGGTCGTACCGCCAGCGAGCGTGGAGATGCTAGGATACGCATCCGTTTCCCCGGCGGCCATGACTAGCGGTATCCGGCTAGCGTGGCGCTTGCATGAGATAGTTGCCATCCATGTTTGGTTCCACTGACGACAAGAAAAACTCCCAGCCTCCGGCAGATCAGGCATCTGCCGGCCAGCAACCGGGTGCCCCGAAGCAGGCGCAGCCCGAAAGTCCGCTGCCTGCAGCCGACAAACCGGCTACGGAAAAGAAAGGCATGTTCGGCTGGATGCGCAGGAAACCGGCTGAGCAGCCGGCAGCCGGCGCAGCGCCGGCGGCGGCAGTCGCTTCGCAGCCGGATGTGCTGCCAGAACCGGCGCCGGAGCAGCAGGCCGCAGAAGGCCTGCCTGCCAGTGGAACTGCTCCGGTTGCTGAGGCGCAACCGCCGGTCTTGCCGGCGGAGCCTGCCCCGGCGGTTGCACCGCCTGAGCCGACTGAGCCGCCTGCGCTTCCGGCCGAGACGGCACCGGCTGCGGTTACCCCTGCAGCCACGCCCGCGCCGGCTTTCTCGCGTTTCCGTATCAATGCCGGCGCTGAAGTCAGCCATGCGCCGAGCCCAGGCGTTGCCGAAGCGCCGCCGGTGGTTCCGCCGCAAGTCGTTGCTGCTGTTGTTGCGGGCGAGGGTAAATCTGCCGAAGCGGTCAAGGATGGATTCTTTCTGCGTCTCAAGCTGGCTCTGGCGAAGACCAGTGCCAGTCTGGGCGAAGGCATGGCCAGCCTGTTTCTCGGCAAGAAAGCCATTGATGATGACCTGCTCGAGGAAATGGAAACCCGTCTGCTGACAGCCGATGTTGGTGTCGAGGCGACTACGCAGATCGTACAAAGCCTGACCCGCCGTGTGGCGCGCAAGGAGCTGGCGGACAGCAATGCGCTGTACAAGGCGTTGCAGGAAGAGCTTCAGCAGTTGCTCAAACCGGTGGAGCAGCCGCTGCAGATCGACAAAGCCATCCAGCCCTATGTGATTCTGGTGGTCGGAGTAAATGGTGCGGGCAAAACCACCACCATCGGCAAGCTGGCGAAGAAGCTGCAGCAGGATGGCAAGAAGGTCATGCTGGCTGCCGGCGATACCTTCCGTGCCGCAGCGGTAGAGCAGCTGCAGGTGTGGGGCGAGCGCAACCAGATACCGGTAATTGCCCAGCACACCGGTGCCGACTCGGCTTCGGTGATCTTTGACGCGGTACAGGCGGCCAAGGCCCGCGGCATTGATGTACTGATTGCCGATACGGCTGGCCGTCTGCACACCAAAGACAACCTGATGGAAGAGCTGAAGAAGGTGCGCCGGGTAATCGGCAAGCTCGATCAGACGGCGCCGCATGAGGTGTTGCTGGTGCTGGATGCCGGCACCGGACAGAATGCGATCAACCAGACCAAGCAGTTCCATCAGGCGGTCGAACTGACCGGGCTGGCACTGACCAAGCTGGACGGCACCGCCAAGGGCGGGGTGATCTTCGCCCTGGCCAAGCAGTTCAATCTGCCGATCCGCTACATCGGTGTGGGTGAGGGGATTGACGATCTGCGCACCTTTGCCGCGGACGATTTCGTCAAGGCCCTGTTTGCGGCCAGGGAGCGCACATGATTCGATTCGAACAGGTCGCCAAGCGTTACCCGAACGGCCATATCGGCCTGCATGAATTGAGTTTCAAGGTGCGGCGCGGCGAATTCCTGTTCGTCACCGGTCACTCGGGCGCCGGCAAAAGTACTTTGCTGCGCTTGTTGCTGGCCATGGAGCGCCCCTCCAATGGCAAGTTGCTGCTGGCCGGGCAGGATCTGGCGAGCATCACCAATGCACAGATTCCCTATCTGCGCCGACAGATCGGTGTGGTCTTCCAGAATCACCGCTTGCTGCTCGATCGCAACGTGTTCGCCAATGTGGCGTTGCCACTGCAGATTCTCGGCCTCGACAAGCAGGAAATCGCCGATCGTGTCGGCGTGGCGCTGGAGCGGGTCAGTCTCGGCGACAAGGCCCTGCAGTTTCCCGAGGATCTTTCCACCGGACAGCAGCAGCGCGTCGGTATTGCCCGTGCCATCGTGCATCGTCCGGCCCTGCTGCTGGCAGATGAGCCGACCGGCAACCTGGATCCGCGGCTGGCGGCAGAAATCATGGGAGTATTCGAGGACATTAACCGGCTGGGCACCACGGTACTGATCGCCAGCCACGACCTGGCCCTGATCGCACGCATGCGTCACCGCATGCTGACCCTGCAGCGCGGGCGCCTGATTGGCGACGGGGAGGCCAGCTGATGAGTGCCATACGTAATCCCAAAGCGGCTGAACGGATCGGTGGGCCGGCAGCCGTAGCCCCGGCAGGCGGGAAAAAGCCGGAGTCGGATTTCCGCCGGCATCTGCGTGCCTGGCTGGAAAGCCATCGCGCCAGTCTGCTCGACAGCCTGCGCCGTCTGGTCCGGCAGCCGTTTGGCAGCTTCTTCACCTGTCTGGTGATGGCGGTGGCGCTGAGTCTGCCCATGGGCCTGTCCCTGTTGCTGGGTAATCTCGAACGGCTGGGTGGCTCCTGGCAGAAGGCCGCGCAGATCTCGGTGTTCCTGAAAATGGACGTCGGCGATGCCCAGGGTGAAAAGCTGCGTGATGAAGTCGCCAGTATGCCCGGTGTGGCGCAGGCGGAATGGATCAGCCGCGAGCAGGCACTGCAAGAGTTCCAGCAAGGCTCCGGGCTGGGTCAGGCGCTCCGGGAGTTGCCGGAGAATCCGTTGCCCGGGGTGATTCTGGTGACGCCCCACGAGGTCGACAAAACCACTCTGGAGGCCCTGCGCAACCGCTTGGCCGAATTGCCAAAGGCCGAGCAGGTGCAGCTGGATATGGTCTGGGTCGAGCGATTGACGGCGATCCTGCGGCTGGGCGACCGCTTCGTGTTTGGCCTGAGCCTGTTGTTGATTGCCGCGCTGCTACTGGTCATCGGCAATACCATTCGGCTGCATATCGAGAACCGGCGCAACGAGATCGAGGTGATCAAGCTGGTCGGTGGTACCGACAGTTATGTACGCCGACCGTTCCTTTACATGGGCGCACTCTATGGCGCGGGTGCCGGCTTGCTGGCCTGGGGCCTGCTGGCCTATGGGCTGGACTGGCTCAATGGTGCGGTGATGCGTCTGGCCGGGTTGTATGGCAGCGATTTCGCCCTGCTCGGCGTGCCTGCGGAGGATGGCCTGTCCCTGTTGCTGGCGGCCCTGCTGTTGGGTTATATCGGTGCCTGGCTGGCTGTCGCGCGGCATCTGAGCGAGCTCTCGCCAAGATAGTAACTAGCTGATTTTATTGGATTATATGATCTGTAAGGGAACTTTTCAGGCGGTTCCATGTCTGAAGGCGCAGTGCTAAACTGCAGCCCGTTTCGTGAGTCGGAGGATTCGCATGACCACATCTTTGCAACCTGCCTATGCCCTGGCGCCCGGTGCCAACCTGGAGTCCTACGTGCATACGGTCAACAGCATCCCGCTGCTGAGTGTCGAGCAGGAGCGCGAGTTGGCTGGAAAACTGTTTTACCAGCAAGACCTGGAAGCCGCCCGCCAGATGGTGTTGGCGCACCTGCGTTTTGTCGTACATATCGCCCGCAGCTATTCCGGCTACGGGCTGGCCCAGGCTGACCTGATCCAGGAAGGCAACGTCGGCCTGATGAAAGCGGTCAAGCGTTTCAACCCGGAAATGGGTGTGCGCCTGGTGTCCTTTGCGGTGCACTGGATCAAGGCGGAGATTCACGAGTTCGTTCTGCGTAACTGGCGTATCGTCAAAGTCGCTACCACCAAGGCGCAGCGCAAGCTGTTCTTCAATCTGCGCAGCCAGAAGAAGCGTCTGGCCTGGCTGAGCAACGATGAAGTGCATGCAGTGGCTGAAAGCATGGGCGTCGAAGTGCGCGAAGTGCGGGAAATGGAAAGCCGCCTGAGCGGGCATGACATGTCTTTCGATCCGGCTGCCGATGCCGATGACGATGCGGCTTACCAGACGCCTGCACATTATCTGGAAGACAATCGCTACGACCCGGCGCGGCAGATGGAAGATGCCGACTGGGCCGACAGTTCCTCGGCCAGTCTGCATGAGGCGCTGGACGGTCTGGATGAGCGCAGCCGCGATATTCTTTACCAGCGCTGGCTGGCCGAGGAAAAATCCACCCTGCATGACCTCGCGGCCAAGTACAACGTTTCCGCCGAGCGCATCCGTCAGTTGGAGAAAAATGCCATGAACAAGCTCAAGGGCTCGATTCAGGCCTGACGTTGTTGCAGAGGTTCAAGACCCGCCCCAGTGGCGGGTTTTTTGTTTTGACCGTGCATGCTTGTCTGGCGCGACCACGGTGCCCCGGGGTCTATCGGCAGCTTTATGGCGAGGGTAGTGCTGCCGGCCACCATGCGGGTGGCCGGGACTGCAACCTGGCCAGATAATGACTGCCGCCCAGCTGATAGCTTTGCTGCCGAATCCACCTGGCCCGGCGGGTCACATGCGGTCCCGGCTTGTGCGCGCTCCAGGCGCGCGGGTTGGGCAGTACGGCGGCCAGCAGGCTGGCCTGCTGGTTGGACAGGTAGGCTGCGCCAATACCGAAGTGATAACGTGCGGCGGCCTCTGCACCGAAGATGCCATCGCCCCATTCGGCGCTGTTCAGGTAGACCTCGAGAATCCGCTGCTTCGACCACAACAGTTCGATCAGCACGGTAAACCAGCTTTCCAGACCCTTGCGCAGCCAGCTGCGGCCGGACCAGAGGAAGATGTTCTTGGCCACCTGCTGGCTGAGGGTACTGGCGCCGCGCAGGTTGCCGCCGCTCTGGTTGTGGCTGATGGCCGCACGGATGGCATCGACATCAAAGCCCCAGTGATCGGCAAACTTCTGGTCTTCGGCGGCGATCACGGCCACCTTCAGGTTGTCCGGCAGCTCGGACCAGGGTCGCCAGCTGCGCTGCAGCTCGACCGGCTCGCCATCGGCCCAGGATTCCAGCTTGCGCTCGATCATCAGTCCGCTGCCGATCGGCGGTATCCAGCGCATGGACAGCACCAGCAATACCGACAGGGCAGCAAAATAGAAGGCGTAACGCAGCAGGCGTCGAAACAGGGAGCGCAGCATTGCAGCTTGGCCGTGAGACAGGAGGCGGCCATTATAGCCAGACCTTTTCTGGTCTGTTTCTGTGGAGAGTGCAAATGGCACGAGTGTTCCTGTTGCTGGCTGCCTTTGGCGGCTTTACCGGCGTGGCGCTGGGGGCCTTTGCCGCCCATGGCCTGAAGGCGCGCCTGAGCAGCGAGTATCTGGCGGTATTCCAGACCGGCACGCACTACCAGCTGGTGCACAGTCTGGCGCTGCTGGCGGTGGCGTTGCTGTGGCTGCATGCCCCGCAGCCAGTGTTGCGCGTCAGCGGTGTGCTGTTCGCTCTGGGTATCCTGCTGTTTTCCGGCAGCCTGTATCTGCTCACCCTGACCGGCATCAGCAAGCTGGGCATGATCACACCGCTCGGTGGACTGGCCTTTCTCGGTGGCTGGTTCTGTCTGGGCCTGGCGGCCTGGCGGATGGGGCGTTGATTCGCACCTTGGTCATCAGGGTTGATCGGGCTAGAATGCCCACCCCTTTTCCGATGGTTGGCAGACGCTCATGCAGATCCGGCTCAATGGCTGCGCATTCGAGTTACCAGACCACGCAACAGTTGCCGAATTGCTGGCAAAGCTGGATCTGCAGGGCCGGCGCGTAGCGGTAGAGCTGAATCTGGATATCGTGCCGCGCAGTCTGCACGGCAGCACCCTATTGAAAGACAATGATTGTGTCGAAGTGGTGCATGCCATCGGCGGCGGTTAGCCGGAAGGTCGTTTGCGTTGCCATCAATCCGTTTTATCCAGCCATTGGTTGTTGCCAATGGCTCTCGCAGGGAGTTACATGCCATGAGCCAGGCCCGACCTGACAAGCCGTTTGTGATCGCCGGCCGCACCTACCAGTCGCGGCTGCTGGTCGGTACCGGCAAGTACCGCGACCTTGAGGAAACCCGTCTGGCTATCGAGGCCAGTGGCGCAGAGATAGTCACGGTAGCGGTACGTCGCACCAATCTTGGCCAGAATCCTGGCGAGCCGAACCTGCTCGATGTCATTTCACCCGAGCGCTATACCATCCTGCCGAATACCGCGGGTTGTTTTGACGCCGTGGAGGCGGTACGAACCTGCCGCCTGGCGCGCGAACTGCTGGATGGCCGCAATCTGGTCAAGCTGGAAGTGCTGGCCGACCAGAAGACCCTGTTCCCCAATGTGATCGAAACCCTCAAGGCCGCCGAGGTGCTGGTCAAGGATGGTTTCGACGTAATGGTCTACACCAGCGATGATCCGATCATCGCTCGCCAGCTGGCTGAAATCGGCTGTATCGCGGTGATGCCGCTGGCCGGCCTGATCGGTACCGGGCTGGGCATCTGCAACCCCTACAACCTGCGCATCATCCTCGAGGAGGCCAGGGTGCCGGTACTGGTGGATGCCGGCGTAGGTACCGCTTCCGACGCCACCATTGCCATGGAGCTGGGTTGTGATGCGGTGCTGATGAACAGTGCGATTGCCCATGCCGGTGACCCGGTGCTGATGGGTGCAGCCATGCAGCACGCGATTATCGCCGGTCGTCTGGCCTGGCTGGCCGGGCGCATGCCGAAGAAGCTCTATGCCAGTGCATCGTCCCCACTTGAAGGCACCCTGAGTTGAGCATGACTGACGACCAATCGGCTGCGCCCGAGGCAAACGAACGCCCGCACCGCGCGATCAAGAGCTTTGTCATGCGCTCCGGACGCATGACCGAAGGGCAGCAGCGCGGGCTGGATCAGGGCTGGCCGAAGTTCGGCCTTGAACCGGGTGCCGGGCTGCAGGATTTTGATCAGCTGTTCGGTCGCAGCGCGCCGCGCACTTTCGAGATCGGTTTCGGCATGGGTCAGGCCACGCTGGAGATGGCCGCCGCCGCACCCGATGAAGATTTCATTGGTGTCGAGGTGCATCGCCCGGGTGTCGGCGCACTGCTCAACGGCATGCTGACGCAGAACCTGAGCAATATCCGCGTGTACAGCTGTGATGCCATTGAAGTGCTGCGCGATTGCGTGGCGGACGCCAGTCTCGACCGCCTGTTGCTGTTCTTTCCCGACCCCTGGCACAAGGCCCGCCATCACAAGCGGCGTATCGTCCAGCCGGGCTGGGCGCAGCTGGTGCGGCAAAAACTGAAAGTGGGTGGTGTGCTGCACATGGCCACCGACTGGGAGGCCTATGCCGAACACATGCTGGAAGTGATGAATGCCCAGCCAGGCTATCGCAATCTGGCCGCAGACGGCCGCTATGTGCCGCGCCCGGCAGAGCGGCCGGTGACCAAGTTCGAGCGCCGTGGCGAGCGCCTCGGGCACGGCGTGTGGGATCTGAAGTTCCAGCGCA